>USDK01000014.1 GCA_900553355.1 uncultured Lachnospiraceae bacterium
TATCACGTCCTGCTTCTTACTGATATCCTCCTGCTGTGCATCTATCACGTCCTGCATTTCGTCAATCATATACTGTACGGTGTTCCGATCCAGTTCCTGTAACTCTTTGGAAAACATACCCATCACCTTCTCTGTATTCCTACACAACTGATAGATTTCTTCATAATATTTTTGAAATTGCGGATATTTCTGCATTAATTTTACAATTATCTCCGGCTCATCTACGCTAAGAAACGTCAGCCATGCATCCAGCTTGTTTCTGATACCTTTATTGTGCAGAATCCCCCGGAAGTTGTCAAGCGGAATAAACACAAATTCCTGCAACAAATCAATTTTAACAGCGGTGTCTGTCTTCTGCGAAGACCGATGAATGAAATCTTCAGGAAATTTGCGGAATTCTGCCGGACTATGCTCATAAAATATAATCGTATATACCTTTTTAATATCTCTATAGCTAAAGGTTTTTCCCTTCTCTCCTTTGATTCTTTTATATTGTCGGAGCAGCAAATCCGCAGAATAACATGCTGCTCTCTGTCCGGGGAATTTATATCCAAGTTTTTGCACCTCAACATTTGCAATACTGTGATCTTCCAACTCTATCACAATATCCATAATAACCAATGAACTTTCATCCGCAATCCGGGTCGAATCATTAGGAAGTGTCTTGAGAATCTTAATACTCTCTCCCAAAATCAGGGACAATAGTTCCTCCAGACGTTCTGGTGCTGTATCCGGATCCATGATTTCTTTAAAAAAGGAATCATATAAAACTTTAATTCCTTTCACTCCCGTACAAAAATTCAAAAATTCTCTTTGCTGATCTTCATTCCAGTTTTTCCAGACATTCAAAAGCCTGTCGCTGCCTGCAATTTCTTCAATAATTGCTTCTTGTGTCCGAATTGCAGGAAAGTACTGCTGCAGAACATTTGTCATACGCATTCCTCCTATGAAATTTTTCATGCTCTGGGATAACTTTTTCGAAAAGAATATTCGAAAATACGAAGCCTTCCGGCCATGACTAAATATGATGAAGATACCATGACTGATATCTATGCACATAGAATATCATATCTTAGAAAGGAATACAATGACAGATTTCCTTAAAAAGCCATCAGGGATCGATCATTCATCCCTGATAGCTTTTAATTTATATCACACAGACATTATGGTCTCAGCCTTGGCCGGCCTTCTTCTGTCAGCGTCTCAAAATCCCAGGTTTCTTCGCTCCATCCGAGTGTCTCGATATAAAAGCTCTTCTCCTTGGTCTCTTCAAAGGATACCTGGAATATCCGGTCTGTATTGGCCTCATTCCTGTTGCTTGTGCTATCTGAGCTGTCCAGCTCATATGCACTGCTGGTAATCCCAAGCACATCCCATCCGGAGATCCGGTTGGCATTGACGCCGGTGCTCAGGCTGAGAGAGCTTTCCACCACTGCATTCCCACTCTGTGGCCCGCCGATGATTCCGCCGTTTCCAGTGTTCTCCGGCGCCGTAATCTCGACTTTGGTCAGGCATCTTCGGATAATTCCTCCACCCTGCCAGCCGGTGATACCGCCAATCCTTGCGCCCATGGGGTGACGGAGCGTCCCTTCGAGCGTACCCGTTACGATACAGTCTTCCAGGATCCTGCCGTCAAACTGCCCTGCAATACCACCAATGGTATTGCCAGACCTCACAGACAGATTTTCCACCGATATTCTCCGGATTTCACTGTTTGAAGCAATTCCCACAAGACCTCCCACCTGTCCGGCTCCATTATGGATTACCAGGTTCCTGACACTGATATTTTCGACAGATGAGTTTTTCAGTTCGTTGGCAAGCGCTCCTTGCTGCACATCCTCTGTAAGCTTTGATCCTTCGATCGTAAGTGCAGACACACTTGCCCCATCCAGCTTCTCAAATAATACTCCTTCCAGTCCGGATATGGAATGTCCATTTCCATTCAGTGTTCCGGAAAACGTTCCATTGACAGCAAAGCTCCCGACATCCCGTCCGCCAAAATCAAGGTCCGACTCCAGCACATATTTCTTTTTTAATGCCTCCGGCGTATCTCCAATTGCCAGCAGTTCTTCTACGGATGTGATTTTCCTGTCTCCTATGGTAAGATTCATCTCTCCATATTCATAATATCCTTCTGTCTTAGTCCTCACCAGCGGAAGCGGCATATCAGCATCTTCCACGGAGATATTCCCAAATGTCACTTTTCTGGTCTTCACCGCGAAGAGAGCCTGGGCATCCCCTGCGTAAGACGGCGCGCTGACCGTAAGGTCTTTCACCTGGGCATACTGAAGATCACCAAACAGCGGATACTGCATTCCTGTCATCTGATATCCGTTTCCATCCAGGATTCCGATAAATCTTCCTGGTATATAGCTTCCGCCTGCTGCCGCTACGCTGCTAAAGTCAAGATCCTGCTCCAGCCGGTAGTATCCATATGGATTCTGCGCTGCAAGCCGGATCAGTTCTTCTGCCGATGTAACCGGAATAACTGACGGGCTCTGATAGATGCCTCCCTGTGAAAAATCCCCGGTCACTCTCTTGATCAGTCCATAGAGCATCCTCTTTACCTCCACGCTCTGGTTCGTATTTCCGTTCACGGCATCTGCCTCAAAGGCTGCCCGAAACTGACCGATGACCACGTCCTTGTCAAAATACGGAATCTGGTCCAGTTTTTGTTCTACTTCCCGGTAGCGGTTCATTTTATAGTCCTTCCAGGTAATATCCGGATCTTTCGTAATCTTTCGCAGAGCATCCAGATCATTTTCACTGAGAGCAGACAGATAGACCATATATCCATCCTCATAGCCGGCAAGTCCCAGCATCTCCTGTCCCAGCCTTTTAAAGGAATGGGTATCCGGCGAACCGCTGTCATTATGAGACTGGTACCAGTTCATCGTGTAAAAGGACTCAAATCCATAGCTTCCGTCTGTGGCTGTTCCCACATTTTCAGGATAAGACGAAGCGTTCCGGATTGAAATTTTATGCTCCCAAAGATCCTCCATTCGGTTCAGGTTCATTGCCTTGATCTCCTCTGCCGATAGTTTTCGGTAAGCAGTACTCATAGAATCCTTCCCACCCGGCGTATGTTCCGCCTGGACCGCCACTTTTGCCTGCTGCTGCGGTGTCAGTTCAAAAAAGGCCTGAGCAGCCAAATAGTCGAGCACATACCCTGTCTCAAACATTTCCTGATAAAAACTTTTTACTTTTTCGGCCGAGTCGATGCGTTCATAACTGAAATTACCTGTCATTTCCGTCCCGATCTCATTAATCTTTGAGATATTGAATACCATACATCCGTCTCGCATCTCCTGTGCAATATTTCCATCTGCATGGGCTTCTCCCCCAGTGCCTTTTCTTCTTCCTGCTCCACCGTAAAAATATCTTCCGTCCTGATTATGAGCGGTTTCATGGCTGAAGGTAAAGAAAATATAGTCACTGGTCCCAAGAGCCGGCGTATGCATCCAGATTACAATGCTTCCGTCTGCCACAGCCGCGCTGCCATTGAGAGCATTCAACATATGATTCGCCTCATAGACCCATTTCATAACCGGATCTCTGGTCTTCTCCTTCTCCTGGATTCCTTCGTCTGCCGCCTCACTCTGAGGAAATCCCAGCCTGGAATCATACTGGATATTCACAAAACTGTTCAGCTGCTCTGCCGCACTGCTCATCCACCGGGAAGATATCCCATAGAAAATCCCCATTTTTTCTGCATAGGCTTCCGCTGTCTGCCGGATCCGCTCCCGTTCCTGCCCATCCTTTGTCAGATATTCCTGATACCGGTTCATACTTCCTACCAGAAGTTGTGACGGGACAGAGATCAGATACATGTCCTCCTGGGGTGCTGTCAGAATCTGAAGCACCAGACTCTTCCGCCCTTCCTCCAGACCACATAAATTGTCCCAGATCCGATAGCGGATCTCTCCCTGCGTATCGCCAAGAGCCTCCTTTTCTACCAATACTCCGTCAAAATTTTCCCGGAACCACTCATTGGGATCTTCATAACCAGCAAGGCTCTTTGCCAGGCCTCCCAGAAAATCAGTCAGCCCTTCTCCGGTATGATTCTTCAGCACATTGTTATAAAATGTGACCAGCTGGTTGGTATCCCGCTGCCCTTTTGCCACAGACAAAAGCTGATCTGTCAGATACTGCACCGTCATTTCCCGGTCAAACACTTCTCCCCGGAAAAACATCAGGTCGCTTAACAAAACCCCCTGATAATCGATCCCGTACCATTTATCATAATAATTATAGGCATACAGCCTTTTTTTCAAGGTCTCTTCTTCCCTCATCCGTTCCCCGGCCAATGCCTGTACCGCCGGATGACTGCTGTAGGTAGGATACCTGTCTTCAGATGAATAAATCTTACAAAGTACCTTTTCTATATCTGTTCTGATATTTTCATGATAGTAGTCTGCATACAGACGGCTTTCTTCTTCTGGCGTCAGTCCGGAGATCTCCGACATATAGTCATAGGCAGAGATCATAGCCGCTGTCTCGGCTAAAAACACAGGATCCATGTGGGACACATACCGGTCAAACTGATAACGAAGCTCCGTACCGTCTATCTGGTAGGAAGCCGCCACATTTCCTGTAAGTTTCCGGCTGGTCACGGTATACTCCTTCCTCTCACCGTTTTCAAATATAATACGGATTTTCCTGATTTCTTCCGGGGCATCTTTTTTCACCCCTGTCACCAGACTTCCACCTTCATCCAGGGGAAGCACGAACTGGATCCGCTCCAGAGTAAAGATATCCTCATCCGGCAGTTGGTTACCGTATTCCACCCAGATACGGGTATCCGCCATCGGCAGAAGCTCCGCCATATTTGCATAGGCTTTTTCACGCTCCATCCTGTAACCGTCATGCTCCATGATCAAAGTATAATTCGGGATATCAAAACCATTGTCCCTGACAGGCGCCTGCTTTAAGGAAGGAAGTTTCCCATAGGATACTCCCTCCAGATCCCAGACTTTCTCCTGAAATCCTAACGTCTCCTGGTAAAACTCTTGTTCATATATTGCGTCTGTCTCCTTTACACGGGATGCGTTGTCTTCCGTCACATTCGTACTACTGTCAGACCCCGCATATTCATAGACTTCCTCTACCTTTCCAAGCACGTCAAATCCGGCGATCCGATATCCCGCTCCTGTACTCATACTTAAACTATACTCAATCTCAGGACTTCCTTTATCTGGTCCTCCTATGATGCCGCCGTTCCCCTTCTTCGTGGGAGCGATAATCTGAGCCTTTGTATAACATCTGCGGATCATTCCGCCTCCATGCCATCCGGTAATTCCTCCTGTTCTCGCACCCAGGGAAGGATGATCATACGTTCCCTGCACTTTTCCCGTCACATAACAGTCCTCGATCAACGCCCCGTTTTCTGTCTTTCCGACGATTCCGCCGACCGCCACCAGCCCTTTAACCGATACATTCACGGATGCGCTTTTCCGGATAGAAGAATTGACAAGGCGTCCGGCAAACGCTCCCATTCCATCCATCCCGTTGGAAATAGATGAATCCACCAGAAATACGTTCTCAATCCGGGACTGGTTCTGAATGACAGAGGCCAGAATCCCACTTTGCTGTGCCGTAATCCGGGCATCCTCGATCACAAGATCATGGATATAAGCTCCGCTCAGGGTCTGAAACAAGGAGGCAGGAAGATTTCTGATCTTATGCCCGTTCCCATGAAGTTCCCCGGAAAACGTACCGGCTACAGCCGCCGCATCCGCTGAAATTCCAGAGGCATCCAGGTCTCCTTCCAATTCAAAGCTTCCTCTGGGGTCGGCCGCCATCTGCCGAAATAATTCTTCCGCGCTGTCAATCACCGGATGTTCTCCCTGCTCATCTTTATAAGCCACAGGAAACCGGTACTCTGTACTCCTTGTCCCGTCCGCTCCGTACTGGACCATTTCCTCCTGATCAAGAACCGCATAGACTCTGCCGGATTCCCGGTCTTTTCGGAACTCCCGGATCCCTGCATAGAAATCCGGCATCCCTTCCATTTCTATTACTGCATAATATTGTTCCTGATCGTCCGGAAGTCCTCCGGTGATATCCAGGATTTCTACTTCTTCCGCGCTGTTTCTGCCTGCGTAGTACAGCCGCTCAGCCGTAACATCTTTCAGTTCCAGTGCCTCTTTTGAAGCCAGGACTGTTTCCTGAGCAAGCACTTCCTTCCGGAACTCATTGGACTGATCATCCAGCGCATTCGTATCCCTGTCATAATCTGCTGTCACAGTGACCACATAGCTTTCCTTTGCCGTCAGCAGTACAGACACCTCATTCTTTCCAACGCCTATTGCCTCTTCCAGAAGAGTCCTTCCTCCTTCTTCTGCGATCTGGACTTTCGCCACTCCAAGGGCTCCATCCGGATCAGACAGTTCAACCCTCACATCCAATTCATCCTCCGGAGTTTTACTCCAGGACAGGTTCTCTGCCTGAGGGACATCTTTCAATACCTCTGCCCGAATCGGACATGCCGCCTCTACCATGCTGCCGTCTTTAAAGACTACCTGGGAAAGTTTGAATTCATGCACCCCTGCCTTATCTGGTGCGGACACTGATACCTCCCACCTGCCGTCCGGATGACGGACAGGCTGTATTTCCACATGATCCACTACGATAGAGGAAAGATCAGCCTCTACATTATGTTCCAGCATGTAGGAAAGCTTCACCTCTTCCCCTTTTTCCAGATAAGAAACACCTGCTCCGGCCTCCGCAGCCAGTACTCTCGGGCTGGCCTTTATCGTTTCCCCGGCAAGGACTTTTCCAGCTTCCATTTCCGTACCGTCCGCCGAGACATCCATGTCCGCTACAATCTGTACAATATAATCAGAGGTAAGACCTGTATCTGAAAGTTCAATCTTATCTTTAAACTGTCCCTCCTCCAGATCTTCCTCCTGGAAGGATTTTTCTCCCACTGCCTTTCCCTCTGCGTTTAGAATCTGCAGCTGATGGTTTGAAAGTGCCCTGTCTGGATCCGTCAGCAGAAAAGAGATCCTAAACAGCCCGGCTCCGGCGTCTTCAACTGCTGATAATCCCTGCACTGTCGGCATTTCTTTTAAGATGGTAACCGTAATCTTCTGATCCTCTCCCAGTGAAAAAGCTTTCCCATTTTCCAGAATGATCTGTTCCGCCCGGATTTCTGTCTTTCCGGTCTTCTGAAAACCGTCAACCACCACGGCATATCCCTGGGCTGTCAGCGAAACGGGATACTCCTTGCCATTCACAGTGATCCGTTCCGGTGCAAATCCGGTGTGATTACCGCTTTCAAGCATTAAGGTGACCGGCTGGTTCTTATGAAACCTGTCAGTCTGAGTCCCTGTTTCATCCACCGTTTTCAGGCCGCCAAAGGTAAAGCCATAGTCAAGATTCATCTGCAGCTCCTTTTCCATGGCAAAGCTGCCACTGTAGTTTCCGTCAGAAGGCAGGCTGCCACTCGTCCTGTCATATGCAGCCGTGATATACGCCTTGTACGGAACTCCTTCCTCCAGATCCAGCAGAAACTCATTTTCACCTGGCTTCACTTCCCAGGAGTCCAGCTCTGTACCATCCGCTTCTTTTACCACTTCCATTTTTGCTCCGGTCAGGGCATCGTCCGGATCCTCAAGTGCAAAGGTAACCTTCATCTGCGCCGTTTCTTTCACTTCTTCTGAAAGAAATCCTCTGATTTCCGGTACATCCTTTAAAATCTCTATATGTTCCGTGTGGTCTGTCTCTATTTTCTGCCCTCCCTGCAGATGAATATCTGCTATATGGAGCTTCTGTACCCCTGCATTCTCCCCTGTCTCCACAAAAGCCGTATATATGGAACTTTCCCCGTCTTTCTCTACGTCAGTACTTTCCCCGTTTACCGTTATTTTTTCGATCTGGCCTCCATGAGAAATGTCTGCAAGGAATTTTAATTCCACCTGTTCTCCCTTTTCAAAATGGAACTTCTCCATGGCAGAAGAAAACTGAACATCATAGTTCACTGTTTTTTCAATCTTCCGGATCAGTAAAGCCAGATCCGTAACCGTCAAATCCCCGTCCCGGTTCATGTCCGCCGCGCTTCGCCTGTTTTCCGGCAAAAGTTTCAGGCCGATGAGATGCCGCTCCAAAAGCTCCACATCTGTATACGCGATCTCTCCATCATCATTCAGGTCGCCTTTTCCTGCAAATGCAAAGGCTCCTCCGGCTGTCAGGAAAAAAACTCCTGCAAAAAGAACCAATCCTGCCAGGATCCTGGCATTTCCGGGAAACTTTTGTTTTTTCCGCCAGACAATGACAGACAGGAGGATCAGCCCCGATCCTGCAAGGAACAGGCCGGCCGTCAGGATCCTGGCAAAAGGATCTCCGGTTTCCACACCTCCACGGTCCTCCGGTTCCATCAAAGTCTGTGAGTCTGATCCTCCACCTTCCGTGGAAGGCGTTTCCCCGGCAGCCCCTTCCGTTTCTGCAACAACAGACAGTCTCATCTCACCATCCGCCGGCGTCAGATCCTCTTTTCCTTCTGAAACGGATATCTCTCTGACCGCAACCGTTGTTTCCTTTGCAGAGACCTTTTCCCTGGCTCTCAACCGAAGGCTGAACACCTCGCCTTCTTTCAGGCTTCCCGGGCGGTGGATCAGCACAAACTGTCCGTTTTCCGGGTTATAAAATAATCGCTCCCAGGCATTTTGCGTCTCGAAATCTTCTATCGAAGGCTCTTCAAACACTTCAGAATCATATTCCAGCATCCCCTTGACCGCATTCATACCGTCCTCGATCCCGGAATAGCCTTCCAGCGAAAAGGTAAGCCTGACTTCCTCTTCTTTTCTAACAAAAGCAGACGTGGTCTCGATCTTCATTTCCGCCACGTCTGCCGCACAAACCTCCATGCTTCCAGATAAGAGTCCATATATGGTAACTGCTGCTACCAGCAGGGCTCTTATTTTTTTCATACCTTCTTTCAGTCCTTTCAAAAATTTATTGTCAATTTCTGACCAGACTGATTGTACTTAGTTTCTGCATGAAGAACAATATGAGATTACTGGAAAAAACTTTTCTATTTTTCCTCAGAATGCTTTAGAAGATTCCGCAGCATCTGAGCAAATTCTTCAATATAATAATTGCTGTGTTCCTTGATCCAGAACAGGCAGTAATTTTTCTGAAGCTGTTGTCCGTTCTGCATGATCGGAAGGCGGCGGATCGCAGCCGAAGGAGGCGGAAGCGTTCCCACGCTTTCAACAGGAAGGAACCCGCGTCCGCCTGCCACCATAAGCCTTCCCTCTTCCAGATTCTCTGCAAACAGGAACCTTCCCCCGAATCCAAGAGTATTTTTAAAATAGTCCTCTTCTGTATTCTGCTGCTCTCTGGAAGAGATCAGAATACAGGAAATATGTTTCAGTTCTTCCAGTTCTACCGACTCCTGGCTGCTGATCGGATTCCTTGCGGAAATCTCTGCATAGCATCCGCAGCGAAGCAGCTGATAGTTGGCGTACTGATCTGAAAAGGCTCTCCTCTGGTCGTTCAGGATCAGATCCACCCCTCCGAACCGCAGCAGGTCATACAGTTCTTCGTGGGTACCATTGACAATGCTGATCGCCACTTCCGGATAAATCCTGGAAAACTCCGCCACAGCCTGGTGAAGCTCCTGACCGCTGTAGCACCTGAGGTATCCGATCCGAAGCTGCAGCTCCGCATCCTGCCCGATACGGATCGTCTCACGGCGGATATCCTCCACCTCACTTAACAGCCCCTTGCTCTGGTTATAAAAATATTCTCCTGCTGGAGTAAGGGAAAATCTCCGGTTTTCCCTGTGGATCAGCTCCACTCCCAGCTCCTCTTCCAAAGCCCTGATCTGCTGGGAAACCGCAGACTGAGAAATATAGCACTGCCGGGCTGCCTCTGTAAAACTGTTGCACTCTACCACTGCCACAAAATATTTCATCTGCCGGAACAGCAAAGAACCACCTCCTGTCTTTTCATTTCCAGTCTATCAGACCCGAAAACGCTTCGTCAATGTCTGTTCCCCTGTACCTGATGGAGCATCCGGAACTGCCTGGGCGTTAAGGTAGTATATTTTTTAAACTGCTTGGAAAACGAGAAGCTGTCCGGATACCCTGTCCTGGAAGCGATCTCCTGAATGGACAGGCCATACGTCCGGACATCATCGTTATCTATCACTCCTGCGGCAGTCTTGTCCCCGCCGATGGCTTGTCTTTTATGGATAATCATTCGTTTTTCGTATCAAACTTTGTCACGATCATATGTATAATGTAGGGGATCAAAATCACCGGAATCGCCAGGTACGCGATAGCGCTGTATGCTTTTTGGATCAAGGTTAAAAGACCGAACTGTGCAATGCCAAAATCAAGGATACAGCATATAAACGCCGCAATGATTTCCTTTTTTGAGGCACGGAATCCTTTCTTTTCCGTGTCTTTTTCTTGCTTTCCCTCCCTGTCTCCCCTCTCGCCGCAGACCCGCTTTACCATCGCCGCCACCATGTTGACAGCTGTTGATACTGCGCCAAGGATGATCAGGATCGAGATCAGCGGAGTCATGAAGGATGCTCCCACACCATTTTGCACCATAAACAAGGTAGGCACACTCTGCCCGGCAACATCCGGATTTGTATACACAGTCATCAGTCCAAGGACTACCATGACCATGATCAAAGAATTAACCACAAATCCCACTCCCATGCTTTTGACCGCATCCTGGGGCTTTTCAAAAGAGCTGGCATGCTGCACGAACACCGCCACATTGGAAAGCTGGAATGTTCCGTACAAAAAAGCGGAATACAGTGCGTCTCCCAGAGGAAGATCCTCTGCGGTCATACGCACTGCTGCATCCTGTATCCCGGAGAAGTTGACAATAATGTTCGGAATATACACGATCAGCAGCCCTGCGATGATGCAGACAGACAGAACCGAGGCTACTCTTCGCACCAGATCTGTCCCAAAAATCGCCACAATGAAAATAAACACGCCGATCAGAAACGTACACAATAGATACGGCAGTCCAGTCAGTTCGCTCAGTGTTGCCCCGCCTGTGGCAAAAGCCACTGCCGGTGCAACACACATGACACAGATATACAGTACTTCGAACAAGTTAGAAAAGATCGGGGCGAACTTTCCGTAAAATGCGTTGTTGTAAGAACGGTAATCATAGACCTCATGTTTTCTGGCAAACCGCAGGCTGTACGCAAAGAACACTGTATTATACAGCATGGCCAGCACCGGCATGACAAGGCACCAGATGCCGTATCTTACGAAATAACTGTAAATCTGTGCCCCGGAGGCAAAGCCGCCTCCAAAATGGGTTGTAAACCATACAAAAGACACTCCTAATATAATTGCCGTCGATTTTGCCGTACTGTTTTTGCTCTTCATTGTCCTTTCCCACTCTTTCTTTCAGTCTTTTCATTGCTTCCTGCAGCATATCTTTAGTAACTTTATATGGATAATGAGCCACGTCCGACATATCCGGAATGCGTTCCATGCATTCTTCCCACTGTTCTTCCGTAATTTCGATCTCTGTCAGCGATACTGGAAGTCCGACTGCCCGGTTCAGCTGATAGATCTTCTCGAACTCTTCATACTGCTGATCCACCAGAAGCGTCAGAAGCACTCCAAATCCCACCACTTCACCGTGCAGATGTCTCTCCTCGATAACTGGATAAGAGGTCATGGCATAAAAGACCGCGTGAGCCAGACCGCTGTTGTAATCCGGCGTATAATCCTTTGTTAGAAAAATAGATGCGATCCCCGTTGTCACGACGATGGCCAGAACTACCTGCTCCACATCATAAGTACACAGTCCCTTTTTGTGGTCCGCCAGCGCCTTGGGTCCGTACTCGATCAACGGATCACAGCACATACGGCTGACCGCTACCCCAAGCGCCGTAAAGTGCTCCAGCCTCTCTTCCCTGGAGGAGATGGTCGCCTCATAATATTTGGCATACGTATCGCCGATTCCCGCCCACATATACTGACTAGGCGCTTTTGCGATAATCTCCGTATCAATAAAGGAATGCATCACCGGCCTGACAAAAAAATGGGGTTTCAGAAATGTACCGTCCTCGTTATACATGATAGAAACCGAAGTACATGCGGAACAGTTGGACGCGATCGTCGGGAAGGCAAAGACCGGTTTATCATCGGTAATACACAGGCATTTTACCGTATCCAGCGCCTTGCCGCCGCCTACACCAAAGACCATGTCCGCTTCCTGATACAGCGGCATCTTTCTTAGTTTCTCCACAGTGGCATAGGTACAGTTCTCTCCGTAGAGTTCCCTGCCAATAATCTCAAGGTTAGTCTTTGCTACATAAGAAGCAATCTTATCATAAGAAGCTTCCAGGGCTTTCTTACCGCCGATCACAAGAACTTTCTTTCCATAGGATTCACACACCGGACCGATCTTGTCATAGATCTGATCTCCAATAGAATAATTCGGCAGATGTACTTCGTAATTTTCAAGTTTCATAATCGGATCTCCTTTCATCATACAGACAAATAAAAAAGCCCCTGTCCCTACAAATACTGCAGGGACAAGAGCATTTCATCAAACTCCTGCGGTGCCACCCGGCTTGATGCGAATAACCGCATCCTCTCATGCATACCTTCATATGCTTTCTTTGATAACGGAGTCAACTCTCCGGCTCACCTACTCAACCTTTCAGTTCGCCCTCAGAAGCCCATTCGCCTCAGTTTCTTCCTGCCGCAATCCCACCGCCTGCAGCTCTCTGTAAGGCATCTGCTGAAGTTACTTGCTCTTCCTCATCGGTCTGGTAACACTTTACCACGGAAAACAAAGCCTGTCAACCCAAACAGATCTTACAAAATACGGGAGTATCAGAAAGCCTGATTTGTTTCATATCTTCCTGTCATGAATTACAAATTACTTTTGTCTGCTGCCATAACCCCGTTTATCACAATGCGCGTGCTCTTTCAAATCCAGAGAAATCGCATGCTTCCACAAGCCTCTTTGTATATTCACTCCTGGGGCGCCGGATTACTTCGTCCGGCGTCCCTTCTTCTACGATCCTTCCGCCGTGCATCACAAGCATCCGGTCACAGAAGTTCTGGACGACAGCCAGATCATGGCTGATAAAAAGATAGGACATATGGCAGGATGCTTTCAGCTCTTTCAGCAGTTCCAGGACCTGTTTTTGTACCGTCACATCCAGGGCGCTGGTCGCTTCATCCAGGATCAGAAGCTCCGGCCGTATGGCAAGAGCGCGTGCAATGGCCGCCCTCTGGCACTGGCCGCCGCTGACTTCCTTCGGGTATCTTTCACCGAATTTCGCGGAAAGTCCGCACTGTTCCAGAAGACGCAGTGCTTCTGCTTCTGCCTGTCTTTTCGTCATTCCGTGATTTCTCAGGCTTTCCCCTACCCCGTCTTTCAAGGTTCTCCTTGGGTCAAAGGATTCTGCCGGGATCTGAAACACCATCTGCATCGTCCCATATATTTCACGCTGCTTTCTGCCAGACACACGTGTGATCTCCTCTCCTTTCAGGAAGATCTTCCCGGAAGTCACATCCAGAAGTCTTGCTGCAGCTCTTGCCACCGTACTTTTCCCGGAACCGGATTCGCCGACGATCCCTAAGGTTTCTCCGGAATACAGCCGGAAATTAATGTCATCTACAGCAGCAAATTCCTTTTTTCCCTGCCTTTGCATAAAACGGACCGTCAGGTTCTGCATCTCCAGCAATGCTTCCAACTCATTCACTCCTTTTCAGACGTGGCACTGCATTCAGCAGTTCCTTTGTGTATTCTGCCCGGGGCCTGGACAGAATCTGTGCAGCTTCCCCATATTCGGCCATCTTTCCCTCATGCAGCACCAGTACAGTATCTGCCAGGCCTAGGATCAGTTTCAGGTTATGGCTGACCAGTATTACGGCTGTTCCGTTTATTTCCTGCAGTGCCTTCAGTTCCTCCATCACCTGTTTCTGTGCCACCATATCAAGTGCGCTGGTCGGTTCATCTGCCAGAAGCACAGAAGGCCGGGAAATCATGGCACAGGCAATTCCTGCTCTCTGGTTCATTCCCCCTGACAGTTCAAAGGGATAGCTCTCCAATATATTTCTTCCATTCTTTAGCCCGATTTTTTCAAAGAGCTCCCGCGCTCTGTCATCAGAATCCTTTCTCGATATCTTCTCATGTGCGCTTAAACTTTCATAGATCTGGTCTCCGATTGTACGGACAGGGCAAAAAGAAGCCTTCGCATCCTGAAAGATCATACCGATCTCCCCTCCCCGGATCCTCCGAAGTTCTTCCCGGCTCATCCTGGACATTCCATGTCCCCGGAAGCAAATCTCTCCTCCTGAGACGGAACCTCCCGGTCCCAGGATTCCCATTGCCGCCCGCAGCACGGAACTCTTTCCGCTTCCTGATTCTCCTGCAATCCCCAGGATTTCCCCGGGCTTTAGGGAAAAACTGATATTTTCAACCACAGGCCGTTCCTGATAGCTGATGCTGACCTGCTCATATGTCAGAACTTCTTCCATTTCATCTCCTTTTCTTTACTCGATATCCAAGTCTGCCGTAATCTCATAATAATCACAGGGATGAGCCGTAAGTCCGGTAACATTCGCCTTTGCGATCATACTCATGCGAAGATGGGAACAAAAAACATAGGCGTGGTCGTCAAGGATTATCTGCTGCATCTCTACAGCCAGTTCTGCTCTCCTGTCTTTGTCAAAGGTCATGGACATTTCATGTGCCATGTCTTCTATCTGATCGTTATGATAATGTCCGTCATTATTTGCGGAACTGTCCAGGCAGTGATAGGTAAAAAAGTATTCCGGATCCTGGGCAGGAGCCGTCACCATGGCGCTGACATAGATATCCCAGGCGCTGCTGTCCATCCGTATCCGGTTATGGTCCGCCGTATCCGTAATTTCCACCTGGAATCCAATCTCTCCCAGAGACGCCTGCGCAGCTTCCGCCAGCAGCGGAAGTTCCTGCCGGCTTGGATAGGTCAGCCAGCGTAAGACCAGCTTTGTCCCGTCCTTTTCACGGATACCGTCTCCGTCCTCGTCCGTCCACCCTGCTTCCTCCAGGATCTGCCTTGCCCCTTCAGGATCATAACTCTCGGCCTGAACCACATCCCCTCCATAGGCGAGAGAATCCGGATAGACCCCCACGGCCGGGTAGCCGTTTCCTCCCAGCAGGGTCTCTACAAATCCTTCTTTATCGATGCCCATGGCAATGGCCTTCCTGACAGCAGGATCTGAGGTAATCTCACTTTCAAAATTCATGGCTCCGAAAAAGACCCGGCTTGTGGCACATCCTGTAAATGTATAGCCGTCATTTTCAAAAAGCGGATAGCTGGCATAAGGCATCCCGTATGCCGCGTCAATCTCTCCGGACTGAAGTGCCATGGTCAGGGTATCTCCATCCGTGATCGTCCGGACTGTGATGCGGTCCACCCTGGGCTCGCCATCCCAGTAGTCCTCATTTTTCACCAGCTCAAGGCGGGTATCCGTCTCCAGAGAGACTGCCATGTATGGTCCGGTTCCCTGGACAATCCCCTCATCTGTGACTCCTGCCTCCACGTCATAGATACATCCGTAGGGATCAGCCAGATAGTTGATCAAAGCAGGAACCGGCGTTTCCGTCCGGATCGTCAGTACCATCCCCTCTGCACGGATCTCGTCGATATGTAGGTCACCGGCCGCTCTTTTGTGGCGCGCCGTCAGATCCTCCAGACACTCCTTGACTGCTTCTGCGTCCATCATACGGCCGCTTGTAAATGTCACGCCCTCCCTGAGAGTAATCTGCCAGGTCCGTTCATCTACATTTTCATAACTTTCTGCCAGCCATGGTTCAGGATCCATACCATCGCCAAACCGAAAGAGGGTTTCTCCCACTCCATAACGGATGCACGCCCATCCGCTGTTATCATGATGAGGGTCGATATCCGGCTCCCCGTTTTCCGCATTAAAGGTCGTATCCCCAAAGACAAAGGTTTTCTCTCCTGCTTCCGCAGCCCGTCTATCTTCTGTGCGGCCGCAGCCCGTCACAAAAAAAGCCAGCAGTCCCAGGACAAGCGTAACAGCTTTTACTTTCTTTTTCATATTTTCCTCCATGTTATCACCAGGACTTTCCGGCATCCAGAAAGTCTCTCAGCGTGTCTCCAAGAAGCTGAAACAGTGCGGCCGTCACAAAGATTCCCAGGCCCGGTGCTAATACGACCCATGGGCAGGTCTGCAGCATACCGCGTCCCTCACTGATCATGCTTCCCCACTCTGCCGTCGGAGGCTGTGCCCCCAGACCGAGGAAGGAAAGGGCCGCCAGTTCCATCATTATGGTACCGATATCAAGAGCAGCCGTTACCAGGATCTGTCCGCCGATATTAGGAAGGATATGCCGGAAGACCAGCTGAAAATCAGTATCTCCGGACAGACGGGCAGCCGCAATGTACTCCTCATTTTTCAGAGAAAGGGTCCGGCTCCTGGCGATCCTGGCGTATTTCGGCCAGCTTACCACCGCAAGGGCGATGACCGCATTCCGGATGCCGCCGTCCAATACAGCCGCGACCGCCAGGGCAAATACCATTCCCGGAAACGCCAGACAGACATCGGCGATCCGCATGACCACCGTGTCGGCAATTTTTCCGGCGCACCCGCAGAACACGCCGGCCGCTGTTCCGAATGCCGCTGTAACGGCCACCAGGACCAGCGTTGAAAAGATGCTTACCTGGGAGCCCAGAAGCACCCGGGACAGCATGTCTCTTCCATACCGGTCCGTCCCCAAAGGATGGGAAATGCTGGGCGGATCCAGGGCGATCGCATAATTCTGGAGATCCGGGTCATAAGGACTCAGCCATCCCGCGAAGGCTGATACCAGCAAGAGAATCACCACAAGTGAAGAAAAATACAGCAGCTTTTTCTTTTGTCTGGTCATGACCTGTCACCTCCCAGCCGGATCCTGGGATCCAGCAGGCAGTATACCAAATCTGCCGCCAGATTGACCGCCACGTAGATTACTGCCATCCAGACCACATATGCCTGAATCATCGGATAGTCCCGCATGTTGACCGCATCCACGGCAAGCTTTCCGACGCCGTCCCATAAGAAGATAGACTCCACGACAGCCGTTCCTCCCAGAAGGCTCCCCACAGAAAGTAAAAGCAGGGTAAGGATCGTGATCAGCGCTGTTTTCATCACACTTTTCCAGAGCGTGGAGGAAAAGCGGATTCCTCTTGCCTTTGCCGCCAGGACATACTCCTTCCCCAGCTCGTCCAGGACTGCTGCCCGGACCTGCCGCACATATCTGGACGACATGGCAAGAGCCAGAGTGATCGCAGGAAGCATGACGCTTTGGATCCCGGTTTCTTCTGAGATCACCGGAAATATAGGAAAACGGACTGCCAGCAGGTACATCAGCACCAGCGCCACAAAAAAATTGGGGAGACTTCCGCCGATAAAGCTGAATATGCGAATCAGCCTGTCTGCTGCCTTATCCTTCTTAACCGCTGAAAGGATTCCCAGCGGCACGGAGATGATGACAGTAAAAATCACTGAAACAAAAGTAAGAAGCAGGGTTGCCGGAAGCTTAGACACGAATGTGGAAAACACATCCTCTCCGGAAACATAGCTGACCCCCAGATCGCCTTTCAGAAATCTGACAAGCCAGCTTCCATACTGTACAAGAAAAGGCTGGTCAAGTCCCAGTTCTTCTCTCTGGGCGTTGAGCACTTCCCGGGAGAGCGCAATGCCAGAGGCATCCGCTTTCTGAAGAACTACATCACTTCCTGCTGCCTGCATCAGCGCGAATGACAGAAAAGTGATCCCAAACAGAACTGGGATCAGAAGGAAAAAACGTTTGAGAATATATGATCTCATTTTTCCTCCTTTACCGCCTTGATGCGGAATACTGGATATGGAGTACGGAACTGATCATCGCAGGGGAACAGCCTGGTCCCGATCTGACAGTCTGCCTCCACCTGGGTACACCCCAGCTGCCGCAGCAGCAGAACATCCCAGTCCGGACGCTTCCACCTGCTGATCGGCAGCATGCCATAGATCTGCATACACTCATCCATCTGTTCCTGGGAAAGCATCTTATGAGCCTTCTCGCCTTCCAGTCCGGCACTGAAATGGTGCCTTGCATGTTCTGCGTCATAATTCAAAAGGATTCCTCCCTTTTTCAGTACTCTCAGCCACTGCCGGTATGCTTCTGCCGGATGAGGAAGAGTCCAGGTGAGGTTCCTGCTCACAACCACATCAAAAGTCTCGTCCGCAAATGTCGGTCTCTCTGCATCCATCTGTAAAAGCCTTACCTCAGTTTCATGCTTTTCTGCCAGTTCTCTTCCCCGAAGGATCATCCCTCCTGCCAGATCAATGCCGGTCACATCATGTCCGTATTCCGCCAGGATCATCGAAAAAAAATCCACAACCGCAGCCCACATCCAGGATTTTAAGGTTCTTCTGTCCATCCAGGTGGGACATCAGTTCTTCCGCCCAGATTCTGTGCTGTCTGCTGTGCAGTTCTTCCTCTCTTTGTATCTGAAAACTGTCAGATCTTCTGTCCCAGTAATTCCTGATTCTTTGCTTTGCCATTCCCGTATCCGTATAAACACTTCTTAAAACCGCTGTCTCCATAGTCAGTCACCTCATATCATCCGCCGCTTTTTTGCGTAAAAAAAGCCTGCTGTATATACCTCCTGGAATATACAGCAGACTTCAGCCTGCGTAAATAAATTCTGTTATCTTTTCTGTAAAATGAGTTCTAAACGGAACTTCCGCCCGTGCTGCAGTGCTTCAGCCCTGCATTTTCATACTTTATCTATTTTACCAGACCTGAAACAAGATGGGAAGCCCTTATTCCAAATTTTTATGGCTTTCCCACCAGAAATCCTCTTCTCTTAAGATCCTCTTCAATCAGATCCAGCGTCTCTTCGCTGTCTGCCGTCACTTTATGATAGTGATAATTAGCAGTGATATTTTTCAGAGGGCTGGACTTTCCGCTCTCGATATCTTTTAAAAACTCCTCCACCCGTCTCCTGGAGCTGATATTTAACTCTGCCTCCAGATGACCGTATACCTTATGGTTGACCATAACGTTTTCCACCGTGCCTCCAAGATCAACGATCGCACACAGTTCCTCTGAAAGCTGCTCATCGGTATGCTGTACTTTAAACACCCGTTCTGCTATCTTAGGAGTATTAAGAAGATAGCCCCGGTTCGTGGACAGAATGTCATACCCGGCTGCCCGGATCAAGGCGATATCCTGAACGATAACCTGGCGGCTCACATGATAACAGGACGCCAGATTTTTTGCCGGAACCGGCTGCCCTGTCTCTTTAATCTGCCTGACAATATCTGTTCTCCTCTCAGAACCAGTCATGTGATCACTTCCTCCTATACTGCATGAAGATTTTTCATGGAAATATCCAGAATCGGCGCCGAATGAGTAAGGGCTCCGCTGGAAATATAGTCTACACCGATATCTACAAGCCGGCTGATATTTTCTCTGGTCACATTTCCTGAGCACTCTGTCTTTGCCCGGCCGTCAATCAGTCTCACCGCCTCTTTCATCTCTTCCGGAGACATGTTGTCCAGCATAATAATATCTGCACCTGCCTCCACGGCTTCTTTTACCATCTCCAGATTTTCTGTCTCTACCTCGATTTTTCTTACAAAAGGCGCATACTCCTTTGCCAGGCGGACAGCCTCCCTGACGCCGCCGGCGGCCCCGATATGGTTATCTTTTAACAGAATGCCGTCAGACAGATTATACCGGTGGTTCTGTCCTCCTCCTGTCCGTACTGCATATTTCTCAAAAATCCGCATGTTCGGCGTTGTCTTCCGGGTATCCAGAAGCTTTATCTTTGTCCCCTCAAGCAGCGATACCAAAGAGCGCGTATAGGTGGCGATTCCGCTCATGCGCTGGAGATAGTTAAGAGCCACCCGCTCTCCGGACAAAAGAACCCGGATATCTCCCCTGACCTTGCCCATCAACTGCCCGTTTGTCACCTGTTCTCCGTCCCGGCAGAAAAACTCTGTTTCTGTCTTTTCATCCAGCAGCTGGAAGACTCTGCGGAATACTTCCAGCCCTGCTATAATTCCGTCCTGCTTTGCAATCAGATCCACCTCGCCGGGAACGGCTTCCTTCATGACTGCATTGGTAGTCACATCTTCGCTGGAAATATCTTCCTGTAACGCCTCCATCAGCAGATGATCCACCTGAAGGGTCATTGTAATCGTATTCATATTTTATCTTTCCTCCTGCATATTTGATGAAATATCTTTTGCTGCTCTCTTGGAAAATACAAGGCTCTCAAGCAGAGAATTGCTTGCCAGCCTGTTGGCTCCATGCACTCCATTGCAGCTTGTCTCTCCTGCCGCATACAGATTCGGCATAGATGTCCGGCTGTATCCGTCCACCCAGATTCCTCCCATAAAATAATGCTGGGCCGGAACCACCGGGATGCACTCTTTCGTCACATCATATCCCTCTTCCAGGCAGTGCTGATAGATGTTCGGAAAATGCTTCAGGATCGTCTCTTTGGGAATATGCTCCATAGAAAGCCAGACATGGTCTGTCCCGTCTTTTTCCATCTGTTCCCGGATTGCTTTTGTCACTACGTCCCTGGGAAGCAGCTCATCCACAAACCGCTCCTTATTCTTATTATACAGAACAGCTCCTTCTCCCCGGACAGACTCTGAGATCAAAAACCTTCTTCCAGGCTTTTGGGAATATAGTGTAGTCGGATGGATCTGAACATAATCCAGATGCTCCAGCCGGATTCCATGCTTTCTGGCAATCTCGATGGCATCTCCCGTCAGATGCGGAAAATTCGTGGAATGCTGATACCTTCCTCCGATACCGCCGCTTGCCAGCATGGTATAAGGCGCCCGGATCTCTATCTCCTCTTTCCCCTGCTGCGCGATGACTCCTGTACATTTTCCCTGTTCTTCGATGATGTCTGTCATTTCAGTATACTCATACATGGTGACATTTTCAAGCTGCTGCACCTTTTTAAGCAGCTTGCTGGTAATCTCTTTTCCTGTGACATCTTCGTGGAACAGAATCCGGGGTCTGGAATGTGCCCCTTCCCTTGTATACACGTATTCTCCATCCTTTTTTGCAAAATCCACTCCGTAACCTGCCAGATTCTCGATAACCTGTCTGGATCCGCGTATCATGATGTCTACAGATTCCCTGCGGTTTTCATAATGTCCGGCACGCATTGTATCTTCAAAATAACTGTCATAATCCTCCTCGTCCCTAAGTACACAGATTCCTCCCTGTGCCAGAAAGGAATCACTGCTTTCAAGATCTGATTTTGTGATCATAATGATCCGTCTGTCGCGCGGAAGATTTAAGGCGCAGAACAGTCCTGCCACTCCCGTCCCTACAATGACCACATCTGCCTTTATCGTCATGTTTTCCCACCTCTTTTCCTTCTACCTGGCCGCCAGATCCAGCATCCTTCTCAAAGGCTTCTTTGCCTGCTCTGCAAAAGCGCTGTCTACCTGCACGGCATTTTTTCCGGTTTGCAGGACTTCTTTGATCTTCTCCAATGTAATCGTTTTCATATCAGTACAGACTGGTTCAGTCTCCGGAAAATAAAAATGTTTGTCCGGATTCTGCTTTTCCAGTTCATAACGGACTCCGCTTTCCGTGCAGATAATAAACTCCTTCGAATCACTTTCCGCAGCATGCCTGATAATGCCTGATGTACTTCCCACATAGTCCGCCATCTCACAGATCGCGGGCGGACACTCCGGATGGACCAGAATCTCGGCCTCTGGATGCTGCTCTTTGGCATTCTTTACTTCTTCGACCTTCATCTTTTCATGGACCGGACAATATCCGTCGTTAAAAACAAACTGTTTTTCCGGAACCT
The DNA here is from genome assembly GCA_900553355.1 of uncultured Lachnospiraceae bacterium. Lineage (GTDB taxonomy): Bacteria > Bacillota > Clostridia > Lachnospirales > Lachnospiraceae > Merdimonas. The sequence goes on from USDK01000014.1 coordinate 21,839, forward strand.
GCCCGGCTACAAAGTGTGCAAGGTTTTTATCCGGGATAAAGAAGATATATTTATTCGGGAGCTCTTTTACAATCTTCACCGCATTGGCTGATGTCACACACACATCGGAATGCTGCTTCAGCTCTGCCGTAGAATTAATGTAACAGACCACCGCCAGATCCTCATATGTACTGCGCATCTTCCGGATTGTCTCCGGACCTGCCATATGCGCCATGGCACAGTCTGCCGATGGTTCCGGCATCAGTACGATTTTCTCCTGATTTAATATCTTAGCGCTTTCTCCCATAAAGGAAACCCCTGCAAACACAATTGTCTGGTTGGTAAGCTCTTCCGCCACCCGGCTCAGATAAAACGAGTCTCCCACATAATCTGCAATTTCCTGCACCTCAGGCCTTACATAATAATGTGCCAGGACCACTGCGTCCTTTTCCTTTTTTAATTCCTTGATCTCCTGTATCGTATTCATCTTGTTTTCTCCTTTAACATGAACTTTACACATTATAACACCCAACTTTACATGTGACAAGACACATAAGTTGACAAATATTTTATTCTTGCGGTATTGATTTTTGTATGGTATACTACGGAAGTTGTTTATTGTATTACCATGATAAAGTGATAAAGGAGAAAACTGATGAAAAAAATCGCATTTGTCGGAAGCAGCGGAGGTAATCTCTTTAAACAGGGTGGAAATGATATCCAGGGTATGATGAAGGAAATCCTCCTGCAGACCCGGGCAGCTGAAATGGAAGTTGCCGCAGTACAGTACATACTGGCATCCTCCAGCCTGGACACCGCTGGTCCGGACAGCCCCACGAAGCTATATACCTGGAAAGATAATCAGCTGTATCTGGAAAAAGAGGGAACTCTTTCGGAAGTAAACGAAGCAGCGAAAGAGACTGATGGCCTGATTGCAGATCTGATCAAAGAGGGAAAAATCGACGGCGTCATGTTTGTCAGCGCCAATCCCGAAAATGTCAATCACCTTACCTTTACCGCAGCCATAGAGACCGGCCTTCCCCTTGCAGGAACCGGTGGAAGCTCTGTGGCAAAGGTACAGAGTATGGGTGGGAAAGTCCTCTCGGCTTCCGGGACAACCGGAACCACTAACCGCACCAGAGCGGTGGCCTTTACCACTGCTTTTGCAAAAGAATGGGGAATCCATTACCGCCCGGTCATCGGGAATACCGGAACCCAGGCAGCCGAAAAGCTTCAGTCAAATATCTGGAAGCGAATCAATTTTCGTGGGATCATGATGACCAGCCTCCCGGCGTTTATTGCCATGGCCCTCTGCCTTGCCCTCAGCAAAATCCCGGTGCTTTCCACTCTTTCTGACGTGTTTGATACCCTTGTCGCGGCTATTCCTGTGGTGATCTGCGCCATTGCGGCCAAACAGGTATCCGGCCTGGATGAGGTCGGTGTGGTCGCCGGTATCGTAGCTGGCATACTGGCTGTAGACGGCGGTATCATCGGCGGACTGATCGTCGGTATCGTGGCAGGAGTCTTCTCCTATTACATCAGTATCTTCTGTTTCCGCCACAATGTTCCAGGCACTACCACAAACATTGCCGCAGGAGGACTCAGCGGCCTTGCTGCCGGACTGATCGGAAAGTTTCTCATCGCGCCTGTCGCCCTGTGGCTTGGCAATCTGATCTGCGACGCCATCAATGCAGCCATCGGTATCAATCCGATTCTTGCCGGAGCTCTGGCAGGTGTTCTGATCTGGCCCGCGATCATCGGAGGGGTCTATCACGCCGCGATCCTGCCTATCGTTCTTCTGGAAATGGAAGAGGCAGGTTTCAGCTTCCTGGGCGCCATTGATATGACAGGACTCGTTATGGTTTCCGCAGGCATCACCCTTGCCAACGTCATCTTCCCCAGGGATAAAGGCCAGGCTGCGGCAGCACTTCCCGGCTTTCTTGTCAATATTGGTTTTGGTACCTTCGTGGAGGCAGCCTATCCTTTCATGTTCTCCAGCAGGATCGTTTTCGCAGGAGCGCTCATCAGTGCCTGTGCCTCCGGAGCACTGGTCGGCCTGTTCGGTGTCAGGGGTACGGCTTATGTCCCTTCCGTAATCGCCCCCGGCATGGCAAACGAAGGACATGGTCTGCAATTCCTGATCTGTATGCTGACAGCAGCCGTCCTTGCATTCCTCATCACTTCTTTTGCCAACTTAAAAGACCGCCGCACAAAGTAAACCCATGCGGCGGCCTTCCTGATTTATTAAATTGTTACATTTTCTTCCAGCCATCTGATATTTGAGATCAAAGCCTCTAACTGAATCCGGGAAGCATATCCCTCTGTCAGTTCATCTACTTTCTGGTTAAATGATGGATGAAAAAGAAGCCCTCTTTTTTCTGCTTCTTTGGCATACCGAAGAGCCTGCTCAAATATACTGTCATCCTGAATCCTCTTTTTCTCAGGAATTTTCCGTAAAAACAGACAGTTTTTATCCTGCATAATTTTTAAATCAGATGGTATTTCCACCGGATTCTGCAAAAACAAATATCCATTGCATACATTGTCTCCACATCCGGACACATAAATCCCTGCTTTTTGTGCTTCTTTCAATGTATGCTCCAAATCAAACATATCTTTCGGCGAAGCAGCAATCAAAGATACCCTGCTTTCCTTTAATGCCAGAAGGTCATGGCAGAACTCTATAGGCTGTTGTTTTTTCAGCCCTCCGATTCCACAGCTCACTGCATATGATACCTGCATCTTTTCACATGCTTTCATTGTCCCCGATGCAGTTAAAAATCCGGTTCTTTTTTGTTCTGCCGCTGTTTCAAAATTCTGGTAACAGATCCTTGCACCGTTTTCAGTCTCTTTCCGGAACCTCACAAATTTTGAAATTCCGCCGGTAATCAGTGTCCCTGCTTCCATCCAGGCAATTTCTCCGTCTGGATTTTCAGGCCACAGACTTTCCAGCTCTCCTTCTGTGACGCCTGGTAGTCCCTGTCCTAATAATGCAGATTCTATGAGATATTTTCCCACAATTTTTCAATCCTTTCTGCCTGAGAACACAGATCCATCTGATTTTCTTTTTCGATGATTTCCAGATACCCTTCTGTAATGGAATCAGCTCCTCGGAACGCTCCTGCAACTGCCCCTACGATGCATCCGATTGCACTGGTCTCATCTCCGATATTTACAGCATCGTAGATACTTTCCATTGTTCTTCCCTGATTTGCAATCAGGATTCCTAATGCAGTCGGTACTGTCTCAGCAATCGCCGGTCCACTTCCGATACGTTCTGCCAGGTCTTGTACCACATTTTGCTGACTGCCACTGTGCATGGCAATTTTTACGGCCATATCGATACGTTTCGTGACAGAAGGCCCCGGATAGGTCCAGATATCGTCCCTTTCTCTTGCGAGCTTCTCACCTTCCACACTTCCATACCTCGCAGCCTGTACGATTTTATAAAGATCGGTATCACTCTTGAGGGCTTCGCTTACGGCCGCTGCGATTGCACATGCTCCTGAAATACTGTATGGATCGTCATGAGATGACATGGTAATTTCCACAGTATCTTCGATCGCTTTCTGAATGTCTCCTCCGCTCAGCAGACCTTCTGGATATGCCTTACTGGCCGCCCCGTTAGAAGAAAGCGCATAATAGTGGCTTTTGTACAGCTTTGTTCCCAGCCGTCCGGCAAATGCCCAGGTCCCCATTTTGTCATCTTCTCTTAAACGATTTACGACACTTCTGGTTGTCATTCCTGCAAATGGTTCAAAATATTCTGTTTCTCCCCATTCCAAAAGCGCCTTCTGTCCCAGTTCCTTTGACGCCTTTCCCCTCGCGTTCAGCAGATGTTCCGTCAGAATGTACGGTATACTGAATGCATCTGTCACCTGTCCTGCCCGTCTTCCCCGGGCCATCGTATCCATTGGAGGTTCCTTAAATTCCTGTACCCGTCCTCCAAATGTCTTCTCAATCTGTCTGGTTGATTTTGTTTCTGTTGCCGAACCCATAGCATCTCCGACAGCAGCTCCCAGCAAACATCCTAATATTTTTTGATTCATCGTACTCCCTCCTGTCTGTCCGCCTTCTGAGCAATTCTGGTCAGATCTTCGGCAAGTTTTCTAATTTCCAGATGGTTTGCCTCCTCAAGCGTCGGCAGAAAATGTGCCGGGAAAGCTTCTGCACCTCTCAAAGCTCCGGACAATGCGCCGGACATGGTTGCAATCGTATCTGTATCATACCCTACATTAACTGCTCCCACGATAGATCCCAGCGCATCTCCATCATATGCCGCAAACAGACCAAATGCGGACGGGATTGCTTCAGCCACATGGAGTCCTGCTCCAATCTGATGCCCGATCTCTGTCATTTTTTCTTTTGGGGTTCCGCTTCCCAGGCCGATATCGATTGCCATTTCCATTCGTTTGACCACAGACGGTCCTGCCACATCGCGGGCAATCTTCCTGCCGATTTTTTCTCCCTCTTTTGCCCCATACAGCCCTGCCTGCAGTACACTGTAAACTGTTGCTTCCGGCATCACCGCATGACTGACCGCAGCCGCAACTGCACAGGCACCTGAAAGCGCGAGATAATTATCATGCGTTACCATAGTAACCGTTACCGCGTCCTTAATCGCTTTCTCTATATTTCCGGCATTCATAAGGCCGATCGGCGAAATCTTCATGGCCGCACCGTTTGTTGCCTGACGAGTCACCAGTTCCACGCCTCCTGATTTTTCTATCTTTTCACCTTTATATCTTCGAATTGCCAGACGCGTCGTCGGTCCTGCAAACCGGTCAAAGAACACATGATGCTCCGACCAGTCGATCAATGCCTCCTGTACCACTTTTTCAGTCACTTCACCGTCATGATCTGCAATATGCCTTGCCACAAAATATGCAGAACTGAAGTCGTCCGTAAGCTGTCCAGGCTCATTTCCAGCTCCAAAAGTATCCATGGGCGGCTTTTCAAAATCTGTCACTTCATGGCCGAAATATTCTATAATCTGTTCTGTTGTTCTGGCTTCTGTAGCTGCCCCCATGGCATCTCCTGCTCCGGCACCGATCAGTCCGCCCAGTATTCTGTCAAACATATTGAACCCTCCTTTGTCCCAAGACATAGAAAGGAAATGCATAAACCGCATTTCCTTTCTCTATATTCTATCATCCGTTTTGCTCTTAATGCCAGTCGGACATCTGATCTACATTACTTGCATCTACAACCGCCATCGGAGTGCTGTCTCCAATGCTGGATACATCTTCTCCCTGCAGTGCTTTAAGCATAATGATCACAGCCTCTTTTCCCATAAGATATGGGGACATTGCTACGGAGGCATCATAACTTCCGTCTTCAATTGCCGCTTTAGCTTCTTCTGTAAAGTCAACACCGACTACTGTCACCTGGTCATTCAGTCCCTTTTCTTCCAGTGCCTGAACCACACCTAAAGCCATATCATCATTTCCGCAGGCAATTCCCACCAGATCTGGATTGGCTTCAATGATTGCTGTCGCTGCATCGTAAGCCTTCTGTGCATCGAAATCACACTGTTCTACAGCTACCACGTCCATTCCGGCCTTTTCAAAGGTTTCTTTTGCTCCGTCTCTTCTGGCATCAGACTGTGTTGCTCCTTCATTTCCGGCAATGATCGCAACCTGTCCTTCACCATTGTTCTGATCAACGATGTACTGTGCCCCCAGCACTCCCTGATTGTGGAAATCTACAGTGATCTTTGCATCCAGAGATCCGCCTGCCTCTTCCAGTGCCTCTTCATTCACTTCATTTCCAGTCGTGATCACGGTAACGCCCTGCTGATTTGCAGAGACGATTCCAGAGATCAGGCAGTCTTCCGTCAGCGGAGATACTGCGATTGCATCATAATCCTGCACCAGCATATTATTTAAAATATCCAGCTGCCCTGCAGTATCTGTATCTGAATCTGTTGCCTGAATATCGATGGACACTCCATACTCTTCCGCCGCATCCTCATATCCCTCCTGCATAGTTACCCAGAAGGAATTGGAAAGAGTACTTTCAATCGCAGCCAGTTTCTTCCCAGAATCTTTATCTGGCAGCGGCGCAAGGTCTTCGTCTACCTGGGCTTCCGCCTGCTGAAATAAAGTCTGTTCTCCGGTCTCTTCCGCATCTCCATCTTCTGCCTCTGTGCTTTCTTTTTTGCTGCTGTCTGTACTTTCTGATGAATCAGATGATGATCCGCAGCCTACAGCCATAGTCGTAACCATTGCCATACATAAAAGCACACTTACCACTTTTGCCTTCATAATTACAATTCCTCCTCTGTAATTTTATATTATTCAGGATCTCCCTTTGCAGAGTTCCTAAATTGCTGAACCTGATCTGCACTGGCCCGGCTGCGCGGTCCTGCCTGCGTGCATTTGATCGCTGCCGTTGCATTCGCAAATTCCAGCGCCTCCTCTTTCCCGGCTCCTTCGCAGAAATAAGCATAGATAAATCCTCCCAGAAAGCAGTCTCCTGCTCCTGTCGTATCTACTGCCTCCACCTGATATGCAGGTACTTCTATCTCCTGACCACACAGCCATATCGCTCCCTCACTTCCTGCGGTACAGATCACTCCTTCTTTGATATGATATCTGTCCTGGATGATTTTCATGGCCTTTCGGTAATCATCTTCTCCTGTCATCTCCCTGAACCCATCGCGTCCACTGATGAAAACTGTACACAGTTTCATCATTTCTTCAATATCTTTCATGGATGTTCCACACTGGTCCATAAAAGACGGTACACACTGCATATTATAAATGACAGGTTTTCCCTGACTCACCGCCTTTTGTGCCAGCCAGAGAGCTGCCTTCGGTGAAAACATATCATTATAGAAAATATCCATGGAATCCATCAGATCTTCCGGCAGTTCTTCAGGTTCCAATGTGCATACAGTATCTCCTGTGTTTGCAAAAATACAATGTTTTCCACCCGGAGCAGTAATAATATATGTATGTAAGGAAGTACCTCCTTTTTTTACCGCTACATGTGTTCCGTCTACCCCATCTTCCTGCAGCGTTCTCAAAAACTCTCTGCCAGTCTCATCGTCTCCCACTTTTCCCGTCTGGTATACGTCCATTCCAAGGTGGGATGCACAGACAGAAACATTGGATGCACTGCCTCCCGGCAGCATCACTTCATTTTTGATCAGTGCAAAACCGTCATCTTTTGGCAATTCATGGCTGTCTAGCACAATATCCATTGCGATAGCACCAAGCGATAATAATTTTTTCCGCATCTTTACACCTCTCTCTTTTCCCTTTCATGATACTCTGATATCAAAACTGAAATAATCAGAATAAATCCTGTTAATATCTCCTGATAATGTGAAGAGATAGAAAGTATTGTCAAACCATTTTTTAATACATTTAAGATAAAACATGCAATAATCGTTCCTATGATGCTTCCTTTTCCGCCCTTCATACTGGTACCGCCTAATATAGCCGCGGCAATCGCATCCATCTCATATCCCTGCCCTGCCAGAGGCTCTGCAGAATTCAGCCTTGCTGTCACGATCATTCCTGCGATCCCTGCACATAATCCACAGATACCAAAAACAATCATCTTATATCGTCTGACGTTTACACCAGAACGATTCAAAGCCACCTCATTAGACCCGATAAAAAGGCAATAGTTTCCAAATGTAGTCTTATGCAGTACAACTGCGCCGATCAGCGCGACTATCAGCGAGATCACGATCGGCATATTCACCGGCCCGACCGCTCCGCTTCCAATAAAAGTAAATGCAGTTCCAAAGCCAAATACGGATTGAGAATTTGTCAATATCAAAATGACTCCCCTGGCAATCGTCATCGTACTTAATGTCACGATAAAGGAATTCATTTTTCCATATGCAACCAATGCCCCATTCAAAATTCCAATCAAAAAGGAGGAAAGAAGACCTGCCAGAACAGCCAATCCAGGCGCTGCCCCATTCAGGCTCATCATCCCCATTACCATTCCGGAAAAACCAATTACAGATCCAACTGAAAGGTCAATCTGCCCTGCACTGATCACCAGCGTCATTCCAACAGATATTACCAGATAAATTGCCGACTGATTCAATATGTTTCTACAGTTTTTCCAGGAAAAAAAATAGGGAGAAGCCATAGAAATGATCAGGATCATCGCGATCAATACACCCAGCAAAATCAGAACATACGAATATTCCTTTACTTTTCTGTTTATCATACTTTTTCTGTCACTCACTTAAAACACTTCCTGTTATAAAGGAGACCACCTCATCCATGGATGTCTCTTTTGATTTCAACTCTTTGACGACTTTTCCCTGACGCATGATACATATACAGTCAGAAATATGAAACACATGCTGCATATTATGACTGATTAAGATCACTGCATATCCCTTTGACGCCAATCTCCTGATCAGTCTGAGAACAGCCTCTGACTCATTCAGACCCATAGCTGCCGTCGGCTCGTCGAAAATCAATATTTTCCCTCCACGGTGCACAAGTCTCGCTACAGCGACTCCCTGCCTCTGTCCGCCGCTTAAATCTCCTACCGGGACAGAAACATCCGGAATCTTGATATCCAGATCTTTCAATAGTTTTTCTGCTTCTTCTTTCATCTGTTTTTTCTTTAGAAATCCGGCCGTTGATAACTCACTTCCCAGGAACAGATTTGATGCTACATCCATCGTATTCCCGAGAGCAAGATCCTGATATACCGTAGAAATTCCTTCTTCTGCAGCTTTTTTGGGAGTCAGCTTATGATATTCTTTTCCGTTGATCCGGATCTGACCTCTGTCGGGACTTAACACCCCGGACAGGATTTTGATAAGTGTGGACTTGCCGGCTCCATTATCGCCGACAATCGCAAGCACTTCGCCGCCATAAGCGCGGATAGACACCCCTCTGAGGGCTTCAACATGTCGAAAACTTTTATATAACTCTCGTGTTTCCAGAAATGGTTTTTCGTTTCTTTCTTCTGTATTCATGTCAGCATCTCCATTTTGTCTGTACAGTAGAAACAATACTTTTCAAATAAACTAACATTATTCTAGCATCCATATTTTTATAAGTAAAATCTATAATATCTATAAATATTTTCCATTTATTTCATTTTTCTATAAGTAAAAGTAATTATTGATACTCCGGGAAGGATAGTTGACTTTTCTCTGAATCCTTCTATACTGTTATTGAAAAAATATCTGCCTTGAGCAAAGAAAGGATTCGACATGTCAAATACACCTATCACTCCAAATCATATGAATGTTTACTGGCACGATTACACCGGCCACGCCAAAAATACGCCCGTCGGCCAGGCCGGCCTGGCTGAAAAAGCATCTCTGATCGGAAGAGCCGGTCTGATGCTTCTGTCATGTGGAACCGGTGCCTGGAGAGTCAGAAGTTCCATGAATACCCTGGCGCAGGAACTGGGGATTATCTGTAACGCCAATATCGGTCTTCTGTCCATTGACTATACCTGTTTCGACGGAAAGCAATCCATCTCTCATTCCTTAAGTCTTTCAAGCACTGGTGTCAACACCTCCAAGCTAAATCGTATGGAACGTTTTATCAAAGACTTTACAAAGTTTGGCAGACAGATGACGGTCGGACAGCTTCATTCTCAACTGGATGAGATTGATAAGATCCATGGCCTTTACTCTCCTCTCATGCAGGGATTTGCTTCTGCGATCGCCTGCTGTGCTTTCTGTTTTCTCCTGGGCGGAGGCCCCATCGAGATGCTCTGTACATTCCTGGGCGCAGGGATTGGCAACTATCTGCGGGCCAGGCTGCTCAGGCGGCAGTTTACTCTGTTTTTGTGCGTTGCCTCCTCTGTCGCACTGGCCTGTCTTGTCTATGCAGGTTCCATGCAGCTGATCGAATCATTTTTTTCGGTTTCTTCGCGGCATGAGGCAGGATATATCTGCGCCATGCTCTTTATCATCCCCGGTTTTCCTTTCATCACCAGCGGCATTGACTTTTCAAAGCAGGATATGCGCTCCGGCATGGAAAGGCTTATCTATGCCGTCATGATCATTGTAGTGGCCACCGTCACTGCCTGGGCCATGGCTCTGCTTTTAAACCTGCAGCCTGAAGAGTTTCCCTCTTACGTACTCTCTCCGGTCCTGCTGTTTTTCCTGCGGCTTGCAGCCAGTTTCTGCGGAGTATTCGGATTCTCTGTCATGTTCAACAGTCCTCTGCCTCTTGCCGCCTCTGCCGCATGGATTGGCATGATCGCTAATACCCTTCGTCTGGAGATGGTGGATCTTCTCTCTTGTCCTCCTGCAGTGGCCGCTTTTGTGGGCGCCCTGACCGCCGGACTTCTGGCTTCTCTGCTGCAGAAGCCCCTTGGCTATCCGAGGATCTCTATCACAGTGCCGTCTATCGTGATCATGGTGCCGGGACTTTATCTCTACCGTGCCGTATATAACCTTGGAGAAATGTCATTGGGCGATTCAGCTTCCTGGCTGGCTTCAGCGCTTCTGATCGTCCTCGCCCTTCCACTGGGACTGATCTTTGCCCGCATCTTCACCGACCGTTCTTTCCGGCACTGTACGTAAATTCTCTATATTGCACATAGATTCTATATAGGATTTGTGCTATAGTAGGAGTGTTGTAATAAAATATAGAAGAAGAAATTTAAGAAGAGGTATGTTATGACTAAAAAACAGAACAAAAATACTCCCCTTTTATTTTTATTCCGGATTGTTCAGGGCGCATTTATCGGGCTTGGCGCTGTCCTTCCAGGTATTTCCGGAGGCGTATTGAGCGTCATCTTCGGCATCTATAAGCCGATCATGGAACTTTTGTCAAATCCGTTTAAAAACTTCAAGACCCATGTTCCGCCGCTGATCCCTGTTTTTATCGGCGGTGCTGTCGGTTTCCTTGGGATCGCCAACCTGCTGGCCTTTTTCCTGAACAAATACCCTGATCCGTCAGTCTGCCTGTTTGTCGGACTGATTACCGGTATGCTGCCTTCCCTGTTCAGAGAAGCAAGAGAGGAAGGGGTATCCAAAGGATCATATATTTCTCTTGTGGTATGCATGATTGTAATCTTTGCTCTGCTGGGAGGCCTTAATATGGCTTCCGTAACCATCGAAGCCAACTTCATATCTTATCTGTTCTGTGGATTCTGCCTGGCATTGAGCGTAATCGCTCCCGGCATGAGTTTTTCCACTTTACTGATGCCTCTTGGCCTGTACACGCCGTTCGTGGACGGTATCGGCCACCTGGACTTTCAGGTGTTGATTCCCGGAGGAATCGGTGCAGTCGTTACCGTAATCTGTCTTGCAAAGGCAGTCAACGCATTATTTGATCATTTTTACTCTCTGGCGTTTCATGGAATCATCGGAATTGTCATTGCAGCCACAGTTATGATCATCCCATTCTCCAGCTTTACGGCTTCCGTCACCGGATGCATCGTGAATATTATCTGCCTTGTGGTGGGTGTGATCGCCGCTCTTCTGCTGGATAAATTCAACAGCAGGGTAGAAGTAAAATAGTACATTTTTTATACAAAGGAGAATATCAAACATGAATTCAAATCCGTCTGCCAAAAAAGGACATGCGTCTGTATTTGAACTAAATGGAGTTCCGGCATTTGGCCAGGCTCTCCCGCTGGCAATGCAGCACGTTGTCGCCATGATCGTCGGGTGTGTAACCCCTTCCATCATTGTTGCCGGAGTTGCCGGAATCAACGAACAGGACCGGGTCATTCTGATCCAGGCTGCGCTGTTCTGTTCTGCCATCAGTACCCTGCTCCAGCTTTTTCCGTTTATTAAATTCGGAAACTTCCAGCTGGGAAGTGCACTTCCGGTTATCTTAGGCATCAGCTTTGCCTATGTGCCAAGTATGCAGGCTATCGCAGGAACCTATGACATTGCCACAATCCTGGGGGCTCAGGTAGTGGGCGGCGTTGTCGCCATTATCGTAGGCTTCTGTATCAGGAAGATCCGGATACTGTTTCCGCCCCTTGTAACCGGAACCGTGGTCTTTACGATCGGACTTTCTCTGTATCCGACTGCTGTCAACTACATGGCAGGCGGAACCTCCAGTGAAAACTATGGATCCTGGCAGAACTGGCTGGTCGCTTTTGTTACTCTGGCCGTTGTTACCGGACTGAATCACTTTGCCAAAGGCTTTTTAAAGCTGGCATCCATCCTGATCGGAATTGTTGCAGGTTATATTCTTGCCATTCCTTTCGGCCTCGTAGATCTTTCCGGCGTACAGTCTGCTGGTCTCTTCCAGCTTCCGCAGCCGATGCACTTTTCCATTAATTTTGAGCCTTCTGCCTGTGTGGCTATCGGACTTTTATTTGCCATCAACTCCATCCAGGCCATCGGAGACTTCTCGGCAACTACTTCTGGAAGTATGAACCGGATGCCGGATAACAAAGAACTACAGGGCGGCATTATCATGTATGGCATCAGCAATATTTTGTGTGCCTTTTTCGGCGGCCTTCCTACGGCGACCTACAGCCAGAATGTGGGCATCGTTACCACAACAAAAGTTATCAACCGCTGTGTACTGGGGCTGGCAGCCATTATCTTGATGATTGCAGGATTTGTACCAAAGTTTTCCGGTCTTCTGACCACCATTCCCCAGTGCGTGCTGGGCGGAGCCACCATCTCGGTGTTTGCTTCCATTGCCATGACCGGGATCAAACTGATCTTCCAGCAGGAGATGAACTTCCGTAACACGTCGGTTGTCGGACTGTCCGTGGCGCTCGGGATGGGTATCACTCAGGCATCCGAGTCCCTGTCCACCTTCCCGGAATGGGTCACAACCGTATTTGGAAGTTCTCCGGTCGTAGTAGCCACACTGATGGCGATTCTTCTGAATGTGATTCTTCCAAAGGAAGAGGCAGCAAAATAAAGAAATAGAACCAACTAGAGCTAAAGACAATCCCCTAAAAGGAAATGGGGGCTGTTCTGAAAGGACAGCCCCCTCTAAATTATTACAGATTCTCTATCGCATACAACGGCAGATTCACCATCCAGTCCTCCTCGCGGTAATTTGTCATGGATGCTCTGACTGCATAAGACGGCCGGTATTTTTTGCAGTATGCCTGCAGGCTTTTTGCTTTTACATTTTCTTCTGCCTTTACTTCTACCGGCGTCACAGTCCCTTCCTTTTGTATCAGAAAATCTATTTCTGTATGAGAATTTGCGGAAAAATAGTACGGCGTATACTCCGTTTCAGCCATGATCTGCTGATAAACATATTGTTCTGTAAGGGCTCCCTTAAACTCCGTAAATAATTGATTTCCTTCTAAAATCGTCCTTGCATCCAGGTCGCTCATCGCTCCCAGGAGTCCTACATCCAACAAATAGATCTTAAATGCGCTAAAATCAACATATGCTTTCAGCGGAACTGCTGGTTTCTCCACTCGGTAAACTTTACCAATCAGGCCACAGTCCAGAAGCCATTCAATGGCAAGTTCAAAATCTTTTGCTCTGGCTCCCTGTTTCAAATGGCCAAAGAAAAATTTTTTATTTTCTTTCGCCAGCTGAAGGGGGACAGAATTCCAGACCATGCGCAGTCTTGCAAGCTCCGCATTTGGCGTATGCTTGCTAAAATCCTGCTCATAGAGTTCCAAAATTTGCTTTTGTATTTCCCTGACAACGGTGATATCTCCATTCTCTGCATAATCATTGACCGCCTCCGGCATCCCACCGATAAAGTAATAAAGTTTCAACCAGTGAATATAACGGTCTGCAAAGGTTCGTATGACGTCATAATCTTTCTCCTCCAGAAGCTCTGCAAGACTTTCTTCTCCCATCGCCAGTAAAAATTCATGATAAGACAGCGGATGTATCTCCATCGTTTCTACTTTTCCAACAGGAAAGGATATCCCCTCATGAATCGCAACGCCAAGAAGCGAGCCAGCCGCGATTACCGCATATTCCGGAGCATTTTCGCAGAAATATTTTAATGAAGAAATCGCTTTTGGAGCCTCCTGCACTTCATCAAAAATAATCAATGTCTCCTCCGGCCGGATCTTCACTCCTGTTTCAATATTGATCATTCGTAAAATTCTGGAAATATCATAGTCCTCTTCAAAGATCTGCCGCATACGCACGTTGCTGTCAAAATTGATATAAGCCACATTTTTAAAACAAGCAGCTCCAAAATTTTTCATAAGCCAGGTTTTTCCAACCTGCCTCGCCCCTTTTAAGATCAACGGTTTCCTGTTTTTCTTTGTCTTCCACTCCTTCAGTTTTTTCATTGCCATGCGCTGCATAACATCACTCCTTTTATGTCCTGCTTATAGTATGTCATTTTTCTGAAGGAATATCAATGCGATTTATACATTTTTCTGAAGGAATATCAATCTATTTTATACATTTTTCTGAAGAAATCTGTTTTCAAAGATTATTCGTCCCATCCCTCATAAAAACGTATGTTAACGGAAATATTGCGGACGATATCGCCGTCCTGCGTCTCAATATCCTCCAGATCCGAGACATGCGGCAGAATCGGCTCATCCTCTTCCAGTTCTACGCCGATCCAAGTCTTGGCTGCGTCATTAGCATTGTCAATAGCGTCATCCAGGGTATCTCCGGAAGCTTCGCAGCATTCCAGATCCGGAAAATATGCATGATAACGTCCATCTTCTTTTTTGCGGAAAACCGCAGGATATATAAATCTCATAGTAACCCGTCCTCTTTTCATATTATCTTCATTTTGTGCTTTACAGGTCAAACAGTGACAGCTGGTTAGACTCCGGCAGATCTCCTAAAAGCCCCAGCTCTCCCATATAATCGATGACCGTCTTGCTGGCCTTAGTCCGCTGGCGGAAATCGTCTCTGGACAGATACGGTCCGTCTTTTGCCGCTTCTTCCACGGCCTCTGCCGCTTTCTCACCCATGCCGTCGATACTGACAAAGGGCGGCATCAGCTTTCCGTCAATGATCTGGAACTTCGTCGCCTTAGCCCGGTAAATATCAATAGGCATAAACTCATAGCCTCTGGCATACATTTCCTGTACGATATGCATATCCTTCATGGTGTCCTGCTCCTTCTTGCTCAAGGAGCCTGAACGTTTGGTATAATCATCAATATATTTCTGCAGAACCTCTTTCCCCTGGCACATGATCTCATAGGAAAACGCATCGGCACGGATGCCAAAGTAGGCACCGTAATAAGCCAGCGGATAGTTGATCTTACAGTAGGCAATCCGGTAAGCCATCATGACATAGGCTGCCGCATGAGCTTTCGGAAACATATACTTAATTTTCTCACAGGACCAGATATACCAGTCCGGCACGCCATGATCCGCCATATCCTTCTTGAACTCCGGCCACTCCTTACATTTTCCCTTGGCCACGGTTCCCTTACGCACACGTTCCATGATGGTAAAGGATTCCTCACTGTCCAGCCCCTGGTTGATCAGATAGGTCATGATATCGTCACGGGTACAGATTGCCGTGGAAATCGTCGCCTTTCCGCTTCGGATCAGCTCCTGGGCATTGTTCAGCCACACGTCTGTCCCGTGGGAAAGACCGGAGATCCGGATCAGGTCTGAAAGGGTCTGAGGCTTCGTGTCCACCACCATCTGGATAACAAAATCTGTACCAAACTCCGGAATACCAAGACACCCTACCGGGCATCCGCCGATATCATCCGGCTTGATGCCAAGAGCAGAGGTATCATGAAATAAAGACATCACGCCGGGATCATCCAGCGGAATCTTCGTGGCTTCAAACCTGTGGTCTGTCTCATTATATTCATTGTCCATGGCCGGGGAACTGATATATTCCTCCAGAGTCTTGATCATAGTAGGATCATCATGTCCCAGGATATCCAGCTTCAGCAGGTTATGGTCGATCGAGTGGTAATCGAAGTGAGTCGTCACGATATCTGTCGTGGTATCGTTAGCCGGATGCTGCACCGGTGTAAAGGAATTAATTTCTTCTCCTAGCGGAAGCACGATGATACCTCCCGGATGCTGTCCGGTACTCCTGCGGATCCCCGTACATCCCTGAACAATCCGGTCGATCTCACAGTTCCGTTTTCCCTGTCCCCGCTCCTCATAATAATTCTTCACATATCCAAAAGCCGTCTTATCCGCCAGAGTGGCGATGGTTCCGGCACGATAGGTCTGTCCCGCACCGAAGATGACTTCGGTATATTTATGCGCATTGCTCTGATAATCTCCGGAGAAGTTCAGGTCGATATCCGGCTCCTTATTACCTTTAAAGCCAAGGAATGTCTCAAAGGGAATATCAAATCCATCCTTGACCAGGGGCTCTCCACAGACCGGACATGTTTTATCCGGCATATCCCATCCACAGCCTCCGGCATATGCTTTGACCTCTTCCGAATCAAAATCGCTGTAATGACACTTTTTACAGTAATAGTGCGGACTTAACGGATTGACCTCCGTGATCCCGGCCATTGTCGCCACAAAGGAGGACCCTACCGATCCACGGGAGCCTACCAGATAACCATCCTCATTAGACTTCCACACCAGCTTCTGAGCAATGATATACATCACGGCAAATCCATTGGATATGATGGAATTCAGCTCCCTCTCCAGACGTTCAGTGACCACTTCCGGCAGAGGATCTCCGTACATGGAATGTGCCTTGTTATAGCAGATTTCTCTCAGCTGCTTGTCTGAATCTGGAATCACCGGCGGACATTTATCCGGACGGATCGGTGTGATCTTCTCAATCATATCTGCGATCTTATTCGGATTTTCGATAACAATCTCTCTTGCCTTCGCGGACCCCAGATATTCAAACTCCTCCAGCATCTCGTCCGTCGTATGCAGATACAGGGGCGCCTGCTCATCGGCGTCTGAAAATCCCTTTCCTGCCATAATGATGCGTCGGTAGACCTCGTCTTCCGGATCCATAAAATGTACGTCGCAGGTAGCCACCACAGGCTTTCCAAACTGTTCCCCAAGCTTTACGATCCGCCGGTTCAGATTCCGGATATCTTCCACAGAATTGACAGTGCTTACCCGGTCGCTCTCGATCATAAACCGGTTATTTCCCACCGGCTGGATCTCCAGATAATCATAGAAGCTGACGATCTTCGCGATCCTGGCGTCTGATTTTTCATTCAGCAGGGCCTGATACAGTTCTCCAGCCTCACAGGCGCTCCCCACCAGCAGACCTTCCCGGTATTTGGACAGTTCGCTCTTTGGAATCCTGGGTCTTCTGGCGTAATACTCCAGATGTGACTTGGAGATCAGGGTATACAGGTTTACACGTCCCACCTCATTACAGGCCAGGATGATCACGTGATATGTAGGAAGCTTTTTGATCACATTTCCATTCTGACTGCCGGATTGGTTGAGTTTCGTAAGGTCATAGATGCCCTGGTCTTTCAGCATTTCCACGAACTTTACAAAGATTTCCGCCGTTGCACCGGCGTCATCTACCGCCCGGTGATGATTTTCCAGAGAAATATGCAGCGCGTTTGCCACCACATTCAGCTTGAACTTGGAAAGGGTCGGAAGAAGCATCCTTGCCAGCGCCACGGTATCCACAGAAGTAAAGTCCGGCGTCAGATCCTGATAACGCATATTCTGTTCGATAAATCCCACATCAAAGGACGCATTGTGCGCCACCAGTGCGGCGTCTCCGATAAACTCCAGGAACTCGGGAAGGACTGTCTCGATTCCCGGCGCATCCATAACCATCTGATCTGTGATGCTGGTAAGTCTTGTGATCTCAAAGGGAATCGGCACGCCTGGATTGACGAATGTGCTGAATCTGTCTGTGATCTTTCCATTTTCTACTTTTACCGCACCGATCTCGATGATCTTGTCCCGGATCGGGCTGAAACCAGTCGTCTCCAGGTCAAATACCACATAGGTACCGTCAAGTGACTGGCCTTTTTCATTGACCGCCACATCTGTCAGATCATCTACCAGGTAGCCTTCTACGCCGTAGATGACCTTAAACGGGTCATCCTTGTCCAGTGTCTCTATGTAGTGATTAGCATCCGGGAAAGACTGGACCACGCCATGGTCTGTGATAGCGATTGCCTTGTGTCCCCAGTCATGAGCCCGTTTCACCAGATCTTTTACTTCCGATACTCCATCCATATCACTCATCTTGGTATGACAGTGGAGTTCCACCCTTTTTTCAGGGGCCGTATCCTGTCTGGAATGAGTAAAATCGCTGATCTTCCGGATTCCGGTCACAGACGCGATGGTCAGTTCCCGGTCAAACTTATCGATAGCCGTTACGCCTTTGATCTTCAGAAATGCTCCAGGCTTTATTTCTGCCAGAATATCCGGAAGCTGCTCATTTCTTACGAACATCTTCACCATGATCGTATCGGTAAAATCAGTAACCGCAAACATGACAATCGTTTTTTCATTCCGGATTTCCCGGGTGTCAAAACTGATCACCTTTCCGTGAATCGTAATCTCACCCATCTCTGTAACCACCTGGGAAAGCTCGATCGGCTCATCGTCAAAGTCTCTGCCATAGATCAGGCTCGCATCTGCCGTCTGCCGCTTTTGCATGCCATAAAAGCTTCTTCCTTCCGGCTTCTTTTCTTTCTCTTTCTGATTCTCCTGACGTTTCTGCTCCTTCTCCTCCCGGATAGCCTTTCTCTGCTGACGGATTGCATCCACTTCCATGCGGAGCTTTTCTTCATTGTATTTCAGCTTACTGTCCTTTGGCTTTTCAAAAATCACTCTTACCTCGATAGGCCGGTGAAAGCGGTCTTCAAATACACCTGTCAGAAACTGAGCCAGAGAATCTCTCTTCCCCTGGGCTACGATCGTGTCTGTCATTTTAAGGAGCAGGATATTCCCATCCTCAAAAGAATACTCGCCGCTCTGCAGCATGTTCCGCTCTACCACGCTCCGCTCATTCAGTTCTAACAGGAGGCTGTCATAGTATTCTCTCATCAGATTTTCCGGCGTATACTGTTCTGAGAGTTCATACTGTTCACAGATTTCTACCCGGATCCGGCTCCTGCCGAACAGCTGCTCCTTCAAACTCTGCTCTACTTCATAAATATGCTGTTTCTGGATCAGATGACGGCTCAGCAAATGGACCTTGATAAAGTCTCTGCTGGAATTTGTGACCACCTTGGTCACCCTGGCAGACTCAAACAAGATCCACAGGTCATCATTCAGTTTTAATGTCGGAAATACTTCAAAAAACGGTTTACTCATTCCAGTGCAGCAGCTCCTGTCTCAATGTCTCTAAGAGTTCGTCTTCTTTTACCTTCTTTACAATCTCACCCTTTTTAATCAGCAGTCCCTCGCCGATTCCTCCTGCGATCCCGATATCTGCTTCTTTTGCTTCTCCTGGTCCGTTGACCACGCAGCCCATTACCGCCACTTTCAGATCCAGTGGAATGTCTGCTACCATGGCTTCCACCTGGTTTGCCAGACCGATCAGATCAATCTTTGTCCGGCCGCAGGTAGGGCAGGATACTACCTCAATCCCTCCCTTCCTGAGTCCCAGGGTTTTCAGGATCAGTTTTGCCGACTTGATTTCTTCCACCGGATCCCCTGTCAGAGATACCCGGATGGTATCGCCGATTCCCTGATGCAGGATCAGTCCCAGACCGATGGAAGACTTGATATTTCCGGCGAGCAGGGTTCCTGACTCAGTAATCCCCACATGGAGCGGATATGGACATCTCTCTGCAATCAGCTCATGAGCACGTACACACATCATTACATCCGAAGATTTGATGCTGACCACCAATTGATCATAACCCATAGATTCAATCAGGTGTACCTTTTCCATGGCGCTCTCCACCAGACCTTCTGCCGTGACTCCGCCATATTTTTCCACGAGAGGCTTTTCCAGAGATCCGCTGTTGACGCCTACCCGGATGGGAACCTGGTATTCCTTTGCCTTGTCCACTACTGCGCGGACTCTTGCTTCGTCTCCAATGTTGCCGGGATTAATGCGGATCTTATCCGCGCCGTGCTCGATGGCAGCGATGGCAAGCCGGTAGTCAAAATGGATATCTGCTACCAGCGGGATATGAATCTGTTTCTTAATCAGTGCCAGACTTTCTGCCGCTTCCATGGTAGGTACGGCACAGCGGATGATCTCGCATCCGGCACGTTCCAGCTCCAGGATCTGCTTTACGGTAGCTTCCACATCTTCCGTTCTGGTATTCGTCATGGACTGGATCGCCACCGGGCTTCCTCCTCCTATGGTTCTCTCCCCGATTCTGATTTTTTTTGTCTGCTCTCTTGTAATCATCGTCCCCATCTCCTCTCTTTGAGCACCGCAGCCGCTTGCCGTGCTTATCGCTCAAAAACCCCGCAGTTTTTCGTGCGGGGTGATTTGCTACTTTTCTAATTTTTTGTAAATACAAGCTGTTCTCCGTATTCGCGCTCTGTCAGGGTCAGTTCCTCCTGATCCACACTATAATCAAAGGACGTTGTAACGGAGCTGACGGCATTCTCCAGCATCTCTGCCGTATACAGGCCGTCTGACTCGTCTGCCAGCTTCTCCATCTCCTCGGTATCATCCAGGATGGTGATCGTCTTTTCGTCCTTGTCAATCGTATAACTCATCGGCACATCTACCTGACCGCCTTCTGCAAACTCTGGAAGCACTGCCGTCATCTTTCCATTCCCACGGAACCGGATCTCCAGGCTTCCGTCTTCATTGACCCAGCTTCCCTCCAGCGGATTTGTCGTAAAAAGTTTTGTTAAGAGAAAGATCGCTATGAGCACGATCAGAACGGAGGATACCATCGTGGCAACTCTCCAGATCCTGCTTCTCATAGCTTCATCGTTTTTCGCAATCATCATATATATTATCCTTCCGGTTTTCAGTCTTATTTCCTATAATTATATATTTTTTCCACAGATGTGTCAACGCCAGCTCCTATTCCTCCACTTCCACCACCAGATAAAAACCTTTCTCTGTCCGTTCAATCTTCCGGATGATTCCCTTACGGGATTTGATCCGCTCGCCGGTACGGTAGATTCCTGACATGGCAATAGAAGGTTCCACCAGATAAGTATACTGCCCTGTCACAGCGCTTCGTTCACTGATCTCCACCTCCTGGCCTTCTTCCACCAAACCTTCCCTTTCCATTTTAAATCGTTCCTGACGCATGAAATTGTCTCCTTTCCTCTGATTGTTCCGTTTCTCAACATACGCGCAACGCTTTGTTGATATTCGGCACATTTTATGTTCTTTATTGCCACAATTGGTAAAATATACCAAAAATATGTAGGAGGAGCGGTTTATGTCATTTGGGGAAAAACTAAAAGCACTGCGCCAGCAGAACGATATGACACAGGAATATGTGGCAGATCATCTAAAGGTTTCTCGCTCCACTATTGCAGGCTATGAAACAAAGAACCGTCAGCCATCTCATGAAAAGCTGACGGCGCTTGCCGCTCTCTTTCAAGTTTCTGTTGACTACCTTCTGGATGAAGACGATGGTAAAACAGTAGAGCTTTCTGTCTCCAGGCCTCCGCTTTCAGAACGTACTCTTTTGTCCAGATACCGTTCTCTTTCTGTCCGTTCTAAAAGAGATCTGACGGACTATCTGTCCTTTCTGGAACTCCGTGACCAGGATCATTCCGGGTCTTAGATACATTCTTCGGCGATCTTCTGAACCAGATATTCCGTATCTTCCCAGCCGATGCATGGATCCGTAATAGAACATCCATATTCCATATGGCTGCTGACATTTTGTCTTCCCTCTTTCAGATAACTTTCTATCATAACCCCTTTGATCAAACGGTGAAGTTCAGAATGTGTCCTTCGAGTATGGAGCACCTCTCCTACGATCCTTATCTGTTCTTTGTATTGTTTATCAGAGTTAGAATGGTTGACGTCGACGACTGCCGCCGGATTCTTAAGCTGTCTTTCCTCATACAGTCTGTATAGCCGGACACAGTCTTCATAATGATAGTTCGGGATCGACGTGCCGTACTTATCCACTCCCCCGCGCAAAATTACGTGGGCCATAGGATTTCCGGTAGTTGTCACATCATTTCCCCGGTAAATAAACCGGTGTCCGCTTTGGGCTGCCACGACAGAATTTAACATGACAGAAAAATCTCCGCTGGTCGGATTTTTCATTCCCACTGGAATGTCCATCCCGCTGGCCGTCAGCCGATGCTGCTGATTTTCTACAGACCGGGCTCCGATCGCCTCATAAGAAAGGATATCATCCAGATAACTGCGGTTTTCCGGATACAGCATCTCATCAGCAGCCGTCAGTCCACTTTCCTTCATCGCGCGGATATGCATTCTGCGAATTGCAATAAGCCCGGCATAAAGATCCGGAGCCTTATCCGGATCCGGCTGGTGAAGCATCCCTTTATATCCCTCGCCGGTCGTTCTCGGTTTGTTGGTATAGATCCTCGGAATTATCATCAGACGCTCTGACACTTTCTCATTCAGTCTGGCCAGGCGGCTGACATATTCGCAGACTGCGTCTTCATTATCTGCAGAGCAGGGTCCGATAATCACCACAAACTTGTCCTTTTTTCCTGTAAAAATATCTCTGATCTCAGCATCCCGTCTTTCTTTCAGACTCTTTAATTCTTCGGAAAGGGGATATGCTTTCTTCAGCTCCGCCGGCAATGGAAGCGCAGCGTTCCATTTCATTCCCATAATTTCGATTCCTCTACTCCTTTATAAATCTTCGGAAGATATACTGATTCGCCTCTTTTTCATGGCGATCGTCCAAAGGCTTAAGATCCGCCTCTCCATACTTTCTCTCCAGGGCCCTGCTGATCAGCCAGTCGCAGACCTCCGGATTTTTTGGCAGCAATGGTCCGTGCAGATAGGTACCGATCACATTTTTGTAAACCACACCTTCATAACCACTTTCACCATCATTTCCATATCCATAAAGCACTTTTCCAAAAGGCTGGTTATCACCGATAAAAGTCCTGCCGCCGTGATTTTCAAATCCCACCACCGGCATCTCGCACAGATCACTTTTCAGCACAATGTTATCGATCAGACGCCCTTCTCCCTGTTCTGTATAGATATCTACCAGATGAAGTCCTTCGATCACTCCATCGTCTGTTTTATAATATTTTCCGAGAAGCTGATATCCGCCGCAGACGGCGATCACAACTCCATTATCTTCTACGTATTTCTTGAAATCATCTCTGATCTCGAGAAGATTTTTGCATACGATGGCCTGCTCCCGGTCGGATCCCCCGCCCAGAAGTACGATATCAAGCTCTGAAAAGTCGATGGCATCTCCGGTGTTAAATTCAATGGTCCGCGCTTCGATTCCCCGCCAGAGACATCTGTGCATCAGGCAGGCGATATTTCCCCGGTCGCCATAAAGATTCAGAAGATCCGGATAGAGGTGGCCAATGGTAATTGTCTTTCCTGTCTGTTCCATTATCCCTTCTCCTCCAGTCTTTTTAATACATTTCTGGTGCCAAACAGTGCCGTATAATTGACCAGCACGTACAGGTTGCCGCAGCCGTCTTCGATCCTCTTCCGGATCGCCGTCTCTACATCTGCCTCCAGAAGAGACGGAATCTCCACATACTTCAGCCGCAGCCGCATGTCCTGACAACGGATTCCGCTGACCGTAATAGAATGAATATTTTCATTCCTAAACCGGTCGAAATCCACATCCCACAGCCAGGAAACATCGATTCCGTCCTGGGCATTGTCATTGATTACAATGATAATGTCTTTATCTGCGTGATCCTGCATTACCGCAGAGATATTCTGATTAAATCCTGCCGGATTCTTTGCCAGATTCAGCATTACCTTTGTCCCACTGATATGGAACTGTTCCATCCGTCCGTTTTCCGGATGGAACTTTGCAAGCATTTCATTAAAATGTACAGGCTTAATCCCCCCGGTCCTCACAGCCGCATACGCCGCGAGAATATTGTAGACATTATAAAATCCTTTATAATTTGCCAGGATTCTCTTTCCTTCTACCGTAAAGGCAAGCGTGTCGCCCACTTCCACATCGGACGCATCATAATCAAGCTTCGGCCGCCTGAAATCACAGTTTGTGCAGGCGTAATCTCCAAGCTGGCTGTAATGGTAAAAATTGTAATGCAAAAGAGCTCCGCACCGCTTGCAGAATCTACCTTCCCTGATCTCATGAGAATCTTTGTCATCGATCACCTGCCGGCCAATCCCATACGTTACATAAGGGTTGCCGCTGTCCATGGCAAGAAAGGCGGACAGTGCATCATCGCCATTGACGATCACCTTCATCTTCGGCGCACTCTGCATCACTTCTTTTAAAATATTCATGGTAATATCAATCTCACCGTACCGGTCCAGCTGATCCCGGAACAGATTGGTAAGAACCATATAATCTGGCTTAAAATGAGGAAATACCCTTCGGGTGGACGCCTCATCAATCTCAATACATGCATAATCAGCCTTCAGATTTCCGTTTAACCCTGCCGCCAGGGCAAAGGCTGCTGCTACTCCGTTCAGCATATTTGATCCGGTATGATTGCATACCACCTTGTATCCTTCGGCTTCCAGAGCCGCACACAGCATATTGTTGGTGGTTGTCTTTCCATTGGTCCCGCATACGATGAAAATTTCCTTTTTCACCTGGGATGCCAGTGTCTTAAGAATGGACGGATCCATCTTAAGCGCAATCTTTCCCGCCCAGGTCACGCCCTGGCGGTGAAAGATGTGTACGCTGATTTTCTCTGCCAGCTTTGCCGCCCATACGGCAAGTATTCTACGTAATCTCATAGTATCTATGCTTCCTCGATCATCTTTGTAATATTTTCCGGATCAGGCATGGAGCGGATCGCTCCCTTTTTCATCGTGATCAGCGCTGCACCTGCATTGGCATAGGTCAGCATATCCTCCAGCACTTTTTCATTCATACCTTCCATTCCGTGAGTCAGAAGTCCGTGGATAGCACATCCGCAGAAAGTATCTCCTGCCCCTGTTGTCTCGATGGCCTTTACCGTAAAGCCTTTTTTCTCCACTCTTAAATCCTTATAATAGGCACGGCTTCCATCTTTTCCCA
Organism: uncultured Lachnospiraceae bacterium; assembly: GCA_900553355.1. Lineage (GTDB taxonomy): Bacteria > Bacillota > Clostridia > Lachnospirales > Lachnospiraceae > Merdimonas. Next base: position 46,741 of record USDK01000014.1, read on the forward strand.
TTGTCAGGAAGATCAGTGGAATCTGATATTTCTCCTGAAGGATCTGGATCCCTTCATCATAGTCTTCCTTTCCAGTCACAAACTGGATCTCATTGTCTGAGATCTTCAGCATATCACAGTACTGGAACCCATACTCCATCATCTCTTTTGCATGATCCAGGCTATCCCACAGCGGCGGTCTTAAGTTTGGATCGAAGGTAATGATACATCCTGCCTCTTTTGCCGCCTCCAGTGCTTTTTTCGTCGCACTTCTCACCGGCTCATCCGTCATCGACAATGTTCCGAAGTGGAACACCTTAGACTGTCGGATCAGATCATAATCCACCTCATCTTCAGCCAGCATCATGTCTGCTCCCGGCTTCCGGTAAAAAGAAAATTCTCTGTCTCCATCTGGAAATGTATGGACAAAGGCCAGAGTTGTATGGATCTCCTGGTCCAGGATCAGTCCCTTTGTCTCAATCCCCAATTCATCGATGGTATCTCTTAAAAGTCTTCCGAACTGATCCTCTCCCACTTTTCCGATAAACGCCGTTTTCCTTCCCAGCTTATTCAGCATGGCAAGCACATTACAGGGAGCACCTCCCGGACATGCCTCAAACAGGTTGTTTCCCTGATCACTCTGTCCATTCAGTGTAAAATCGATCAGCATTTCGCCCATGGCTGTTACATCGTATACTTTTTCCATAGCCAACTCTCCTTATCCGTGTTTTTCGTTTATTTTAACATATTTTTTTATCGCTGCAAACAGAGCTTCCATCTCTTCCCTGGTTCCCACTGTAATTCTTAAATACTGCTCGATCCGGCGGCTTCCCCAGTATCTGACATATATTTTCTGTGACTTTAGAAATTCAAACAAATCTTTTGCATCGTATTTTGGATGTTTTGCAAAGATAAAATTCGCCCGGGAATCTGGAAATTCAAATCCAAGTGCAGCCAGTTCCTGTTTTGCCCACTCTCTTGTCTCTACGATCTTTCTGATTCCCTCTTCAAAATATGCCCGGTCTTTTACCGCCTCGGCTCCGCAGATCAGTGACGTCTGATTCATGGTGTAGGAATTAAAGGAGTATTTGGCATCGTTCAGGTACCGGATCAATGTAGGATTACTGATGGCGTAGCCGACTCTCATGCCGGCCATGGATCTTGCCTTTGAGAATGTCTGCACCACGATCAGATTTTCATATTTATCGATCAGTTCCATCGCCGAACGCCCTGCAAAATCCACATAGGCCTCATCTACGATCACGATCACATCCTGGTTGTGGGCAATGATGTCCTCCACCTCATCCAGCCCCAGATAGATTCCTGTCGGTGCATTAGGATTTGGAAAGATCACTCCGCCGTTTTCCGGATAATAATCCTCTTTCACAATCCGGAAATTTTCATCAAGAGGCTTACATTCATAGGGAATCCTGTAAAGATCTGCCCATACCTTATAGAAGGAATATGTAACATCCGGAAAATATATAGGGTGTTCCGAGTTGAAAAAAGTCAGGAAACACATAGAAAGTACGTCATCCGATCCCACTCCTACAAATACCTGCTCAGGCTCTACATGATAGAACTCTGCCAGTGCGTCCACCAGGACCTCTGCCGTAGGATCCGGATACAGCCTGAAACGCCCGGCGTCCATCTCTTCCAGTGCTTTTCTTACGCCAGGCGCCGGGGGATAGGGATTTTCATTGGTATTTAATTTGATCACCTGTTCCTGGGGCTGTTCTCCCGGCACATAGGGCTCTACTTTTCGTATTTTTTTTTCAAATGCTTTCATCTGATTTTCCTTATTCTACACATATTTTTTTGACAGTTCCTTAAATTTCGGCAAAGAATTTATAATCGTCTCATAGGACACACAGTAAGCCAGACGCACATATCCCGGACATGCAAAAGAACTTCCCGGTACCATCAGAATGTGAAGCTCTTTCGCGTCTGCACAGAACTGCTTTTCATCTGCTATCGGCGATTTTACGAACAGATAGAAGGCTCCCTCCGGCTTGATACACTCAAAACCACATTCCTTCAGCCCGTTATAAAGCGCTTCTCTGTTTCGGTTATAGAAGCTTAAGTCGGTCTTCTCATCAATACACTTTGCCACCAGTTTCTGCTGCAGAGTCGGTGCATTGACAAAGCCCAGGATTCTGGTTGCCACATTTGCAGCGGACTGAAGATCCTCGCTGTCTGTCACTTCATCCGGGATCACCAGATACCCGATACGCTCTCCCGGAAGCGACAAAGACTTACTGTAGGAATAACCTACGATTGTATTGGCATAATATCTGGTCAGATATGGAACCTCGACTCCATCATATACCAGCTCACGATAAGGCTCGTCCGAGATCAGATAGATATCTGTTCCGTATTCCTTCTGTTTCGCTTCCATGATAGAAGCCATCTTCTTAATCGTCTCTTCGGAATATACCACACCTGTCGGATTGTTCGGTGTGTTAACGATCACCGCCTTTGTCTTCGGCGTGATCTTCTGTTCAAATTCATCCAGCTTAGGCTGAAAATTCTCTGTATTTGGGGAAATTTCCACCAGCACTCCGTCATAATTGTTGGTATAAGACCGGTATTCTCCAAAATACGGGGCAAATGTGATCACCTCGTCTCCCGGATTGATCAGGGACTTTAAGATCACATTCAGTCCGCCTGCCGCGCCTACCGTCATCACAATGTTTTTCGCAGCGAAATTTGTTCCAAACCGTCGGTTCAGTGATTCTGCCACTGTCGCTCTTACATCCTCATACCCGCTGTTGCTGTTGGTGTATCCATGAAGAACGATTGGATCACTTTCGTTTACCAGTTCAATAATGGCATTTTTTACCGACTCCGGTGCAGGTACATTGGGATTTCCCAGGCTGAAGTCATAAACATTTTCAGCACCGTAAAGCTTTGCCATGCGGGTGCCTTCCTCAAACATCGCCCGGATTGCCGAGCTGTTTGCTACCATATTTTTCATTTTTTCTGCGATCATATGTCCTCTCTCCTTTTCCTTATGCTTCTTTTTCTGTGACTCTTCCTTTTTCTACCATAAATACAGGGCGGTAGGAAAGCTTGGCCTTTCTTAATCCTTCCGCTCCGGTGTCTTCTTCCCGGTTAATATACTGATAATCCATACATTCATGCTCTACAAACTGCTGGTTGATCATCGGATATGCCCCCTGTACCTCTGCAAAGGCCTTTTCAATATGCACTACGAAGGTATCCGAACAGACTGGCTCTCCAAGAGTAAAGGCCACCACCTGCCCATCGATCCTTAATACGCCGCCGGTCAGATGGAGCTCTTCAAACAGGCGGAGAGAGTTTAGTGTTACACAGATTTCTCCCCTTTTTTCAGGATCATCTTCACATCCGTTTTCGTTTCTCCACTTCAGCGCCATCTGGAAACAGTCTTCCAGATTTTCCTTTGACATTTTTTCATAAGTCCATCTTCCCTCATACAGAGACTTAAACTTATTAATGTGATTGCGCTTTCCATGGAGCTTCTTGCCCGACAAAGTTGCCAGCTTTTCTGCCTCATATACATAATCTGCCAGATCTCTGTTATATTCAATCTGAAATCTTCCCGGATACCATTCTTCCAGTTTTTCAAAATGATCCGGTGTTACATTGTATAAAGAAAAAGGAACCCCTTTTTCTTTACTGTACTCCATCAATACTTCCAGCGCTTTTTTTACCTGCTCTGGTTCCCCGGCCGGATAAGCGTAGGAAAGATGATTCTCATCTTCACTTTTGAACACCAGCGCATCTTCAACAATAGCCCAGGTCACCGGGTACTGCCGGGACCACAGATATACGTTGGCAAATGTGCGTTCACAACTTCTGCTTGTATGATGGTCAAAATAATGGGTGATGATCTCCCGGTCCTCTATCTCCGGACGTTTAAACTGTATTTCACTCATAAATTCTACCTTCTTTTATTATTTTTTCGACATGTGTCTGTACACGTTCACTAGTATACCACACTTTACCAACTTTTTTTAAAAGCCTTTTGAATTTTTTTCAAAAAATCATTCTAATACATGGAAGGGATATCATTATCCGGACTAAAACACGGGGCTGTCGCACTAAATAATTAGTGCGGCAGCACTTTTTTGCAGAGAATAAGAG
>USDK01000015.1 GCA_900553355.1 uncultured Lachnospiraceae bacterium
AAGAAGTCTGTGCTGCATGCTTGGATCCGAGGCTGTGGCTTGTCCCGTGGAAGCCGTAACGTCTTACACCGTATTTCTCATAATACTCATACGGCAGCCCGTACAGATATGCTTTTTCCGGCATCGTCTGATGGAATGCGGTATCAAATACTGCCACCATAGGAGTCCCCGGCATTAACTTCTGACATGCGCGGATACCGATCAGGTTCGCCGGATTATGAAGAGGCGCCAGATCATTGCACTCTTCGATCGCTTTGAGGACCTCATCCGTGATTACGACAGAGCTTGCAAATTTTTCTCCTCCGTGTACGACACGATGTCCGACAGCGCCGATTTCGGAAAGGCTCTTGACAACACCTGTTTCGGAATCTGTCAGAGCATCGATCACATACTGAATCGCCTCTGTATGTGTCGGCATCGCTTTGTCAGATTTCATTTTTTCTCCGCCTGCCGGCTGATAAGTAAGGCTTCCGTCGATCCCGATTCTTTCGCAAAGTCCTTTTGCCAGAACATTTTCTGATTTGGAATCGATCAGCTGAAATTTCAAGGATGAGCTTCCACAGTTAATTACCAATACATTCATTTGTTTTTACCTCTCTTCACTTACTTAAACTATTGTCTAATTCTCTGCCATTGCCTGTACAGCTGTGATTGCCACAACGCCCTCAATATCTTTCGCGCTGCATCCGCGGGACAGGTCGTTGACCGGTGCTGCGATTCCCTGGGTCAGTGGTCCATAGGCTTCTGCTTTTGCCAGACGCTGTACCAGCTTGTATCCGATATTTCCTGCGTCCAGGTCTGGGAACACCAGTACATTGGCCTTTCCTGCCACCGGGCTTCCCGGTGCTTTAGAAGCGCCGACCGAAGGAACGATTGCTGCATCCAGCTGGAATTCTCCGTCGATCAGAAGTCCTTCTGGTGCATTCTCTTTTGCAATCTTTGTTGCTTCTACAACCTTATCTACATCTGGATGCTTGGCGCTTCCCTTTGTAGAATGGGACAGCATAGCGACAACAGGCTCTTTTCCGGTCAGAAGGCGGAAGGAATCTGCAGAGGAAAGGGCGATGGCAGCCAGCTTTTCCGGATCTGGGTTCTGCTCCAGGCCGGAATCTGCAAAGATAAAGGTTCCGTCAGCTCCCATATCGCAGTCCGGTACTACCATAACAAAGAATGCGGATACCAGTTTTGTTCCCGGCTTTGTCTTCAGGATCTGGAGACACGGTCTCAATGTGTCCGCGGTCGAATGACATGCTCCGGACACCATTCCGTCTGCATCTTTCATCTTAACCATCATGACTCCATAGTACAGATAATTTGTCAGAAGCAGCTCTCTTGCCTGCTCTTCTGTCATTCCTTTTTTCTGTCTAAGCTCTACCAGCTTTGCAATATAAGCATCCGTCTTCTCATAGGTAGCCGGATCAATGATCGTTGCGCCGCTGATGTCAAAATTCCCCTTATTTTTTGCGACCTCTTCTTCGCTTCCGATCAGGATCAGGTTCGCCGTACCTTCCTTTAATACAGCTTCTGCTGCTTCATATGTCCGGATATCCTCGGTTTCTGGAAGCACGATCGTCTTTTTGCATGTTTTTGCTTTTGCTTTGATTTCATCTATGAATCCCATGTTCGATAGACTCCTTTCCTTAGTTTCTCAATACTTCAATTATAATACAAAGAGACCCTGCAAACAAGGTCTCTTCTTGGAATCTTATGTGCATTTTTGGGTACAATCCCCCTGCAATCTGCCTATAACTGGAACACTGTGCTGACGATTGCAAAATAGACGCTGATGGTGCTGATATCCACCAGAGTCGATATCAAAGGAGTCGCCATAATAGCCGGATCCAGCCCCACTTTCTTTGCGATCAGAGGCAGGGTACATCCCACCACTTTTGCGATCACAACCGTACAAGCCATGGTAAGTCCGATGGTCAGGGCCATCAGAACATCTCCCTGTCCCATCAGGAGAATCCGGACCCCATTCACCACTGCAAGCACGATGCTGATGCAGACAGCGATCCTCACTTCCTTCCAGACCACCCGGAACAGATCTCCAAATTCAATCTCTTCCACTGCAATCCCCCGGATCACAAGAGTAGAACTCTGGGAACCACAGTTTCCTCCGGTTCCTGTCAGCATCGGGATAAATCCCGCCAGCTGAGGCATCACTGCCAGTGCGGATTCATAACTGTTCATAATCATCTGCGTCACTGTGGCGGAGAGCATCAAAAACAACAGCCAGGGAAGCCTGCTTTTCACATGTTCCATAACCGTTGTACCAAAATAAGAGTCTTCATTCGGATTGACACCGGCCATGATACTGATATCTTCCGTGGTCTCTTCCTGCAATACATCCATGGCGTCGTCAACGGTTACGATTCCCACCATACAGTTTTCATGATCCAGGATTGGCAGAGCAATCAGTCCATACTTATTGATGGTCTTCGCTACATCTTCCTGGTCGTCTGTGGTATGGGCGTACAGAAGATTCGTCTCCATGATCTCCTCGATCGGCTTGGATTCACTGGTAGTCAGGAGCTCCTTGACGTCTACATAACCGATAAGCTTTCTCTTTTCTGTCACATAACAGGTATAGATGGTCTCCTTATTAAGACCCACCTGCCGGATTTTGAGGATTGCTTCCGCTACCGTCATTTCTTTGCGGACAGCAATATAATCCACGTTCATTACGCTTCCGGCGCTGTCCTCCGGATACTGTAACAACTGATTGATCTGCGCCCTCTTTTCTTCATCCGTAGCCATCAGAAGCCTGTCCACTACATTGGCAGGCATTTCTTCCAGGACATCGACCGTATCATCCAGATACATCTCTTCCATGACCTCTTCCAGCTCCGAGTCCGTCAGTGCATTGATCAACACCTCGCGCATATCACTGTTCATATACGTGAAGGTCTCTGCCGCCTCTTCTTTCGCCAGAAGACGGAAAACCATGACCATATGCTTCTGGTCAAATTCTTCCAGAATATCTGCCAGGTCTACAGGATACATATTATTTTCCAGCTCTTCCTTCAGTTCCTTGTACTGCCGGTTTTCGAGCATACTCAAAATGCGTTCCTCAGTCAGCTCCTCCCGCATTTTCTCGTGTTCTTCACTCATTATGCATCCTCCTTTCCGCCTTATTGCCAGTCAAGTCTTTCTATAGTATAATCAATTTCAAAAAGATATACAAGGAGAAACTCATGAAAATCGTCGGACTGATTACCGAATATAATCCTTTTCACAATGGACATTTATACCATATCAAAAAAGCAAAAGAAGTAACCGGAGCGGACACTGTAATCGTTGTCATGAGCGGAAACTATGTACAGCGGGGGGCGCCGGCCATCATGCCAAAGCATCTGCGTGCAGAAGTCGCACTGGAGGCAGGCGTTCCTTTAGTCCTGGAACTGCCTGTCTGCTATGCCTGCGGAAGCGCTGAATTTTTCGCCGAGGGCGCCATCTCACTTTTCGAAAAACTTGGCTGCATTGATTCCATTTGTTTTGGAAGTGAATGCGGAGACTATTATCTTCTGGAAAAAATCGCGCGCGTTGCCGCTGATGAGCCGGAAGAATACCAGGTATATCTAAAAGAAGCTCTCCGAAACGGCAAATCTTTTCCTCGTGCCAGACAGGAGGCTTTAAAAGCGTACCTGAAAGATCCGTCTCTGGATGAAATTCTGGAACAGCCCAATAATATACTTGGTATCGAATATATCAAAGCGCTCTATACAAGAAAAAGTCCGATCGGCGCTTACACGATCCGCCGGAAGGTCTCTGGATACCATGACAAAGAGCTTTCTCCGGGGTACAGCTCCGCCTCGGCCATCCGCCGCCTTCTGGCCTTCGCCGGAAATTCTGTCCATCTGGAATCCGAAAAAATGTATGATGAGCCCGGCCTTTCTGAAGTCCTGACCCGCCTGGAAGATCAGGTTCCTCCTTCCTGCATCCGCTCGCTGGAAGAAACACACCGTGTCCGCTATCCGGTATACGCAAATGATTTTTCTCTTTTCTTCCGCTATAAGCTCCTGACCGAGACCAGAGAGTCCCTGTCAGAATATCTGGATATGACAGAAGAACTAGCCAATCGCATGCTCAATCATTCCAATGATTTCATTACGTTTGACCAGTTCTGTGATTTACTGAAAACCCGTGATATGACCTATTCCAGGATCAGCCGCTGTATGCTCCACATCCTGCTGAACATCCGGACTGAGGACTTAATCCGCTACAAAGAACAGGGGGACTGCCAGTATGCCCGTCTGCTCGGTTTCCGCAAAGACGGTGCAAAACTCCTGACTCTGATAAAAAGAACTTCCTCCGTTCCCCTTCTGACAAAACTTACCCAGACAGAGGCTCTCTCTGAAACCGGACTGCGGATGCTAAAACAGGATATTTTCGCCGCAGACCTCTATGAAAGCGTAGTGACAAATAAGTTTAAAATGCCATTCTTAAGTGAATATCAACAGCAGATCATAAGAGTTTAAATCTCAATTTTTTTACTGCATGCCACCGCCATAGATCCAGCTCCAATATGGCATGCTACACTTAAAGAAAGCCTGTCCATCTCAATCTCATAACCCGGGAAACGTTCCAGGATTTCCTGCTTCCATTCCTGCGCCTCTTCATCAGAACAGGTGTAGGCCGCCTCCAGGTGTACTTCTTTTCCAGCGAACCGTTCCCGGATATCTTTCTCCATAGCGTCAAGCATCGTCTTCTTTGCTGCCTTCCAGCCCCGCACTTTCGCAAAAGCATCCAGCTTTTCTCCCTGTATCTGGAGTACCGGCTTTAAATTCAGTACCGTACCGATGGCTGCTGCCGCAGGAGTGACACGTCCTCCTTTTTTCAGATACTTCAGCGTATCTACCGTAATATATATGCTGGCTTCCAGTTTTTCCCGCATCAGGACGTTTACGATTCCCTCTGCGCTCATTCCTTTTTCTTTCATATAGATTGCATCCATGACAGACTGACGCTGCGTCACGGATATTCTTTGGTTGTCCACCACATATACCCTGCCGTCAAACTCTTTCGCCAGCATAAGCGCTGTCTCGCAACTGCTGGACAGGCCGCTGGACATAGGAATGTGAATGACTGATTCATGTTCCTGAAGAAGCTCTTCCCACAGTTCCATTACATCTGCCGGGGAAGGCTGCGATGTGGAAATGTCCGCATCTTCTGCCAGCCTCTGGTAAAACTCTTCCTGTGTGAGAGTAATATCTTCATAAAATAATTCGTCATTGATATAAAAAGGCATCGGAAGCACACGGATTCCCAGTCCTTCAGCCTCTTTCTGCGTGATTCCGCTGTTACTGTCCGTCACGATTGCTATCTTATCCATAACTTTTTCTTCTCCATTCATTGAAAGTTTTATAAAGTTACCACATCAGATACCTGATCTCTTTTTGCCACCATCATGGGAATATCTTCCCCTTTATATGGATTATCCCCGTAGCTTACCTCCAGTTTTACCGTCTCATAAGCCAGTTCTGCATAATTGTTTTCTTTGCTCAGGTGTCCGAGGATCACCTGCTGAAGCCCATCGTGAAGAATATCGCTAAGAAGCCGCCCTGAAAGCTCATTGGACAAATGCCCTTTTTCTCCCATCACTCTCCTTTTCAGCACATAAGGATAGGGACCGACTTCCAGCATATGGATGTCATGATTTGCTTCCAGCACGACTGCATTCAGATTCTGAAGATGTTCGACTGTATACGCATCGTATTTCCCAAGGTCTGTAGCTACCGCTACCGCCTTTTGGCCGTTCTCCATGCGAAATCCGGATGGCTGCCTTGCATCATGAGATATTGCAAAAGGACAGATCCTGATGTCTCCAAGGGTAAACGCCTGATCGGTCTCCACTTCATGGAGCAGTCCCTCCGGCATCTTTCCCAGACTTTTCATGCTCTGGATCCCCTCGATCGTTCCAGGAGTTGCATAGATGGGGATCTCGTATTTTCTGCTGAACACCCCCAGTCCCTGAATATGGTCAATGTGTTCATGGGTGATCAGGATCCCGGAGAGCTCCTCTCCTTTGACTCCCAGACTATGTAATCCTTCTTCAATTCTCTTTTTACTGATTCCTGTATCCACCAGCAGGTGGGTCTGATCATCTCCCACATAAATGCAGTTTCCACTGCTTCCGCTGGCAATGCTGCATAATCTCATCATCTCTGCGCTCTGCCTTTCTATAAGTCTGCCACGATGCGGTCCAGCTGCATCTGTGTCTCTGCAAACACGCCGTTATTATCGATGACTCTGTCGCAGTGCTTCATATAGATGTCCTTGGGCGGCTGAGCAGCAATAATGCTGTCTACTTTAGCCGGCTCATAGCCCCTGGAATAAAACAGCCTCTTTTTACGCACCTCATCTTTTACATATACATACCAGAGTTCATCGCAAAGTTCCTCATAGTGGTCTTCGATCAAAACTGCTGATTCAATAATCAGAAGATTCGTATTCTTCCGTTCTTCCTTTGCAATGATCCTCCGGACTTCTTCTTTTACTACCGGATGAACGATCCGGTTCAGAACAGACAGCTGCTCCACATTGTTAAACGCAATATTTCCCAGCATGTCTCTGTTCAGCTCGCCTTTCTCATCCAGGATCTCCTGTCCGAAGTGTGCGACAATGGCATCATAGCATTTTCCGCCCTTTTTCTGGAGCTTTTTCGCTACTTTATCTGTCTGGCAGATCGTCGCCCCGTATTTGTTGTTCAAGTATTCCATAATCTGTGTTTTTCCAGAACCGACACCGCCGGTAAGTCCTATGATCTTCATCTTTTCTCCACCTCTACTTTGCTTCGTACCAATTGTCTCCTGTATGCATATCTATTTCAAGCGGAACGTCAAGCGCTGCCGCATGCTCCATTTCATCCCTGAGGATCTCTTTTACCTTTTCAACCTCTGCTTTTTCTGCCTCGATCAGAAGTTCATCATGAACCTGCAGCACCAGCCGCGAGGAAAGGCCTTCTTCTTTCAGCCTCCGGTTCACAGAGTTCATAGCAATCTTGATGATATCCGCCGCAGTTCCCTGGATCGGAGAATTCATCGCTACTCTCTCTCCAAAAGATCTCTGCATAAAATTGCTGGAACCAAGCTCCGGCACCGGCCGCCTTCTTCCGAACAGCGTCACCGCATAGCCCTGCTCCCTGGCATGCTTTACCGCATCATCCAGGAAAGTTTTAATTCCCGGATAGGTATGAAAATAATCCTCAATATACTTTGCCGCTTCCTTCCGGGTAATACTTAAGTCCTGACTAAGCCCGAAAGAACTGATGCCATAAACGATTCCAAAATTGACCGCCTTGGCATTTCGTCTCTGCTGATCTGTCACCTCTTCAAACGGTACATGGAATACCTGGGACGCCGTAATCCTGTGGATATCCCTGGCTTCCCGGTATGCCTCGATCAAATGAGCATCTCCGGAACAGTGTGCCAGCACTCTCAGCTCAATCTGAGAATAGTCTGCATCCACAAACACACAGCCATCTGCCGGAACAAATACCTTCCGGATCATCCGTCCAAGCTCTGTCCTCACCGGAATATTCTGAAGGTTCGGCTCTGTGCTGCTGATCCTCCCCGTAGCCGTGATGGTCTGATTAAATTTCCCATGGATCCTTCCGTCTTCCATAATAAAATTTGCCAGACCGTCCGCATAGGTGGACTTCAGCTTGGCATACTGCCGGTATTCCAGGATCTTTGCAATGATCGGATGATCCGGCGCCAGCTTTTCCAACACATCTGCGGCTGTAGAATAGCCGGTCTTAGTCTTTTTCCCTCCGGGAATCTTAAGCTTTTCAAACAGGATCACACCCAGCTGTTTTGGGGAATTGACATTAAACTCTTCCCCTGCCGCGTCATAGATTTCCTGCTCCAGCGTCTGAATATGCACTGCCAGCTGATCACCATATTCCTTCAACGCAGCAGAATTTACCTTCACACCGTTTCTTTCCATGTCATAAAGAGTAAACACCAGCGGCATCTCAATCTCTCGAAAGAGGCGGTCCATACCGGTCTCTTTTAAACGATCAAGAAGAATCCCGGAAGCTGCTCTTGCCGTGTAAGCTTCATAGCATACCTTGATATAAAAATCAGACTTTTCTTCGATCGTAAGATCCAGCTGTTCCCTGGCCACATCTTCATAAGGATAGCTGTTTTTCAGCGGATTCAGAAGATATGCTGCCACTGCCATATCAAAACAGTTTTCCGGCTTGCAGATATCCAGATACGGCAGCCAGGACTTTATGTCAAACATAGAAAACCGCTCCGTCTTCTCAGCCAGTTCTGAAAGCCGTTCCAAAAGCCAGGATGCACTGATCTTTTCACCTGTACGGATACAGTAATGATCCTCCTCAGAAAAACTGATTCCGATTCCTCCCACCTCAGCCTGATCTGTAAATAATGGGAGTGCCTCCTCTGGATCCTTAAAAACACAGGCGCCAATGCAGGCCGCACCTTCTGCTTTTTCCAGAACCTCTTCCGCCTTTTCCCTGTCTGTAATCTCTGTAAAAGCTTCTTCCACCTGATTTGCCGGCGCTTTTACGTCAAACCTGGAGAGAAGATTCTTAAACTGCAGTTTCTGGAACCATGCATATGCCTCTTCTGTATAAATATTTCCAAGTCTTGCCTCTTCCAGCTCATATGGAAAGCTGGCATGGACATCAATCGTAGCAAGCGCCTTGCTCATCACCGCCATATCCCAATGCTCTTTCATGGCATTGGATGCTCTCGGCGGCCGGATTTCGTCCACATGCTCATGAGCATTTTCAATAGAATGATATTCGGTAATGATCTTCGTCGCCGTCTTTTCTCCGATCCCGGGGACTCCTGGAATATTGTCTGAAGAATCTCCCATCAGTGCCTTCAGATCAATAAACTCCGACGGCGTCACCTGATATCTGTTCTTTACATCCTCGGCGTAATAATCCTCCACCTCAGTCCTTCCCTGCTTCGTCTTAGGGATACGGATCTTCACATGGTCGGTGGCCAACTGCAAAAGATCCCGGTCTCCGGAGATGACTGACACCTCCATTCCCTCTTCCTCGCAGCGTCTTGACAGGGTACCGAGGAGATCATCTGCTTCCAGTCCGGCACACTCGATGGTCTTGATGCCCATGGACTTCAGGACCTCTTTCATCACAGGGACCTGCTGTCTCAGCTCTTCTGCCATGGGCTTTCTGGTCCCTTTATATTCGGCATACATCTCATGCCGGAACGTAGGTGCATGTACATCAAAAGCCACCGTCAGATAGTCCGGTGTCTCTTCATCCAGTAATTTAAATAAGATCGTCAGAAAACCATAGACGGCATTAGTATGAAGGCCTTCGGAATTCGTAAGATCCGGAAGCCCGTAGAACGCGCGGTTCAATATACTATGGCCGTCTATCAGTACAATTTTTTGATTCATGAACAACTTCTCCATCCTAAATTAGAACTACATTTTACTATACACCAATTCGACAATTTTTAAAAGGATAAGTTGCTCATAATATTTTTTATATTTTTTTCACAGCCGGGATCAACATCCCTCCAAGGCTGTTTCCAAGTGTCATCAAAAGCAGATAAAGGAAGGTTTTTACAGACCATACTCCTGCCAATGTAAAATAGAACATATTCGCTACGCAATGTTCAAATCCAGAAAGGATAAATACGCTGACGCACAAAAACAAAATCAGTGGATTTCCCTTCTCTTTATATCCATCAACCGCAGCATACATCAGAATTCCACAGAATACGGCAAGAATCAGAATGCTGGCCGGGGAATCCGAAAGCTTTCCTTCGCAGAGCACCTCTGCTTTTCCCCTGACCGTGGAAATTCTGGACATGCTCACGGCCCATGCTGCCACGGCTGTTCCCGTAAGGTTCCCAAGCCATGTAAAAGCAAGCATCCGTATATAAGGCGCCGGTTCCTTTTGATCTACAAGATACCCGATCTTTCCTGTGTACAGATTAAGACCGTTCAGCACGATCACATACAGTCCGACCGTGAAAAGCAGTGCACCCACAATCTTATTTTCCAGAGAAAGATAGACTGTACCCCCGACAGCAATGGCAATTCCAGCCGCCAGCGCCCTGAGAAAAACCCTGCATACTTCCTTCATGATATCCCTCGTTCTCTTTCCTGTGAATCATCATACCATCTGAATCTGGTTCAGATAGCAGGCTCCCCGAAGCACATGCGCGGCAAGTACAGAAGTAGTCACGCTGCCGACTCCACCCGGCACGGGGCTAATGTAAGATGCCTTCTCCTGTGCGCCACTAAACTCCACATCTCCACAGAGGTCACCATTTTCATCCACATTGATCCCCACATCTACCACCACTGTGTCTGTTCCAACCATATCTCCGGTGATCATTTTCGCCTTTCCGGCCGCCGCCACTAATATCTGTGCACTCCTGCATTCTCCTGCGAGATCCGCCGTACGTGTATGACAAATCGTTACCGTGGCATTTCTCCTTAGAAGCAGCATGGACAAAGGTCTGCCAACCACCATACTTCTTCCGACTACAGTCACTTTTTTCCCTGTCAGATCAATATGAAAATGATCCAGCATTTCTATGACAGCCTCCGCCGTACAGGGCGCAAATCCAGTCTCATCTCCAGAGAATACCTTTGCAATATTCGTATCACTCATACAGTCCACATCCTTATATGGATGAATGGATGCTCTCACCGGCTCTTCATCCAGATGAGATGGAAGTGGCCGGAACAATAGGATTCCATGGACGGATGGATCTTCATTGATCTTCGCAAATTCTCTCTCAAAGTCTTTCTGCCCGATATTTTCCGGAAGTTCTCTTACCCGGCATTCGATTCCAGAAAGCTCCATGCGTTTTTTCGCACCTCTTTCGTACGCAAGGTCATCCGGCCTTTCTCCCACCCGGATGATCGTAAGGCATGGACTGACGCCTTTTTCCTTTAAAACTTCCGTCTTCCGGATCAAAGTCTCTTTCATGGCTTTCGCCACTTCAGACCCTTTCATAACCACACTCATTGCCTGCCCTCCTGTCACTGAAGTTTAGCTAATACCTTTCCATAAACTCGTTCCTTCCGGGCGCTTCCTTCTTCAATCAGGCTTCTGGCCCGTCTATTCAACTCCTGCGCCCGTCCCTTATCCTTCATCAGTCTGGTATTGATGAAAACATTCAAAGAAGCCCCTTCTAAGGCTGCCTGGGCAAACAGAATCCCTACGCCAACATCACTGACTGCAATTCTGCTTCCTTTTTTCTCCAGGATTTCCAGCTCTTTCATGGCCTCGCCGACCGTCTCCATGATTTGAAGCGGAACCACACTGGCTTCATACAACGCCTGTTCCATAACACGTTCTTTTTCTATTCTCTCTTCTTCAGTATCCTTCGGCATTCCATAAGCCCGCGACAGAGGTTCAAAGGCTTTGGCATCCTGGTCTGTCAGGCCGATCAGCCGGTCGCGGATTTCTTTCAGCCGGCCGCGGATCCCAATGATCTCCTCTTCTACATCCGCATATTTCTTTTTTCCTACGGTCAGATTCGTAACCATCATACCAAGAGCTGCGCCAAAAGCCCCGACGGCGGCAGAGGCTCCACCGCCGCCCGGGACAGGTTCTTTTGAAGACAAGACTTCCAGGAAATCCGTCGTTTTTTTCTCCAGCATCATAACGATCCGATCTCCTTTCTGATCTAAAATAATCCAGAAATCACACCATCTGCATTTACATCGATTTTTTCTGCTGCAGGCACTTTTGGGAGCCCCGGCATCTTCATAATATCACCGGTCAGCGCAACCAGGAATCCCGCTCCGGCAGATGCGGTAATATCACGGATCGTAATTCTGAATCCGGTGGGCCGTCCCAGCTTTTTGGCATCATCTGTCAGAGAGTACTGGTTCTTCGCCATACAGATCGGCAGATTTCCAAGTCCGATTCCTTCTAAGGTACGGATCTCCCTTTCTGCCTTCGGTGTATAATCCACACCGTCAGCTCCATATATCTTCTGTGCAATCGCCAGTATCTTATCCTTTATCGGACTTTCTGTATCATATACAAATTCCATCTGGCTTTCCTCTTCGCAAAGGCGGACCACCTCAGCCGCGAGTTCTTCACCGCCGGCGCCTCCTTTTGCCCATACTTCTGAAAGAGCCACATTGACTCCAAGCTCCTCACATTTCTTCCGAACAAGACTGATCTCCGCTTCTGTATCTGTCGGGAAGCGATTGATCGCTACAACCGCCGGAAGTTTAAAGACCTGTGTAATATTTTCCACGTGCTTCAGAAGATTCGGGATTCCCTGCTCCAATGCGCTGAGATTTTCTTCTGCCAGTTCTGTCTTTGGAACACCTCCGTTATATTTTAATGCTTTGATCGTTGCCACGATGATCACAGCAGACGGACGGATTCCAGACATCCTGCATTTGATATCCAGGAATTTCTCTGCGCCCAGATCTGCACCGAAACCTGCTTCTGTGATCATGTAATCTGCAAGTTTCATTCCCATTTTTGTTGCGATCACACTGTTACATCCATGTGCGATATTGGCAAACGGACCGCCGTGTACAAATGCCGGTGTTCCTTCCAGCGTCTGTACAAGATTTGGTTTCAGGGCGTCTTTCAAAAGTGCTGCCACCGCTCCTTCGGCGTGAAGGTCTCCTGCCGTCACCGGACGTCCATCTCTGGAATAAGCCACAATGATTCTTGCTACCCGTTCCTTCAGATCCATGATATCGCTGGCAAGGCAGAACACTGCCATAATCTCAGACGCGACCGTAATATCAAATCCATCCTGGCGTGTCACGCCGTCGGCTTTTGGCCCCAGTCCGTCTACGATATTTCTAAGCTGCCGGTCATTCATATCCACACAGCGGCGCCAGGTAACTCTGTTTGTATCAATATCCAGTGCATTCCCCTGATGGATATGGTTGTCCAGCATGGCGGCGATCAGATTATTGGCTGCCCCGATCGCATGGAGATCACCGGTAAAATGAAGATTGATGTCCTCCATCGGGACTACCTGAGCATATCCGCCTCCTGCTGCCCCTCCTTTTACACCGAACACCGGGCCCAGGGAAGGCTCACGCAGGGCAACCATTGTCTTTTTCCCGATCCGGTTCAGGGCATCTGCCACACCAATGGTCGTAGTAGTTTTTCCTTCTCCGGCAGGTGTCGGATTAATAGCCGTCACCAGAACCACCTTTGCATCCGGTCTGTTTACCAGTTCATTCTGATAGTACCGGTAATCAATCTTTGCCTTGTATTTTCCATAGTTCTCCACATACTGATCCGGAATCCCCATAGAATCGGCGATCTCATTGATCACCTTCATCTGTGCCTCCTGTGCGATCTCAATGTCTGTCTTAAATCCCATGTTTACACATCCTCTCTGCCTGAATTTTTTATCTTTTTCTCCTCGGAACTATGTGGATGGCTCCGCCTTCCAGTTCCTCCAGGGCCTCTCCGACGCCTTCATTATATGTCGGATGGGCTCTTACAGCCTTTAGGAGCTGTTTTACAGTCAAACGGTTGGCCACTGCTGTTCCCATCTCGCCGATCATATCTGTTGCCCGGGCGCACATCATCTGGGCGCCTAAGACTACTCCCGTCTTTTCTTCTGCAACAATCTTGATAAAGCCGCGCTCTTCCTGGGTAATCAGTGACTTTCCGTTGGCGCTCATGATAAACTTACCTGTTTTTACAGAAATTCCTTTCGCCTTTGCATCTTCTTCCGTTAATCCCACAGATGCTATTTCCGGATCAGTATAGACACATCCAGGAATGACTTCAAGATCTATAGAAGGCTCCATGCCGGCCATTGTCTCCACCGCCACGATTCCCTGGGCGCTTGCCAGATGAGCAAGCTGCATTCCCTTGACCAGATCTCCAATGGCATAAACCCCCTCCAGACTTGTCTGGAAATATTGATCCGTCACAATCCGTCCCCTCTCCATCCTGGGAACGGCATCTTCTGCAAACAGGCCGTCCGTATTCGGACACCGTCCTACTGCACACAAGATATATTGTGCCGAAACTTTCTGCTCTGTCTCTTTTTCTTCAAACCAGCAGGCGTAAGCATTGTCCTCTGCTTCTACTTTTTTAACAGAAGCTGATGTGTGGATATCTACGCCCCTTTTTTTCAGGATCAGTTTCAGATTCTGGGAAATTTCTTTATCCATCCCTGGAACGATCCTTGGCATTGCTTCCAGAATCGTAACCTTACAGCCAAGAGAGGCATAAACGGTAGCAAACTCTACACTGATCACACCTCCGCCAATGATCACCAGACTTTCCGGCATCTCTTTTAACGCAAACAGATCATCACTTGTAAGCACTCCCGGCAGATCCATGCCCGGGATGGGCAGGATTACCGGTCTGGATCCTGCTGCCAGCAAAATCCGGTCAGCCTCATAAATCTTTGCCCCTCCCTCAGAGGTGACAGAAACTTTTCTGTCCGGCATTAACATGGCCTTCCCCTTTAACGATGTCACTTTGTTTGCCTCAAGAAGCTGTTCCACTCCCTGCACCAGTTTCTCTGATGTTTCCTCCTTATACTGCAGGATTTTTTTATAGTCAAAGCTTACATCTGCGGCAACAATCCCAAACCGCTCTCCGTCTTTGGCTGCCCGATATACCTCGGCCGCATGAAGCATTGCCTTTGCGGGAATGCACCCTCTGTTCAGACAGGTGCCTCCCACTTTATCTTCTTCTACGATCGCCGTATGCATCCCCAGCTTCGCCGCCTTGATCGCGGCCACATAGCCTCCCGGACCTGCGCCTATCACGATCAGATCATATCGTTCTTCCATGTGTCTGCCTCCTTATTTTCTAAATCTCCGTAGTTTTCATCCAGTCTGTGATATCCTGTACCATCGCTGTTTCCTCCGGATCCGGCGACCAGTACAGCCATAACTGTGCACAGATGGCATCTCTGCGGCAATGAATTCCTTTAAAATATTTCGGAAGCTCTTCCATCAACTCTGGCTTTAATGCATCAGAATATACCTGAACATCTGTAATCTTTCCCTTTTCCACCTGAAGCTGAATCTGTACTTCTCCCCACGAAAAATGATGGGACAATTCGTACTGAAAATCAAGCTTTCTCCCATACAGCCAGTCCCAGGACGCATATTTTTCCGTCAGCTTCTGGATGGCCGCATTTTCAAGCTCGTCTGTCTGCCAGACTTCTGCCGGCAGAGCATAGGTTTCTTGAAAAGAATCATACAGTGCTTTTTTTAATCTGTCAATCGTAAGTTCCGGAAGAAACTCCGTTAAATTTGCCACTCTTGACCTGACAGATTCCACACCCTTTCCTTTCAGCTTTTCTCTGGAAACAGTCAGATATTTCCCCAGATCATCTTTTTTGACATCCACCATCAGCGTCCCGTGATGATAACAGTAATCACCGTGCTGATAATATGCATTTCCAGAAAACTTTTTCCCTGAGACAAGTATATCATTTCTTCCGGATTTTTCTGCCCGGATGTCCAGCTTCTGAAGTGCCGATAAGATTACCTTCATCTGCCGGTCCAGATCATAGTCATCTTTTCGGGCCAGAAATGTAAAATTCAGATTCCCCAGGTCATGATAAACGGCACCTCCTCCGGAAAGGCGCCGTGCCAGATGTCCTCCGCTGTTTTCCAGCTCACTGATTCTGCATTCTCTCCATGCATTCTGATTCCGGCCAATGACCACCGTATTCTGGTTCTGCCACAGATATAAGATTATTTGATCTTTTTGGCAGTGAAAGAGAAGATACTCTTCCACTGCCAGATTTTCATATGGATCCACTCCATCTGTTTCTATAAACACTAGATTTTTAACCATAATTTTTCCGCCTTATGTCATGATTCCCCTTAAATCTGTTCAAACTCATAACGCAGGTGAGGATGCCTTGCGGCCTCTACCTCATCCAGCCTGGTTACCGGTGTGGTAACAGGCGCCTCATGGAGCCGCTCCGGGTCATGTACAGCCAGATCATAAAGATCTCTGAGGACTTCCACCGCATGATCCAGAGTCTCTTTGGATTCTGTTTCTGTCGGCTCCACCATCAATGCTTCATCTACAATCAGCGGAAAATACATTGTCGGAGGATGAATCCCATGATCCAGAAGTCCTTTGGCAATATCCATAGCCGAAACACCTGTCTGTTTCTTTAACTGTGAAAGGCTCATGACAAACTCATGCATACAGATTTCTGTATAAGCCATAGGATAAAGATCTTTGAGCTTCTCCATCATGTAATTGGCGTTCAGCACAGCATTCTGACTGGCCTTTGGAATCCCTTCCCGGCCAAGTGTCAGGATATAGGTCAACGCACGCACTACAACCAGAAAGTTTCCATAAAAACTCTTTACCTCACCGATACTTTTTGATGGTTTTACAAAGGAGAGTTCATCTGTTCCTTCCACCAGTACAGAAGGCAGATAATCCGCAAGAAAGTCTTTGCAGCCCACCGGACCGCTTCCCGGCCCGCCTCCTCCGTGGGGTGTGGAAAATGTTTTATGAAGATTTAAATGGATCACATCAAACCCCATGTCTCCCGGCCGTACAATTCCCATGACTGCATTCAGATTCGCGCCGTCATAATAACACAATCCGCCGCATTCATGTACAATATCTGTGATCTTACGGATATTTTTATCAAAAAGCCCTACTGTATTTGGATTTGTCAGCATCAGTCCTGCTACATCATCGCCTGCCGCCTCTTTTAGTTTATCAAGATCTACACAGCCGTCAGGTCCGGAAGGGATGCTGACCACCTTATAGCCTGCCATAGCAGCACTGGCCGGATTGGTTCCATGGGCGGAGTCCGGCACCAGTATCTTTTTCCTCTTGTGATCCTGACGGCTTTCATGATAAGCCTTGATCAGAAGAAGTCCGGTAAATTCTCCGTGAGCGCCTGCTGCCGGCTGAAATGTCATATGATCCATGCCGGTGATCTCACAGAGCAGTTTCTCCGCTGTCTGGATGACTTCCATGCATCCCTGGGCCGTATGCTGAGGCTGCAGCGGATGGATTTCCGTAAATCCTGGAAGGCCGGCCATCTCATTATTGATCTGCGGATTATATTTCATGGTACAGGATCCCAGCGGATAAAAGCCGTCATTTACACCGTGAGATTTTTTGGCAAGCTCAGAGTAATGTCTGCTAAGTTCTCCTTCAGAAAGTTCTGGCAGATGCAGCCGCTTATGCCTGGCATCTTTTTCCTCTAAGGCAGCCACCGGGACGTCACAGCCAGGAAGCAGACAGCATCCCCTGCCTTCTCTACTTTTTTCAAATATCAGCATGCATCACACCTCCTTTAAAATCCGGACAACCTTGTCCATCTCTTCTTTTGTATTCATCTCTGTGCAGCACCAGAGAATCCTGGTTTCGTCCAGAGGTTTTCCTCCAAGAATATCTTCTTTTTCCAGTGCTTCCAGCACCTGTTTGGCCGGTATCCCGGAATCAGTCACAAACTCATGGAAATATGCCTTCTTATTCTCTACCGCAAACCCGATCTTTTCCAGTTCTCCTGCCAGGTAATGTGCTTTTGACATGCACTGCTGTGCGGCATTTTTCAATCCTTCATTCCCCATCGCCGCAAGATATACGCCTACAGCAAGCGCGCACAGCGCCTGATTGGAACAAATGTTGCTGGATGCTTTTTCCCGGCGGATATGCTGTTCTCTCGCCTGCAGGGTCAGTACATATCCAGTCTTTCCATTCCTGTCTTTTGTCTCTCCAACGATGCGGCCCGGCAGCTTTCGCATCATAGATTCTACACAGGCCATAAAGCCGAGGTAAGGTCCTCCAAACGCAAGAGGAAGTCCCAGCGGCTGTCCTTCTCCCACTGCCACATCTGCTCCATACTCCCGGGGCGTTTTTAAGATTGCCAGAGATATGGGATTAACGCCCATCACCAGTCTGGCTCCGGCTTCGTGCGTAATCTCAGCAATCTCTTCTGCTTCCTCCAGGTTTCCATAATAGTTTGGATGCTGGATATAGACACAGGCTGTCCCGTTATCAATATGCTTCTTCAGATACTCAAGATCTGTGGCGCCTT
This sequence comes from uncultured Lachnospiraceae bacterium, assembly GCA_900553355.1. Lineage (GTDB taxonomy): Bacteria > Bacillota > Clostridia > Lachnospirales > Lachnospiraceae > Merdimonas. The sequence goes on from USDK01000015.1 coordinate 18,009, forward strand.
CTCTTTCGGGAATGATCTCCAGCTCCATTTCATTGCCAAAGCAATATGTTTTGACAGTTTCGAGGATTTCCGGCTGGATTGCTGCCGATACAAGCGCCTTCCCTCTTTTTCTGTCCCTGCACATCGCAATTCCTTCTGCGGCTGCTGTAGCGCCGTCATAGACGGATGCATTTGACACATCCATTCCCGTCAGATCACAGATCATGGTCTGATACTCAAAGATAGACTGCAGAATTCCCTGACTGATTTCTGCCTGATAAGGGGTATATGCAGTCATCAGATTTTCTTTTGAAGTCACGCTTTTAACAATAGAAGGGATATAATGCCGATAAGCCCCGGCGCCCCGGAATATGGTTGGAAATATTTTATTTTTGCCAGCAGTTTTTTCCATTTTTCTGCGGACTTCCAGTTCTGACATTCCAGAAGGAATATTTAATCCATCCTTCACCCTGACATCATCAGGGATATGTGCAAATAACTCTTCCACAGACTGGTATCCGATCTCTTCCAGCATCTTTTTTTGTTCTTTGTCTGTATTCGGAACATAGCTTCCCATGGTGTCCCACCACCTTTCTGTCTTTTACTGTTCGTTCTCTACATAGGCCTGATACTCTTCTCCCGTCAATAGTTCCTCCCGGTCAGTAATGTCTTTTACTTTAATAAACCACGCATCATAAGGTGCTTCATTGATCGATTCCGGGGCATCTAAAAGCTCTTCGTTAATCTCTGCAACCACCCCGGTTACCGGTGCATAGACATCGGATACTGCCTTCACAGACTCTACATCCGCAAAAGCCTCGCCTACTGTCACCTCATCTCCTTCTTCCGGAAGATTGACAAATACCAGATCGCCAAGCTCAGACTGTGCGTAATCCGTAAGGCCGATCACGCAGACTCCGTCTTCCTCTTTTACCCACTCATGTGATTTTGAATACTTTAATCCTTCTCTTAATTCCATTTTCCTTCTCCCTTTCTTTTTAATCTTTATATGTATCAGTTACTATTTGCTCCGCTTATAAAATGGGAGCGGCACAATTTCAGCCTCCACCATCCGGCCGCGGACATCTACGCTGACCTTTGTTCCCGGCTCTGTATACTCTTTTTCCAGAAGAGCCATTCCCACCGGATAGCCAAGATATGGGCAGTGAGTCCCTGATGTAACATGCCCCACTTTTTTCCCTTCTGCATACACATCCTGTTCCTCCCGGATGATCCCCCTTCCGGTCACCTTCAGACCGACACGGCTTATTGCTGGTTCACCTCGTTTTTCCAGAGCACTTTTCCCGATGAAATCTTCTTTATTCATCTTCACCGCGAATTTAAGGCCCGTCTCCAGAGGAGTGATCTCATCATTCATCTCATGACCGTAAAGTGGCATGGCGGCCTCCATTCGAAGGGTATCTCTCGCACCAAGGCCACAGGGGATCAGTCCTTCCTCTTTTCCGGTTTCCAGCAAGAAATCCCACATTTTCTGCGCATCCTCACTTGCCAGATATAATTCTACACCGTCCTCACCGGTATAACCCGTCTTGGATATGATGCAGGGGATTCCTCCTACCTCGGTATCGAAGACAGCGTGATAATATTTTTGTGGAATATGATCCTCTGGGGTAATCTTTTTCAGGATTTCCATTGCTTTTGGTCCTTGCAGTGCCAGCTGTGCATAAGATTCTGACACATCTGTAAATGTGACTTCACCAAACTGATGATCCAGCATCCACTGATAGTCTTTATCTTTGTTTGCCGCATTCACCACGATAAAGTAGCATCCGTCACATTTCTTATACACGATCAGATCATCGACCGTGCCGCCGTTTTCATTACACATAGGACTGTATCTTGCCTGTCCGTCCACCAGATTGTCATAATTGTTGGTCAGCAGCATCTGCAGATTTGCAAGAGCATCTTTTCCTTCACACAGAACTTCTCCCATATGGGATACATCAAAGAGGCCGGCCTGTGTCCGGACCGCCATGTGTTCCTTGATGACTCCTGTTCCATATTGGACGGGCAGCAGGTACCCTCCAAAAGGTACGATCTTGCCTCCTGCTTTTACATGTGCTTCATAGAGTGGCGTTTTTCGTTCCATGATAATCCTCCTTTTTGATTTTTCACAGAATACCTCCCTGTAACAAAAAAACAGGAGATATGTTCTGCATCAGAATCAATATCTCCCTGTTTGCTTCCAGAGCTTCGTCCTCATCCAATTCCTTTGCCTGAGAGTTTCAAGTCATGCTCTTGCCCCTTCGGCGCTATAGACTGATCATTTGCTTTGCTATAGTCTCTCTTGGATTTCTCAACCGATGTTTTTATCTGCTCTTATTATAATAAGCCTTAAATTTTCTGTCAATAATTGTCTTTGTTTTAACGTTTATGTTTTGCAATTAACATTCTCCTGTATTTTTCTGAATATTTTCTTCTTGAAACATAATGAAAAAGATAGAATTACGTATAAAATTTCATTGACATCATCAGAAATACCCCTTATAATAAGCTTTGCTACGAAAAAATATAAGCGGATGTGGCGGAATGGCAGACGCACAAGACTCAAAATCTTGCGGGAGCAATCTCGTGTGGGTTCAAGTCCCACCATCCGCATTCCATTAAAAAAGCTCTTTGGATACACCAAAGAGCTTTTTCCTTTTTCTCTATTTTTCTGTCATTTCCTTACTTTTTGCAATCAGTTTCCGGCCAATATCAAAGCAGTCAAATGTGGCAAAATAGTCTGCCGGCGTCTCCGCTCTGCGGATCATCTGAACCGTTCCGTCCTCTTTTAAAAGAAGTTCTGCGGACTTCAGCTTTCCATTATAGTTGTATCCCATGGAAAAACCGTGAGCACCCGTATCATGGATGATCAGATAGTCGCCGGGCTCAATTTCCGGAAGCATCCGGTCAATGGCAAACTTGTCATTATTTTCACATAAAGATCCTACCACATCATATTTGTGGTCACAGTGTGCATTTTCCTTCCCGGCCACTGTGATATGGTGATAAGCGCCGTACATGGCCGGACGCATCAGATTAACCGCGCAGGCGTCCACACCGATATATTCCTTGTAAGTATGTTTTTCATGGATTGCTTTTGTAACCAGGCATCCGTAGGGTCCCATCATAAAGCGGCCAAGCTCCGTGTAAATGGCCACATCTCCCATTCCTGCAGGCGCCAGCACTTCTTCATATACTCTTCTTACGCCGTCTCCGATGATACGGATATCATTCGGCTCCTGATCCGGCGTATAAGGGATCCCGATCCCACCGGAAAGATTGATGAATTTGATATGGGCTCCGGTTTCCTTCTGAAGTCTGACCGCCACCTCAAACAAAATCTTTGCCAGCATCGGATAATATTCATTAGTTACAGTATTGCTGGCAAGGAATGCATGGATACCAAATTCTTTGGCTCCTTTTCCCTTCAGGACCCGAAAAGCCTCAAACAGCTGTTCCGTTGTCATGCCGTACTTGGCATCTCCCGGATTATCCATGATGTCATTGCTGATCTTGAAAAGTCCTCCCGGATTATAACGGCAGCTGATCGTTTCCGGAATATGGCCGATAGCCTTCTCCAAAAATTCAATATGGGTAAAGTCATCCAGGTTGATCACTGCTCCCAGCTGGTCTGCATATACAAATTCCTCGGCCGGAGTATCATTAGAAGAAAACATGATCTCCTCTCCCCTGGCTCCGACAGCATCAGAAAGCATCAGCTCTGTCATAGATGAGCAGTCGCAGCCGCAGCCATATTCTCTTAAAATGTCGATCAAAAACGGATTCGGGGTTGCCTTTACCGCAAAATACTCACGGAATCCGGGATTCCAGGAAAAAGCCTCCTTTAAAGCCTTCATATTTTCCCGGATACCCTTCTCGTCATAGAGATGGAATGGAGTCGGATACTCCTTTACTATCTCTTCCAACTGTTCCTTTGTCACAAATGTTTCTTTTTTCATGCTTTACTTTTCTCCTCTTGTAATGATAATAATTTGATCTCATTTCCCAGTGCAGTTTTATATAACTCTACGAAATTCTTCTGTCCGGAATACAGGCAGGTATTCATGCTTCCCTCCCCATATTCTCCGGTCAGCACGTAGCGCGAATCTGTAATCACACCGATCTGCATCCCTCTGCTTTTGCCCACATATACTTTCGCTCCGGCCAGCGTAACCGGTTGGTCAGTCACGATCACGACCTTCTTTTTCCCTCTGCGAAGCTCCTCCAGTTCACGTACGAAAAGCAGCAGATAATTCCTGGTACAGCTGATATAGACCCTCTGCTCTGCCTTATCCAGAAGATTGCGGATCTTATCCAGAATATTTCTGGCACCTTCAATCGTAATATAGCCCTCCACATGAGGCTTTTCCGATGGAACATGGATCTCCAGCCAGCGCCTTGCTTCTTCCATATGCCGGATACGGTTTTTGCAGAACTCTTCCACCGGAACCGGCACATACTTACGGGTTGTTCCCTCTTCCACAAGATAGGACGCACCCTTCTCTGTCATGCTGGCAAGAGAGTTATATGCATTAGAACGGGAAATCCCCGTCAACTTCGCCACCTCATATCCTGTCATCTTTCCCTCTCCGAGAAGACACTGGTATATCGTCGCCTCCTGCCTTGTCAGTCCGAACTCCATCAATCGTTCTACAAATGTGACCTTTTCCATCTCATCACCTCTTTAGTAGTTCTCTATGGGAACACTATAAAATATCTCTGCCTGTCTGTCAATATATTTCATTGAGAAAAACTGTCTATTAACAAAAGATGCCAGGAGAATTTTTCATCCTGACATCCTGTACATTTATACCACTGTAATCTGCATCATATTGCTGACTCCCTCTTTTTGCGCAACAATATGAGGAGAAGGGATACCTGCCGTCAATACCACCACATCTCCCGGCTCTACGATCTGTTTTGCAAGCACCAGCTCAATCGCTCCGTTACATACATCTTCTGTTGTCTTGAACTCCAGAGACTTCATCGGTCTTACACCCCAGTAAATCTGCATCCGGCGCATAATCTCCTCGTTCGGAGTCACTCCGATGATCTCCGTATCCGGCTTAAATTTAGACACAACTCTTGCTGTGGCTCCAGACACGGAAGGCGTAATAATACACTTTGCTCTCAGATTATGAGCTGTCGTCACCGTGGCATGACACAGCGCGCTTGACGTACTCTTCATACGCTGTTCTTCCGCTTTGCGCATGATCAGGTCATAATCCAGATGCTTTTCTGTACTTTCAACGATATGTACCATCATCTGCAGTGCTTCCACCGGATACTTGCCGGAAGCGGTCTCTCCGGAGAGCATCACGGCATCTGTCCCGTCATACACCGCATTAGCTACGTCAGTCACCTCTGCTCTGGTCGGACGTGGATTACGGATCATGGAATCCAGCATCTGAGTCGCTGTAATCACCGGCCGATAGTTGTCATTACATTTCTGAATGATCATCTTCTGCAGATAAGGCACATTTTCCGGCGGGATCTCTACTCCAAGATCTCCTCTTGCGATCATGATGCCGTCTGAACAGCGGATGATCTCATCAATATTCTGAATGCCTTCTGCGTTCTCGATCTTGGCGATAATCGGAATATAAGGGGCCTTCAGTTCTTTCAGGTATGCCCGGATCTCCAGAATACACTCTGCATTTCTTACAAACGAAGCTGCTATGAAATCAATTTTCTGCTCTACGCCAAATTTAATATCTTCTTTGTCCTTCTCTGTAATCGCCGGAAGCCTTACCGGTACGTTGGGCACGTTGACCCCTTTGCGTTCTCCCAGTTCGCCGCCATTGACTACTGTACAGACAATATCCTGGCCATTTTTACTTTTAACCTTCAGTTCAATCAGTCCGTCGTCGATCAGAATCGTGCTTCCGGGCTGTACATCATCCACCAGTCCGTCATAAGTGATCGATACTTTTGATTCATCTCCTTCAATCTCTTCAGAAGTCAGCGTAAAAGTCTGATTTTCCTGCAGCGTGATCTTTTCTCCGCCTTTTAATACACCTGTCCGGATCTCCGGACCTTTCGTGTCCAAAAGGATCGCCACCGGAATCTTTTCCTCTGAACGGATTTTTTTCAACAGATCCATACGTTCTTTATGCTCTTCATGAGATCCGTGGGAAAAATTGAACCTTGCCACATCCATGCCGCTTTTGATCAGCTTTCTGAGCACTTCTGCGTCTTTAATCCCTGGTCCCATTGTACAGATAATCTTCGTCTTTTTCATCTTCAATCTTCTCCTCCTCTATTTTACATGTGTATGCGTAAACAAATGATCCTGGCAATATTCATAATTGCCCCTGCATTTTGAGCAGTATCGGAACTCCAGATCCGGATTGTCCAGCTCCGTCCGGCCACAGACCGCGCATTTATGCCTTGCACCGTTCTCATAGTAATTCAGCGGGCGCTGGGCACGGTTCATTTTCCTCTGATACTCCTTCTTTCTCTGACGTTCCTTATGAGAATATGGATTGCTTCTCCTGTTGCTTAAGAAAAACAGCCATACATTGACAAGCGACACAAGCGCCCCCAGCGCCATACTCGCCGATCCTCTGCCAGGCAGGAAAAACTGGATGATGGCATACGCAAAATAGAATGCATCAATGACAGCCAGCCATTTCCCCTTGATCGGGATCGCAAAATACAACAAAAACTGGGCATCCTGAAACATAAATGCAAACAGGAAAAACATAGACAAAAGCAGATACTGCGTATCCAGCCCCACACGGTAAGAACCTCCGGTAAGCACATATACCAGCAGGCTTCCCAGTACGTGCAGGATCAGTCCCTGGAATACAAAGACATTAAACCGGAAGGTCCCAAGAATCGCTTCCAGCTGACGCCCCAGCATATAGTATACGTACAAAAGGATCGCACATATGATCAGATTCGTAGAGGGTGGAATCATGACGAATGTGATGATCCTCCAGATCTGTCCATGAAGGATCATGGCCGGGTCAAGGCTCAAATACTGCACATAAAAAAGCGGATTGATCAGAAATACCGCAAATCCGACGACATACAGCACAATCAGATAATTCATCAGATTCGGAATCGCGTATCTCCCAATCTTCCGCTCCAGTTTGTCTAACCAATTCATAGAATTACTCCTTATTTTTCCAAATCTCATACATGTAGTCATTCTATCCTTTTAGCACTTGTTTGTCAATTCTGCCAATAAAGTTTAACAGGTTTTTTATATTTACATTACATTTTTTAATTGTTATTTTGGTCAATATGTCGTATAATGTTACAAGTTGTTGCTAAGTAAACACATTTAATAAGTAGAAACACATATATTACTATATGAGGAGTTACATAGTTATGAATCAGAAAACACAATATACTTTGGGCATTGATATTGGCTCTACCACGGTAAAAATTGCCATTTTGTCCGAAGACGGAGATGTTCTGTTTTCGGATTACGAAAGACATTATGCGAATATTCAGGAGACCCTTTCCGATCTTCTCGGAAGAGCCATCTACAAACTCGGCGCAATCTATGCTTCTCCGGTAATCACAGGGTCCGGCGGGCTGACACTGGCCAAAAATCTGGGAATTCCTTTTGTGCAGGAGGTTATCGCAGTCTCTACTGCGCTGCAGGATTATGCACCTCAGACAGATGTCGCCATTGAGCTGGGTGGAGAGGATGCCAAGATCATCTATTTTGAAGGCGGTAATGTTGAACAGCGGATGAACGGCGTATGTGCCGGAGGAACCGGATCTTTTATCGATCAGATGGCTTCTCTTCTGCAGACAGACGCTGCCGGGCTGAACGAATATGCTAAAAATTACAAAGCACTATATTCGATTGCGGCCAGATGTGGCGTTTTTGCAAAATCTGACATCCAGCCGCTGATCAACGACGGTGCATCTAAGGAAGACCTGGCTGCATCCATCTTCCAGGCTGTGGTAAACCAGACGATCAGCGGTCTTGCCTGCGGCAAGCCGATCCGTGGACATGTAGCCTTTCTTGGCGGTCCCTTACACTTCCTTTCTGAATTACGAGAGGCGTTCGTCCGTACCCTGCATCTGGATGACGAACATACCATCGCACCGAACCATTCTCACTTATTTGCAGCCATCGGTTCGGCCATGAACTCAAAAAAGGATATGGAAGTTTCCCTTCAGGAATTACAGACCAGGCTGGAAAGCAAGGTTAAGATGGAATTTGAGGTTGACCGTATGGAGCCTCTGTTCTCAACCGAGGCAGAATATCGGGAGTTCCAGGAGCGCCATGCAAAGCATCAGGTGCCGATGAAGGATCTCTCCTCCTATAAGGGGAAGGCTTTTCTTGGCATTGATGCCGGTTCTACTACCACAAAAGCCGCACTGGTAGGAGAGGATGGCACACTCCTTTATTCCTTCTACAATAACAACGAAGGAGATCCACTGGGAACTACCATCCGTGCAATCAAAGACATCTACAGTAAACTGCCTGAAGACGTAGAGATCGTACACTCCTGTTCCACGGGCTACGGTGAGGCTTTGATCAAGGCTGCTCTTCTTTTGGACGAAGGCGAAGTAGAAACTGTCGCACACTACTATGCGGCTTCCTTCTTCGAGCCAGATGTAGACTGTATCCTTGATATCGGCGGCCAGGATATGAAGTGTATCAAGATCAAAAATCAGACGGTTGACAGCGTACAGCTGAATGAGGCCTGCTCTTCCGGATGCGGATCCTTTATCGAAACCTTTGCAAAATCTCTGAATTACACGGTAGAGGATTTTGCACACGAAGCATTATTTGCAACTCACCCGATCGATCTTGGAACACGCTGTACGGTTTTCATGAATTCAAAAGTAAAACAGGCACAGAAGGAAGGCGCTTCCGTCGCAGATATTTCTGCAGGCCTTGCATATTCTGTTATCAAAAACGCCTTATTTAAGGTAATCAAGGTATCTGACGCTTCTGAACTGGGTGAACATATTGTTGTCCAGGGCGGTACCTTTTATAATAATGCCGTATTAAGAAGTCTGGAAAAGATTGCAGACTGTCAGGTCGTCCGTCCGGATATTGCCGGGATCATGGGCGCTTTTGGCGCTGCTCTGATTGCCAGAGAGCGTTACGTTGAATGTGAGGGTACCACCATGCTTCCTATTGACCAGATCGAAGCGCTGGAATACTCCACTACCATGACTAAGTGTAAGGGATGTACCAACAACTGCCGTCTGACGATCAATCACTTCAGCGGCGGCCGTAAATTTATTACCGGAAACAGATGTGAACGCGGTCTTGGAAAGGCAAAGTCCTCCAATCATCTGCCGAATCTGTTTGAATACAAATTAAAACGTTATTTTGATTACGAACCGCTTTCTGAGGAAGAAGCTGTAAGAGGTGTCATCGGCATTCCGCGCGTACTGAATATGTATGAGAACTATCCATTCTGGTTTACGTTCTTCAACACCTTAAAGTTCCGGGTTATTCTCTCTCCTTCCTCTACAAGGAAGATTTATGAGCTGGGTATTGAGTCCATTCCAAGCGAGTCCGAATGCTATCCGGCAAAACTGGCCCACGGACACGTGCAGTGGCTGATCAACCAGGGGATCCAGCATATTTTTTACCCCAGCATCCCGTATGAACGCAACGAATTCGAGGAGGCCAACAACCATTACAACTGCCCGATCGTTACCTCTTATCCGGAGAATATCAAGAACAATATTGATGCCATTGTAAACGGTGACGTAGATTTCATGCATCCGTTCCTGTCTCTCCAGAGCGAAGAAACGATCTCCTATCGGCTGATAGATGAGTTGTCAGAAAAGTTCTCCATTCCTGCGGAAGAGATCCGTTCTGCCGTTCACGCAGCCTGGATGGAACTTGCTTCCTGCCGGGAAGATATGCGTAAAAAAGGAGAAGAAACAATCAAGTTTTTAAATGAAACCGGCAACCGGGGGATTGTCCTTGCCGGACGTCCCTACCATATTGACCCTGAGGTCAACCACGGGATTCCGGAGCTGATCAATTCCTATAATATCGCCGTGCTGACAGAAGACTCTGTCTCCCACTTAAATCCTGTGGAACGGCCCTTAAATGTCATGGATCAGTGGATGTACCATTCCCGTCTGTATGCGGCGGCAAACTATGTAAAAACCACAGAGAATCTGGATCTGATCCAGCTGAATTCCTTTGGCTGCGGACTAGATGCCGTCACCACAGATCAGGTGGCAGATATTCTGAATGGTTCCGGCAAGATCTATACCTCCCTGAAGATTGATGAGGTCAACAACTTAGGCGCTGCAAGGATCCGTGTCCGCTCTCTTCTGGCAGCTATCCGTGTCAGAGAGCAGAGAAATGAAAAGCGTGAACTTCACTCTTCTGCTATCAAGAAAGTGGTGTTTACCAAAGAAATGCGTAAAAACTATACGATCCTCTGCCCACAGATGTCTCCGATCCACTTTGAACTGCTGGAGCCTGCTTTTAACGCTTCCGGCTACAACATCGAAGTGCTTCCAAACGACAACAAACAGGCAGTAGATATGGGGCTGAAATATGTCAACAATGACGCCTGCTATCCGTCTCTGATGGTGGTAGGCCAGATTATGGAGGCCATCCTTTCCGGAAAGTATGACACAGACCGGATTGCTGTCATCATCAGCCAGACCGGCGGCGGCTGCCGTGCATCCAACTATATCGGCTTTATCCGCCGCGCATTGAAAAAGGCCGGCTATGAACATATTCCGGTTATCTCCATCAATTTAAGCGGACTGGAGGACAATCCGGGATTCAAGATCACACCGATGCTGGCTCTTCGTGGAATCTATGCAGCAGTATTCGGGGACATCTTTATGAAATGCGTTTACCGCCTCCGTCCTTATGAGGCTGTACCCGGCTCCACCGACGCCATGCATGAAAAATGGGAAAAGGTGTGCAAAGAATTTGTCTCTCAGGGTTATCCTTCCAGACGGAAATTCAAAAAGCTCTGCCGGGAAATCATTGCAGACTTTGACAATCATATTGAATTAAAAGATATTAAAAAGCCTCGTGTCGGCGTAGTCGGAGAGATTCTGGTCAAGTTCCTGCCGGCAGCCAACAATTACCTGGTTGAACTTCTGGAAAACGAAGGAGCAGAAGCCGTAGTTCCAGATCTTCTGGACTTCCTGCTTTACTGCTTCTACAACCAGAACTTTAAAGTTTCCCATCTGGGAATGAAGAAATCCAAAGCTACGGTGGGTAATCTGGGGATCCGGGCCCTGGAATGGTTCCGGAAACCTGCTTCTGATGCATTCCGGGAAAGCAGACATTTTGATCCCCCGGCAGACATTGCCAAGCTAGGCGAAATGGCATCTGAAATCGTTTCTCTTGGCAACCAGACCGGCGAGGGATGGTTCCTGACTGGAGAAATGCTGGAGCTGATACACAGCGGCGCTCCAAACATCGTATGTACACAGCCGTTTGCCTGCCTTCCTAACCATGTTGTGGGAAAGGGTGTTATCAAGGAGCTGCGCAGACGTTATCCCGAATCTAACATTGTCGCCATTGACTTTGATCCGGGTGCAAGTGAGGTTAACCAGTTGAACCGTATCAAGCTGATGCTGTCTACGGCAAATAAAAACCTGGCGAAAGAATTGGAAAAAGAATCAAAAGAAGACGATGATATAGCTTCTTAGAATTGAAAAAAACTGCCGGACAGTGAGATGATGATCATTTCACTGTCCGGCAGTTTTTTCCCAGGAACTATCTCAGTAAAAGGATTTTCTCTTCCGGCATTTCAAGGAAATCCGGCATCCCCTTTTCTTTTAAAAGTCCAAGCATGTCTCTCTGAACAAACCAGCAGATCTCTTCTGCCCCATCGGACGCACTTCTGATAAAATATTTCCGTTCAAAAGGGAGCTCTGCGATACTGCCGACTACTGCGACGATGCAGTTTTCTCTTCTTCCTTCCCATACCGGCACAAAATCATGAGCGCGGAATCCTACATGAGTAATGTCTTCCGGAATCTTTTTCCTCAGCACCAGATTGATTCCCCAGTCCGGGACTTTCAGATGATGATCGTCTGTCCGCTCTGCACTGGCAATATTTTTACATCCGCTGATCCTTGCGGCTTCCACCCGCACTGGATCCGCGAAAATCTCTTTCACATCCCCACTGCGGATGATCTGTCCCTGATCCATCACCACCAGTTCCTGACTGAATCGGTAGATCTCATCCCTGCTGTGAGATACCAGGATCACTGTGCCTTCATAATCTTCCAGCATCTCCTGCATCTCCTGCTGAAGCCGGTCTCTTAAGTACGTATCCAGGGCCGAATAAGGCTCATCTAAAAGAATCATCTCCGGCCGGTATGCCATGATCCTTGCAAGCGCCACCCTCTGCTGCTGTCCGCCGGAAAGCTGCTCTGGAAGTCTGTTTTCCAGCCCCTTAAGATGGAATTTCCGGATCATTTCCTCTACCCGTTCCTTCTTTTCCTCCCTTTTCCCTCGCAGTCCGGCTCCTACATTCTCCCACACAGTCATTGTCGGGAACAGGGCATAGTTTTGAAAAAGGTAACCAACCTTTCGTTTTTGCGGTTTCCAGTTGATCTTTTCGTCGGAATCAAACACGGTCTTCCCTTCGATACAGATGTGGCCGCTGTCCGGTTTTTCGATTCCGGCAATACTTTTAAGCGTCATACTTTTTCCGCATCCGGAAGCTCCCAGAATCCCGATCCTCCTGCACGGACTGTCAAGCCGGATATTCAGCTTAAAATCTCCATATGTCTTTTTAATTTCCACCTGTATGGACATTTTCTTCTTCTCCTTCTGTTACCATCGCTTCGTCTGCTTCATATGCTTTCCGGAAACCAGATTCATCAGAAACACAATGACAAACGCTATCAGCATTACGATCACAACCCAGACTCCGGCAGTCAGATAATCACCGTCCTGAATGACCATGGCAATCTTCTGTGAAATGGTCCCTGTTTTCCCCGGAATATTCCCGGCCAGCATGGATGTGGCGCCATATTCTCCCATAGCCCTTGCAAAGGTCAGAATGGTTCCGGACAAGAGACCGGGGCCGGCAGCCGGGACAGCCACCTTCCAGAAAATCTCCATCTCTCCCATCCCCAGAGTACGGGCCGCATAGATCTGATTGACGTCCATAAGCTCAAAGGCTGCCCTGGCGTTCCGGTACATTAAAGGGAATGCGATTACCGTCGCTGCAATAATACATCCAAGCCAGGTCTGCACCACCTTGATATCAAAATTTTCAAACAAGAAAATACCAAGGGGGCGTCTCCTGCTGAATAAAAGCAGAAGAAAAAAGCCCGCCACCGTAGGCGGCAGTACCATGGGAAGAGTAAGGATCCCGTCTGCCACGGCCTTGACTCCTGGTCCTGCCTTTACTACCTTTCTGGCTGCGAAAATGCCAAGGAAAAAGGAGAGAATGGTAGCCACTACGCCTGTTTTCAGAGAAATATATAAAGGGCTCCAGTCAAGATCCTTTAAGATATCTATCATTTCTTCCATGATGTTCCACCTTTCTGTTTTACCACCCACACATTATCTTTCTACATCTGTATCAAAATAATAAGAGGAGAACACTTCTTTTGCCTCATCAGACAGGATAAATTCATAAAAATCCGCAGCCGCTTCTTCCTGAAGCTCATCTGCCTCATCATTGACCACCTGGCAGACCGGATAGATCACGTCTCCTGTCAGATCATAGCTGACTGTCTCCAGAATATCCAGATCATCCTCATATCCATATGTATCAGAATAGTAGGTGGTTCCCACCTCACAGGAGCCTTCGGCCACGGCCATCAATACTTTACTGACATTATCCTGTTCACTGATCTCTACGCCTCCGAGAGCCTCAGATACTTCTTCTGTGGTATATTCTTCTGCCGCTTTCGAACCGTCCAAAGTTCCCAGCGAAATCAAAGCTTCTCTTGTATAGCGTCCTACCGGTACACTTCCGCCTGCCAGCGCAATGCTTTCGGCTTCATTCAGGTTCTCAAGACCCGTCACCTTCGTGCCGCTGTCCTTCAAAGACACGACTACCACCTGGTTGTTGACCACGTTTGCACGGGTTCCTGCCTTCACCAGTCCGTCTGTCTCCAGATCATCCATCTGCTTCTGGGCCGCTGAAAAGAAGATATCGCACTCATATCCTTCCTGGATCTGGGTCAGTAAGGTTCCAGAACTGTCCGCGTTAAAAGATATTGTCACATTTGGATGGGTCTCATGATATCTTTCTGCCAGCTCCTCCATCACTGTATCTAAGCTGGCTGCAATAAATACATGGATTTCTGTCTCCTCATTCCTGCCGCCTGCACAGGCAGTCAGTGAAAACATCATCATTCCCGCCAATAAAATTGACACCAGTTTTTTCATTTTTCCCTCTTTCTATTTTCTTGCACATTCTCCTTCGGTTCCTCTTAAGATTCCAAGTCCATGCGGAAGCTCTGGAAGCAGAAATTCCAGCGCCTCACAGACTGCTTTGGGACTCCCCGGCAGATTGACGATCAGCGTTTTTTTCCGGATTCCCGACACTGCCCTGCTAAACATGGCTCTTTTGGTAATCCCCATGGAATACTGGCGGATCCCATCAGCAATCCCGTTCGCCATGCGGTCACAGACAGCGGATGTGGCCTCCGGGGTAACATCCCTCTGGGAAAATCCGGTTCCTCCGGTGGTAAAGATCACATCCACCTGCCGCTGATCTGACAGCCGGATCAATTCCTGCATAAGCGGTTCCATGCCATCCGGCAAAAGCAGCGACTCTCTGACCTCATATCCTGCCTCTGTCAGCATAGACACGATGGCCGGACCGCTTTCGTCCTTCCTCCTGCCTGACGCTCCTTTATCGCTCAAGGTTATTACGGCCGCGGTAAACGGGCGGTCCGGATCCGGCATAAGGACTTCCATCTCATCTCCGGTCCGGATCCTGCCTCCCTTCACCACCTGGGAAAACACGCCCTCTCTTGGCATGATACAGTCCCCCATCTTCTGATAGATCCGGCAATGGGTGTGGCATTCCTTTCCGATCTGTGTCAGCTCCAGAAGCACATCCCCGATCCGAAATCTGGCCCCGACAGGAAGACTGGAAAAATCAATTCCCTCTACGATCAGATTCTCCCCAAAGGCTCCTGGCTCCACCTTGGCGCCTTTTCTTCGGAATGCTTCGATCTTTTCGTAAGACAACAGGCTGATCTGCCGGTGCCAGTTTCCACCGTGGGCGTCCCCTTCAATCCCCCAGCCTTCCTGGATCACCGCTTCTTCTACCGGATGCTTCTGTGTCCCCCGCTTTTCGCTGATACAGATTCCGACAATCTTTCCCATCTCTTTATCCTCCTATCTCTGTCATCCGTCTGCTCTCTGTTATATTTTCCACCTCTGTAAAACAATGCTCCGCTGGTTTCTCCCACACTGCCTGTTTAAGCAGGCTGCGCAGTCCTTCGTGATCGCCGCTGCGCAGAAGCTCTCTTACAGGAATACTCCTGCCATAACACAGGCAAGGCTTGATCTCTCCTGTAGAAGTCAGACGGATGCGATTACAATCTGAACAGAATTTTCCATGCATGGCGCTGATCAGCCCGATACTTCCCAGGTATCCAGGCATCCTGACATATCTGGCCGGTCCATTGCCATGGCGGGTACGGTCCTCATACAAAGATCCGAATTTCTCTTTCATTTTCTCCAGAAGGAAAAGATTCGAAATGCCTGTTTCCTCTTTTCCATCCCCAATCGGCATCAACTCAATGAACCGGACGTCTACCGGCCTTTTTTCCGCCAGTCCTGCAAGCTCTTCCCACTCCGTATCATTCACACCTTTTTGAAGGACCGTATTGATCTTCACCGGAAGTCCACTTTCTACCGCCAGATCCAGCCCTTTCAGCACCTGACCAAGTTCTGCTCTTCTGGTAATCTGTTCATAGACATCCGGTCTGAGACTGTCCAGACTGATATTGACTGCATCCAGTCCGGCATCCAAAAGCTCCCTCAGATATTCTGAAAGGAGAACTCCGTTGGTCGTCATTGTAACCTGCCGGATACCCGGGATGTCTTTCAACGCCCGGATAAGATCCGGACACCCTCTTCTTACCAGCGGCTCCCCTCCGGTGATCTTTACTTTTGTGATTCCAAGCCCGGATGCGATGCGGCAGAATTCTGTGATTTCTTCATAAGTCAGTATCTCCTCCATCGGCCGCCAGCAAATCCCTTCTCCTGGCATACAGTATCTGCAGCGCAGGTTACAGCGGTCTGTAATAGATATTCTTAAATAATCAATCGTTCTTCCCATCCTGTCCTGCATGCTTTTCCCTCTTCTCCTGAATCTTTCTCTAGCCCTGCTTTCCAAACGGGCAGACGGGGTAGTGACACTCGCCGCATCCAAGACACAGTCCGCCGTGTCCCATTCTGACAATGTCCCGTCTTTCTATTTTTACACCTGCCGCCAGTCTTGGAAGCAGCAGATCAAAAATCGTGGCCTTTGCATACATGACACAGCCGGGCAGTCCGATCACCGGTGTACCATCATCAAAATACCCAAGGCACAGCATCGCTCCCGGCAGCACAGGGGCTCCGTAGGTTACGATCTTTGCCCCTGACGCCTTGATTGCTCCCGGCGTACGGTCATCCGGATCCACACTCATACCGCCGGTACAGACAATGAGATCCAGCCCGGCTTTTTTCATATCCAGGATGGCTGATGTGATTCTGTCCATATCGTCTCCGCAGAGTCTGTGATCTGTAACCTCAATCTGAAAATCTGAAAGCTTCTTCTTTACCACTGGCGAAAACTGATCCTTGATCAGGCCTTTTTCCACCTCGCTCCCGGTGGTGATCATTCCTGCTGTCTGAAGCTTCCACGGAAGCAGCCTGAGGAGCGGTTCCCCTTCTGCCGCTTTTTCCGCCTCTTCAAGCTTTGCCTCCTCAATAACCAGAGGAATCACCCGCATTCCGGCAAGTTTGTCCCCTGCTTTCACCGCTGTATTGGTATGACGGGTAGCAATCATCAATTCTTCAATATCATTGACCCTGTACAGACGTTCTACATCCACCTGAAACAGGCCGTCGTGCTCTGCAGAAAGTTCAATCTTTCCTTCCTTCGCTTCCGTCGCATGCATGCCGGCATTCTGACACAATTTCCGAAGTCTCTCTGCTCCCTCATCCTCATGGAGTATCCCTTCTGTTTTCTCCCACACATAAAGGTTTTCTTTTCCCATGGACAGAAGCACTGGAATATCCTCTTCTGTCACTACATGTCCCTTGCGAAACCTGGGTCCCTTGCTCACGCCGGGGATGATCTGTGTCATGTCATGGCAGAGCACATGTCCTGCCGCTTCTTCTGTCCTTATCAGCTTCAAACTTATCCGCCTCCTGATTATCCTGAAATACAAAAAAACTCTGCCCTTATCTAAAAAGAGCAGAGTAAAAGAAAGGGGCAGTCTTTCCCCTTATAGTTCTTTATGCCTGCTCTCCTTTTCAAACACGGAAGGCATACCCGTTTCCCGGTATACCCTGTTGGAACAAATGGTTCCCGGCCTGACTGCCATAGAAACATCCGTAGGCAGAAAGGCTCGGAGAGTATTGTTTCTAAAATTTTCTCTCAAATTTTACGTCCATATTGTCTGATATCCTCCAATATAAACTGATTCCGGCAGGTATCAAGATCCAAAAGATCGATTTTATACAACGTCGGTATCATATCCATTTCTTCTGTTAATCCTTCAAAATCCCCGACGCCTGAAACCGCAATGTCTATATCACTCTTTTTTAAAGCCGTTCCCTTTGCTCTGGAGCCATATAAAATAATCTCTTTTGCATGATAAAAAGAAATACATTCTGTTAAAATCATATCATGGGATTTGTGGAAAGACAAGCAAAAAAGGCATCTTCCCCCTTCGGGAAGATACCTTTTTTACTTTGCGTTGATTTTCTAGAATTTTCCTGCTTTCTTTGCTTCCTCGATGGAAACGGCAACTGCAACAGTCATACCAACCATCGGGTTGTTTCCTGCACCGATCAGACCCATCATTTCTACGTGAGCCGGCACGGAGGAGGATCCTGCAAACTGAGCGTCAGAATGCATACGTCCCATAGTGTCTGTCATACCGTAGGAAGCCGGTCCTGCAGCCATGTTGTCCGGGTGAAGTGTACGTCCTGTACCACCGCCGGATGCAACGGAGAAGTATTTCTTTCCTGCCTCTACGCATTCTTTCTTATATGTTCCTGCAACCGGATGCTGGAAACGAGTCGGATTTGTAGAGTTTCCTGTGATGGATACGTCTACGCCCTCTTTCCACATGATGGCAACACCTTCGCGCACATCGTTTGCACCATAGCAGTTAACTTTGGAGCGGAGTCCGTCAGAGTAAGCAATTCTCTGAACTTCCTTCAGCTCGCCTGTAAAATAATCGTACTCTGTCTGTACATATGTAAATCCATTAATTCTGGAAATAATCTTTGCAGCATCTTTTCCAAGTCCGTTCAGAATAACACGGAGTGGTTTCTTACGTACCTTATTTGCCTTTTCAGCAATACCGATTGCTCCCTCTGCTGCCGCGAAGGACTCGTGTCCTGCCAGGAAACAGAAGCAGTCTGTCGTCTCTTCAAGAAGCATCTTGCCAAGGTTACCATGTCCCAGACCTACCTTACGCTGGTCAGCAACAGATCCCGGAATACAGAAAGCCTGCAGACCTTCTCCGATTGCTGCAGCGGCGTCTGCTGCCGTTTCGCATCCCTTTTTGATGGCGATGGCAGCGCCTGTGATGTAAGCCCAGCATGCATTTTCAAAACAGATCGGCTGAATACCTTTGATCTGATTGTATACGTCCAGTCCGGCATCTTTTGTGATCTTCTCTGCCTCTTCCAGTGAAGCAATGCCGTAGCTGTTTAATACTTCATTGATTTTATCAATTCTTCTTTCATATGATTCAAATAAAGCCATTTATGTATCCTCCTGAATTATTACCTTTATTCTATTCGACAACCTGCGACTACTCTTTACGGGGATCGATGATCTTTACAGCGTCATCAACACGGCCGTACTGACCTTTTGCTTTCTCCCAGGCGTCATTCGGAGTATCGCCGTTCTTGATAAAGTCTGTGAGCTTTCCAAGGTTTACGAACTGGTATCCGATGATCTCATCATTTTCATCCAGAGCAATACCTGTCACATATCCTTCTGCCATCTCAAGGTAACGAGGACCTTTTGCCAATGTACCATACATAGTACCTACCTGTGAACGGAGTCCTTTTCCAAGATCTTCCAGTCCTGCTCCGACAGCAAGTCCATTCTCAGAGAATGCACTCTGTGTTCTTCCGTAAACGATCTGAAGGAAGAGTTCTCTCATCGCGGTATTGATCGCGTCACAGACAAGGTCTGTATTCAGTGCTTCCAGAATCGTCTTTCCCGGAAGGATCTCAGAAGCCATAGCTGCAGAATGAGTCATTCCGGAGCAGCCAAGGGTCTCTACCAGTGCTTCCTGGATGATACCGTCTTTGACATTCAGTGTCAGCTTACATGCTCCCTGCTGAGGTGCACACCAGCCGACGCCATGTGTAAAGCCGGAGATGTCCTTGATCTCTTTTGCCTGTACCCATTTTGCTTCTTCCGGAATCGGAGCTGGTCCGTGATTTGCGCCCTGAGCTACCGGACACATCATTTCTACTTCATGTGAATAAATCATTTTAAAACTCCTTTCAATATGCATACATGCTCCTTGGCTGCATGTACGATTATTTTGCAGGGTTTGTTATATCTTTAACCCATACTTATATTTATTTTCTCATATTCTATTTCTTTCGTCAATCGTCACTTTTCATCAATTTTCATTCTTTGATCAGATCCCAGAAATCACTGTCGGTCTGGTAGGGCTTCAGATCATCCAGTGAAAAGGGCGCGGTCACCCAGATATATCCAAGATCATGGGAATCATCTTCTGGATAGTTCAGATCGTAACCTATCTCCAGTCCATCTGCATCGACAAAAAAAATCGGTACATAGATATTTTCTTCACTGTTCCCTGACAATGTTTCTCTCATAGTCTCTGTGTCAAGTTCAGAAAGAAATGCGTCATTATCCGCTTCTTCCCGCATGATTCCTACCCATTCATCCAGGAATTCATCACTGAGATCCACGATATCGCCAACCCGATACACCGTGCCGTCCTTCAGGCTGATATTGACAGTCCTAAGCCCCGGATCATAATAGGCTTCGCTTCCTTTGTAGCTGTTATCTTCAAATACAACGCTGATAAAGTTATTATTGGCATAGCAGACCTTATATTCCACATAACTGATAAGCATAGGGGAAGCCGCCTGGAGAACCCTGTCACGGATTTCACTGGATGGATTCTCATAGATCTCGTCCACCGTCTGCATAGCACAGGTCCGGAGTGCTTCATTGACAGTATCCTGAATCTGGGCATTTTCCAGTCCGTCTATCACCGGATAATTGACATAAAAATCGATAGCGACCGATGAATTCTGCTCTCCGGTGTCAGAATAGGTATCTTCGTTTATTTCATAGGACAGATCATCGGCGATATCCGCCTCAATGGCATCAATTCCTGTCATTTCCTCTGCGCCGTTCTGCGATCCGTTACCGCCATAATCTCCACCCTCATCAAAGTAAAATTCATTTCCGCCGTCATAACCGCCAAAAGGATTCTGTTCCTGTGCGGCCTGCTCTGCCGCACTCAACACATTTCTTATAAGGAAAAATCCTCCGATCCCTGCTGCTGCCAGAAGAAACACTCCGATAATCACAGCAAGGATGACCGGTGTGTTTGACTTTTTTACCGGCTGCACCAGTCCCGGGATCACAAAGAGTTCCATGGGAACATAGGCGATCCCGTTTTCCCTCTGTTCCTCCCCTGTCTGCTGCATCCCCAGATGACGATAGGCTTCCACCGCCGAAGGAGCAGAACGGACAGTGATCTTCCTTACCCCAAGTCTCTGCGCACAGAAATTATACGCAGCCTGAAAGAGCATACGGCCGATCCCCTTTCTCTGCCAGGCTTTCCTGACGAAAAACAGCGCCATATGTCCATCGGACATCAGGGCAAGTGTTCCACACAGTTCCGGCCCTTCACAGGCACCGAAAAAAGTAATCCCGCCATTCTGTATCATGGGGAGCAGATGCTCATATTTAATAAAATTCTGAAACTCGGCCACCCCTTCCGGCGTATACTGAGGTGCGATATCCTCTGCAAACACTTCCCAGACCAGATGAAGTGCCGGAAGGATCTCCTGTTGATTTAGTATTCTGATTTCCATATCGTCCCTCCTGTTCAGTCAAGCAATGCCCTGCGCAGCATGGTCAGCGCTTTAGCCACGGCAGTCTCCCTGTTTTTCGCACGGCTTCCGGTAAAATGAAATTCCTCCGCGCAGATCTTTTCTCTGGCATAACAGCCGATATAGACCAGCCCTACCGGCTTCTCCTTTGTTCCGCCGTCCGGACCGGCAATCCCTGTCACAGATACAGCCATATCTGCACCGGCAGCCCGGGCCGCGCCCTCTGCCATCTCACAGGCCGTCTGGGGGCTGACCGCGCCAAACTTCTCAAGGGTCTCATGAGAAACTCCCAAGAGCTTTTCCTTTGCCTGGTTCGAATAGGTGATATATCCTTCCATGTATACGGAAGAGGCCCCCGGCACGTTCAGAAGACGTCCTGCCAGCAGCCCTCCGGTACAGGATTCTGCCGTGGTAACTGTCAGCCTTCTTTCTTTCAGAAGTCTGATCACCGCTTCCTCCAGTGTAACATTTTCCTCAGTCGTAAAAATCTCATCCGGGAACCTTCTGGACAACTCATCCAGAACAGGCTTCATCATCTCTTCTGCCTCTTCCTCGCTTCCGGCTCTGGCAGTCACTCTCAGATGTACTTCTCCCGTCTTCGCATAGGGAGCGATCGTCGGATTGGACTGCTGTTCCATCAGATCTGTGATCATCGACTCGACTTTACTCTCACCCGGCCCACAGATCTTGACCATCCTGGAATAGATTCCCTCCGGCACCAGTCGGTTCAGATAAGGACGGATATCTTTTTCAAACATTGGCTTCAGCTCGTTGGGCGGTCCTGGAAGCAGTATGGCTCTCTTTCCATTCTTTTCCAGGATGAGCCCCGGTGCTGTCCCGTTATCATTATCTACGACCAGCGCGCCCTCAGGCACCAGGGCCTGTTTCCAGTTATTGTCCGTGATCTGTCCTCTGTGGTTCTGATTAAAATACTCGGCAATCCTCTCCTTTGTGTGAGGATCCTCAGAAAGTTCCATGCCAAACACCTTTGCAGTTACCTCTTTGGTCAGATCATCCTGGGTAGGCCCAAGGCCTCCGCTTAAGATCACGATATCAGACCTTGAAACTGCTGTCCGCAGGGCCTCTTCCATCCTTTGTTCATTATCCCCTACCACGCTCTGATGATAGCAGGAAAGGCCGAGCATGGCACACTCCTCTGAGAGATAGGCCGCATTGGTATTCACAATGTTTCCAAGCAGGATCTCTGTTCCGACACTGATCAGTTCCACCGTCATCTTTACATGCCTCCCTTTGTCAGTACCTGTACATTTTTCGCGATATAATCAATTAAGGACACTACTGTAAGGACCAGAGAAATCCAGATCAGGGCCGTCCCGATCAGATCAAATACACCTCCCAGATCCATGATCAGTACGATGATCATAAACATCTGGGAAACCGTCTTAAATTTCCCCCAGTAGCTGGCCGCAATGACGATCCCGTTGTCCGAAGCCACCAGACGGAATCCACTGATGATAAATTCCCGGGCAATGATCACAATCACAAACCAGGCAGCCAGCTGGCCGGACGGAATCATGCAGATCATGGCAGAACACACCAGAAGCTTGTCGGCCAGAGGATCCATGAATTTCCCGAAATTTGTCACCAGATTCCTTGCTCTTGCGATCTTTCCATCCAGCATATCCGTCAGGCTGGCCACACAAAACAGGATGAGGGCAATCCATTTATTGGCGTCTCCTCCCACGTCCGTCAGCATAAAGAATACAAAAAACGGAACCATAATTATTCTCAGTACAGTTAACTTATTTGGCAGATTCATGACATCAACTCTCCTATCAAATCATATTCTAACGCTCCGGTCACCTTCACTCTGGCAAAATCCCCGGACATCAGTTCTTCTTCTGTATTTACAAAGATCAGGCCGTCCACGTTCGGCGCATCCTTATAGGTTCTCCCTACATACGCATTTTCGTCCGCCACCTTACCTTCAATCATTACCAGGACCTCTTTTCCCACCATCTCTTCTGCCTGGTCGAATGCAATATCCTGCTGAAGTTCCATCAGTTCGGCCTGTCTTTCCTCCTTGACCTCTTCCGGAATCTGATCCGGCATTTCTGCTGCGGGGGTATCCTCCTCCGGAGAATATGTAAACACTCCCAGACGGTCGAACTCCATCTCATCTACAAAGGCCATCAGTTCATCATGCTGTTCCTTGGTCTCCCCCGGGAAACCGGTGATCAGTGTGGTACGAAGACAGATATCCGGGATTTCCCGGCGAAGCTTCCTGATCACCTCCACAAGCTGGGCCTTTGACGTTCTTCTTCCCATCCGCTTCAGGATCTCATCGCTGGCATGCTGGATCGGCAGATCCAGATAATGGCAGATCTTCTTTTCTTCCTTCATCACCTGGATCAGTGCATCATCAATCTCCTCGGGATAGCAGTAAAGCACCCGGATCCAACGGATCCCGTCGATCCTGCACAGTTCTTTCAGCAGGCGGTGCAGTGACTTTTCCCCGTACAGATCTTTTCCATAGAGGGTCGTCTCCTGAGCCACCAGGATCAGCTCCTTCACCCCCTGCTCTGCCAGGTCTTTTGCTTCTGCCAGCAGACGCTCCATGGGGACGCTGCGGAAATTTCCCCGAAGCTTCGGAATGATACAATAGGTACAGTGTTTGTCACATCCTTCTGCAATCTTCAGATAAGCAAAATGTCCGCCTGTTGTCACGATCCTGTGAGGGTCTGTAGGCGGCAGCGCATCCAGGTCTTCCGTCCGCACATGGCCTTTCCCTTCCAGCGCTTCCCTGATCGCATCAATAATCTCCGTATAGGCAGTCGTCCCAAGGACAGCATCCACCTCTGGTATCTCATCTAAAATCTCCTGCTGATAACGCTGGGCCAGACAGCCCGTCACGATCAGCGCCTTTAGTCTTCCTTCTTCCTTATACTGCGCCATCTCCAGAATCGTCTGAATGCTCTCTTCTTTTGCATCATGAATGAAGCAGCAGGTATTGACCACGATCACATCAGCCTGTGCTTCATCATCTACCATCTGGTATCCTTCTTTTGCCAGAAGTCCCAGCATCACCTCAGAATCCACCAGATTCTTGTCACAGCCAAGGGATATAAACAATAGATTCATCTTTTCCTCCTGCGGCCGGTTTCTAAGAAGGGCAGATACCCTCCGGCATCTGCCCTGTATCCACTGCCTCCGGCCGTGTTCTCTTTTATTTTTTAATCTTCTTCCTCTTCTTCTCCTACGATCTTGATCTTGGACTGATTCAGTTCATCGATCGCAATGGAAAGCGGCTTTTCTCCTTCTTTTACAGGCACCAGCGGCATAGAGCCGTCAATAATCTCTCTTGCTCTTTTTGCTGTAGCCATAACGATGGAATAGCGGCTGTTTACTACCTTTGTCTCGCCCTCTTCCACATCTTTATTTACCACTTTCATTAAATCTGTATAAGATGGGTGTAACATCATTTATTCTCCTTTCAACTCTTCTTTCATCTGTTCCATAAATGTTATATTGCGGAAACCTCTTCTGTGTTCTCCCTGGATGATCTGATGCATCTCTTCCACACATTCTTCCAGCACATCATTGACAATGAGATAATCATACCGTTCCATGTACTCCGCCTCCTGGGCAGCTCTATTCATTCGGTTTTCAATTACCTCAGGGGTCTCGGTTCCCCGGCCAACAAGCCTGCGCTTCAGCTCTGCGGCAGAAGGCGGAGTCACAAACAGAAGCAATGTCTGCGGGAACTTCTCCTTCACCTTTAATGCGCCCTGGATCTCAATCTCCAGGATCACATCCTTTCCTGCGTCCAGCTGTTCTTCTACATAAGCGCGCGGAGTCCCATAATAGTTATCCACGTATTTAGCATACTCTATCAGTTCTTCTTTCGCAATCATTTTTTCAAATTCTTCCACCGAGCGGAAAAAATACTCCCGTCCTTCCGTCTCTCCTGGTCTTGGCGCTCTGGTGGTAGCAGAAACAGACAGCGCGTATTTCTGTTCATATTTCTTTAACAGCTCCTTCATAATGGTTCCTTTTCCCGCACCGGAGAATCCGGATACCACGATCAGAATGCCTTTTTTATCCATGAACTGCCCCTCCTACTCGATATTCTGAATCTGTTCTCTGACTTTCTCAATCTCTGTCTTTAAGTCGATGCCCACATTTGACGTCTCCAGGTCATTTGCCTTGGAAAGGATGGTGTTGGCCTCCCGATTCATCTCCTGTGCAATAAAGTCAAGTTTGCGCCCGATCCCACTTTCATCTGACAGAAGGGTTTCCTTCATATGTATAATATGACTGCGCAGGCGCACCACTTCCTCATCCGTACAGATCTTATCCGCAAACATGACCACCTCAGCGGCGATCCGGCTTTCTTCCATCTGTGTATCCTCCAGAAGCTCCTTTACCTTCGTCTCCAGCTTCTGTCTGTATTCTGCGATGATCTGAGGCATACGTTCTTCGATCTGATCGGCCAGCATGATCATGCCGTCAAGCTTCTGAAGAAGATCCTTTTTCAGGTTCTCTCCTTCTGTACTTCTCGTCTCAACAAACTGGGCAATGGCGCCTTCCAATGCTTTTTTCAGCTCTGCCCAGAGTTCTTCTTCATCAACAGCCTGTTCTTCCATGGTCAGCACTTCCGGACACCGGGCCAGCGTAGAAACGCGGGTATCATCTTCCAGTCCGAAGGCCTCGTGCATTCTGTGGAAGTAATTTAAATATTCCCCTGCCAGCGTCTCATTATACTTGATCACCACCTGACTCTCTGACAGATCTTCATATGTGATGAATATATCGACCTTTCCTCTCTGTACGCTTTCCTTCAAAAGATTACGGATCGCTGTCTCAAAAAAATTCAGCTTCTTCGGCATCCTGATATTGACGTCCAGATATCGGTGGTTGACACCTTTCATCTCTACCACAAATCTTCTCTGTCCTTCTGCCACCTCACAGCGTCCGAAGCCTGTCATACTTTTGATCATAGTCACTGATTCCTCTTCTTTGTATTTTAAATCTGTAAAATGCATTTTATGCCATCGTTAATTATACGGCATTTGGAATATCCCGTCAACTATGATATACTAAGAAACGACTATATTTTTAAGGAAGGTTTTGACAATGGCTTTTGACGGAATTACAGTAGCTGCAGTTACAAAAGAACTGAATGACACCATCCTGGACGGCAGGATCGCAAGGATTGCACAGCCGGAAACAGATGAACTTTTACTGACTATAAAAACAAGGGAAGGACAGCGCCGGCTGTATATTTCTGCCAGTGCCTCCCTCCCCCTGATCTACCTGACAGATACCAACAAACCAAGCCCCATGACGGCGCCGAATTTCTGTATGCTTTTGCGCAAACATATCGGCGGCGGAAAGATCACCTCCATCTCCCAGCCCGGACTGGAACGGATCATCCGCCTGGAAATCGAACATCTGAATGAGCTTGGAGACCTGTGCCGGAAATTTCTGATCATCGAAATCATGGGGAAACACAGCAATATTATTTTCTGTGATGATGAACTTAAGATCATCGACAGCATCAAGCATGTATCGGCTCAGATCAGCTCTGTGCGTGAAGTGCTCCCGGGCAGGACCTATTTTATTCCAGATACGATGGCAAAGCAGGATCCTCTGACTGTCTCTTCAGAAGACTTTACAAGGGCTCTTAGATCCAAACCGCTTCCCCTGGCAAAGGCGGTCTACACAAGCTTTACAGGCATCAGCCCTGTCACTGCGGAAGAAGTCTGCTTTCTGTGCGGAGTAGACTCTCATCTGCCTGCGTCTGATCTGTCCGAAGACGTCCTGACGCATCTGTACCGCCAGTTCCAGTATTATCTGGAGAATGTAAAAGCCGGAAGCTTCTCTCCTGTCATCTATTTTGAAGGGAACACGCCCAAAGAGTTTTCCGCCCTTCCTCTTGCCCATTTTCAGGACCTTGAGAAAAAAGAATATCCTTCCATCTCTCAGGTCTTAAGTACTTTTTACGCTGTCAGGAACCAGGTGATCCGTATCCGCCAGAAGAGCGCAGATCTCAGACATATCGTTCAGACTGCCCTGGAACGGAACCGGAAAAAATATGATCTCCAGTCCAGGCAGCTAAAAGACACTGAAAACCGGGATCTTTATAAGGTTTACGGGGAACTGATCAATACCTACGGCTACCAGCTGCCCGAAGGGTCCAGGGAACTGACGGCTTTGAATTACTACACAGGTAAGGAGATCACCATTCCTCTGGATCCGGTAAAAACCCCCCAGGAGAATGCTCAGAAATATTTCGCCAGATACAATAAACAGAAGCGTACCTATGAAGCTCTGACAGAGCTTATCCAGGAGACCGGCGATGAGATTCATTATCTGGAATCTGTAGAAAGTTCTCTGGATATCGCACTCGCTGATGAAGACCTGTCACAGATCAAGGAGGAACTGGCTGCATCCGGATATATCCGCCGCAGAGGGCAAAAAAAGAAGGCCCGCATACTAAGCCATCCTCTCCATTATCTCTCCTCTGACGGATATCATATCTACGTAGGAAAAAATAATCTTCAAAACGAAGAGCTGACTTTTCATTTTGCTTCCGGAAACGACTGGTGGTTCCACGCCAAAGGGATTCCTGGTTCTCATGTGATCCTGAAAAGCGATGGCCGCGAAATCCCGGACCGGACGTTCGAGGAGGCAGGAAAGCTGGCCGCATATTATTCGAAGGGGCGCGGAAATGAAAAGGTAGAGATCGATTATGTAGAAAAAAAGCATGTGAAAAAGGTAAATGGTGCAAGACCAGGATTTGTAATCTACCACACCAACTATTCTCTGATCATCGATTCAGACATCTCAAAAATAAAAGCCGTACAGGATTAAATGATCCTGTATGGCTCTTATTATCTCTCTTTTCTATCTCGTCCCCGACAGATAATCGATGAACTGCTGGGCCGTTCTTCCGGACAGTCCTCCATGACTCAGCTCCCACTTTCCTGCCTCCAGAAGCAGCTGGTCTTCCGGCATGTCGATATCATTCCTCTTTGCCAGCTGACGCACAATTTCCTGAAACTCTTTTTTCTCCGGTTTTCCGTAATAGATGGTGACACCAAACCTTGCTACCAGAGACAGCTTTTCCTGCACGGTATCATTGGTATGAAGCTCTTCATCCCGGTCCTGCTTGTCCCGGAAGGTTTCCCGGATCAGGTGCCTTCTGTTGGATGTGGCATAGATCAGAATATTATCCGGTTTTCTCTCCAGTCCTCCCTCGATTACTGCCTTCAGGTATTTATACTCAATCTCAAACTCCTCAAAAGACAGATCATCCATGTAAATAATAAACTTGTAATTCCGGTTTTTGATCTGTGCAATCACATCATTCAGATCCTGGAACTGATGCTTGTAGATCTCGATCATCCTGAGTCCCTGATCATAATACTGATTGAGGATTGCTTTGATCGAAGAAGACTTGCCTGTTCCGGCATCTCCATACAGCAGACAGTTATTCGCTTTGCGGCCCCTGACAAAGGCTTCTGTATTTTCCACCAGCTTCTTTTTTGCGATCTCGTATCCCACCAGGTCATCCAGACGAACATGGGCAATCTTGGTGATCGGTACGATCTCCACCCCTTCGTCGGTATGCTCCACGCGGAAAGCCTTGTGAAGCCCAAACTTACCCACGCCGAATTCCTGGTAAAATGTAGTCACTCTTTCCTGAAATACACTGACGTCCGGCGCATCGGCAAGACTTTTACTTAAAGTACAGATTCTGTCCCGGATCCTCTGGTTAAATACCTTTCCGTGTCCGCTCATCCCCTGGTAATCACTGATCATGGACAGCAGGCTGGTATGAAGTGCCTCTTCCATTTCATGGAAATCATAATCAAACAGTTCCTTAAAAATCTCAAAATCATGGCGCGCAGCCACATTAATACTTCCATCCACCTTTCCCACGATCTCGCAGGAAGTGCTGTAGGCATTTTCACTTCCGGTCAGGAGAAATGTCAGGTAATCCTGCCAGAGATTTCCCTCAAAGCCATGGCTCACCGCCATTTCCAGAAGTCCATTGACCACATCAGACAAAAGAGCCGTCAGATCCTCCTGGTTGTAATATTCATTCTGATACTCTTCCATCAAAAATACCATGTCCTGCAGGAGCTGTCCTTCCTCCATATTTTTATATAAAATCAGTTCATTAATCCTCATGCTTTCTTCTCTCCTTTAGTAATTTCCCAGTATCCTCAGATTCTGACTTTCCTCTCTCAGTCCCCGGATCGCATTTTTCACTGCCGCATCCTCAAGATTTCCTTCAAAATCGATAAAAAACCGATATTCCCAGTTTCTTCCTTTCACCGGCCTGGACTCGATCTTTGTCATATTCAGATCATTATAAATAAAATGTGACAGCAGGTGATATAAAGAACCACTGGTGTGCGGAAGTTCAAAGCAGATACTGATCTTGTCCGCATCCTTCAGAAAAATCTTCTGGTTCGTCACAATGATGAACCGGGTCGAATTGTCCGGATCATCGTTGATCTGATCTTTCAGCACAGTAAGGCCATGGACCTCTGCCGCATACGCACTGCAGACTGCGGCCTGGCTTTTGTCCTGATCCTCCAGGATCTTCTGGGCCGCGATAGCAGTGTTGGCGACGCTGATCTGCTGCCAGTCTCTGTGCTCCGACAGAAACCTTGACGCCTGCATCAAGGCTACCCCCTTGGAATAGACCCGCCGGATATCAGAAAGTTCTGTTCCCGGAAGTCCGGCCAGTGTATGCTCGATCGGAATAATGGTTTCTCCTACGATAAAATTCTCAAACTCTACCAGCAGATCGTACATCTCATCAACGGCTCCGGCTGTAGAATTTTCAATCGGGAGTACCGCAAAATCAGCCGCTCCCTCTTCGATTGCCTCCATCGCTTCCCGGAATGTCTGCACATAAAAGCAATTGCACTCTTCGCCGAAATAATGCCTGGTGGCCGCCTGGCTGTAGGCACCTTCTGTCCCCGGAAATACGATCCTTGCGTTCCCTGCATGAAGGGATGACACCTGAATGAAGGGAAGTCTTCCAAGAGCTCCTGCCTGGACCAGCTGCTGATACTGAAGCTTCCTGCTCATGCTCATCAGCTGTTCATATAGCTCATGGATTCCTTTTTTATTAAATTCTGTAGACACCTTGCTCTCTACATCCGCTAACTTCTGATTCTCACGCTGGCGGTCAAACACCTTTTTCCCATTCTGGATCTTATATTCTCCCACCTGGCCGCACAGCTCCATACGCTTTTCAAACAATTTTACAATCTGGTCGTCCACTACGTCCAGCTGCTCTCTTAATTCTGATAATGACGCCATATTCTGCACTCCTTTTTCCAAACTACCACATATTATAGTACATGCCGCTCACAAAATCCACAAAACTTTGACCACAGGCGTTGAAAATCTTCCGCATTTATTATATGATGTATGAAAGATTTCAATATATATTGTAGGAGGGAACCCATATGAACACGACAGAATGTATCCGTACCAGAAGGAGCATCCGTAAATTTAAATCTGCACCCGTTGATCATTCATTATTAGAATCTCTGATCCTGGACGCATCATATTCTCCATCCTGGAAGAACAGTCAGACAGCCAGATATATTGCTATTGAAGACCCTTCTATTCTTGATTCTATCGTTCAAAATTATACCCCATCTTTTAATTCCAATATTATCAGACAGGTACCTTTGCTTCTTGCTGTCACTTTTGTAAAAGGACGGTCCGGATTTGAACGTGACGGTTCTTTTTCTACGAAAAAGGGGGACCGCTGGCAGATGTTCGATGCCGGCATTGCCTGCCAGACCTTCTGTCTGGCCGCGCATAACGCCGGGCTTGGCACTGTGATCATGGGAATCTGGGACGAAGATGGAATCACCAGGTTATTGAATCTTCCCGAGGATCAGGAACTGGCCGCACTGATTGCAGTCGGCTGGCCGGATATTGATCCTGAAGCGCCAAAGCGCCGGTCTGTAGAAGAATTACTTACATACTTATAAAATGAGGAGGTTTTTATGAGACATTTGATGAGTCCGCTGGATTTTTCCGTGGAGGAGCTGGATCAGCTGATGGATCTGGCTTCTGACATCGAAAAGAATCCGGCAAAATATGCACACGCATGTGAAGGAAAGAAACTTGCAACACTGTTCTACGAACCAAGTACCCGTACCCGCTTAAGCCATGAAGCTGCAATGCTGAATCTGGGGGGAAATGTTCTTGGCTTTTCTACGGCAGACTCCAGTTCTGCCACAAAAGGGGAAAGTGTATCGGATACCATCCGCATGATTTCCTGCTATGCAGATATCTGCGCCATGCGTCATCCAAAAGAAGGTGCGGCCATGGTGGCCTGCCAGCACTCCGAGATACCGGTGATCAATGCAGGAGACGGCGGACACCAGCATCCGACTCAGACTCTGACAGACCTTCTGACAATTCGTTCCCTGAAGGGCCGTCTGGACAACATGACCATCGGCCTGTGCGGAGACTTAAAGTTCGGGCGTACCGTCCACTCCCTGATCCATGCACTGGTCCGCTATCCAGGCGTCCGGTTCGTTCTGATCTCTCCTGAAGAGCTCAGGCTTCCAAGCTATATCCGCTCAGATGTACTGGACCGGCAGAATGTTCCTTATGAAGAAGTGGTCCGTCTGGAAGATGCTCTCCCTGATCTGGATCTTCTCTATATGACCCGTGTACAGAAAGAGCGGTTCTTCAACGAGGAAGACTATGTCCGCATGAAGGATTTCTATATCCTGGACGCAAAAAAAATGGAACTGGCTCCGGAAGACATGTATGTGCTTCATCCGCTGCCAAGGGTCAATGAGATCTCGGTCGAAGTGGATAAGGATCCCCGCGCCGCATATTTCAAGCAGGCCAAATACGGCGTCTATATACGTATGGCTCTGATACTGACACTGTTAGAAATCAAGGTTGATTAGGAGGAATCATTATGGTAAAGAACACTCTGACTGTCGGACGCATCGAAGAAGGTTTTGTACTGGATCACATCCAGGCCGGCAGGAGCATGGATATCTATAAATATCTGCATCTGGATAAACTGGACTGCTGTGTGGCGATCATCAAAAACGCCAAAAGCAGTAAGATGGGAAAAAAAGATATTATGAAGATTGAATGTCCGATTGATTTCATGGATCTGGACATTCTCGGATTTATTGACCACAATATCACAGTCAATATCATCAAAGATTCTCAGATTGTTGCCAAGAAGAGTCTGCATCTTCCTTCCCGGATCACCAATGTGATCCGCTGCAAGAATCCAAGATGCATCACCTCTATTGAGCAGCAGCTGGATCACGTATTTGTTCTGACCGACCCTGAAAATGAGGTCTATCGCTGCAAATACTGCGAAGAAAAATATGATGGGCCGATGCGCCGCAAGAAAAAAAGTGCAAAATAAAAAATGCAAGCAAGACGATAAGCCGGGTTATGTCGTTGGGTAATCATCTATCCAGGCCCATCGTCGCCGATGGGCTCAAGCGACCAACCTAAGACGTGACGGGCCGCCACATTGTCTTTATCCGGTCTTGCTTCGGATGGGGTTTACATGTGCCCCCTCTGTTGCCAGAGGG
The DNA here is from genome assembly GCA_900553355.1 of uncultured Lachnospiraceae bacterium. Taxonomy (GTDB): domain Bacteria; phylum Bacillota; class Clostridia; order Lachnospirales; family Lachnospiraceae; genus Merdimonas. Next base: position 50,814 of record USDK01000015.1, read on the forward strand.
GCGGTAGTCTCTTGCACTGCCCTTCCAC
>USDK01000016.1 GCA_900553355.1 uncultured Lachnospiraceae bacterium
ATTCGAACCTGCGACCTCACGGCCCCCAGCCGTGCGCTCTAACCAAACTGAGCCATACCCCGATAGAACTATTCTATCGAATCACGTCGAAGAATGCAAGTGTTATTTTTCCCTTTTTGCAGGAATCTATTCTGTGGTACAATAATTCTATCAGAGTTATATGCGAAAGGAGTTCGGATTATGAAGGTAATCGTAATGGGTCCCAGAGGAAAAATGGGAAAGCTGATCACACAGGCAGCTGCGGCAAGAGAGGATATGGAGCTGACAGCAGGCATTGCCCCCAGGGGAAGAGATTATATTGGCATGGACCTGGGAACAGTGGCCATGACAGGAAAGGAACTGGGGGTTCCGGTAACCGATGATCTGGAAGCTGTGATCGATGACTGTGATGTGATCATTGATTTTTCCACCAAAGAGGCAGCTATGGAGGTGCTGGATCTGGCTGTTGCCCACCAAAAAGCACTGGTATGTGGAACGACCGGATTTACAGAAGAAGAAATGCAGAAGTTCAGGGAGGCGTCAGAGAAAATTTCTATGCTTTATGCGGCGAACACATCAAAAATGGTCAATGTCATGAATAAACTGCTGGAAATGGTGGTTTCGATCCTGAAGGATGACGTGGATATCGAGATTCTGGAAATGCATGACCAGTGGAAGAAAGATGCGCCCAGCGGCACGTCAAAAGAGATGGGAGAGGTGATGGCCCGTACAATGGGGAAAAATCTGGATGATATCGCGGTATATGGCCGCAAAGGAGTGTCTCCGAGAGTGCCGGGCACCATCGGATACCATTCCCTTCGTGCAGGAAATATTCCAAGCAGCCACACCGTGTTTTTCGGAGGAATGGGAGAACGGCTGGAGATCACCCATCATTCCTATAACTGGGAGTGCTTTGCCAGAGGAGCCTGCGACTGTGCAGCCTATCTTGCAGACAAGCCGGCCGGATTCTATACGATCCAGGATGTGCTTGGATTAGATTGATCCTTACAATAATCCTGTATCTTTTTCTGCCATGCGCATCTGCTCAAGTCGTTTGATGCGCTGGTCCAGACCATGTTCAGTCAGATAGCGGGATACGCTTTTGGGAACCAGGTGTGTCCACTCCTGGTCTGTGGCAATGCAGCTGCGGATCCATGTGGCGGTCACACCTTTTTCCGCAAGGCTTTTTCTCCAGAGCACTTCGACCGTCAGTCCAAGATCCCGGAGGATCTGGCATTTTTCTTCGTCCCATTCATCACACAGCCCCATAAAATAGGTGGCGTCTTTGGGAACATACTGCAGAAGATATTCCGGACAGCTGATGGGGAAGGGCAGGATATCATATTCTGATTCCGGTACGCGGAACTCCTCCATGGCGCCCCGGATCATCTCATACCGTTCAAAATACGTCAGTGGATTGGCTGACCGCTCTGAGCGGCGGATGTCGTGGACAGAGTCCCTGGTGTGGAGACTGTCCGGATTGGTAATTCCGATGTATAATTTCTGGCAGCGCATCTTTGCTGCAAGGATATATTCCATATGTTTCAGGTGGAGCGGCTGAAACCGTCCATGTACAACGCCTGTCTTGATCATTCTTTTTCTCCCCTTTTTCCATTGATAGGACTAGTATACCCCGACAACTCTTTTGAATGCAAGAGCCTTTCGCGGAGAAAGAAAGGATTCAGTTGCATTTTTAGTAGATTCATCCTATAATTTTTATATCAGTATCCGGAAAATCAGAAAAAGACAGAGGTATTGCTTATGAAAAAAAGAGTAGTAGTAGCGCTGGGACACCGTGCGCTTGGGACAACGCTTCCAGAACAGAAGGAGGCGGTCAAGAAGACAGCAAAAGTAATCGCAGATATGATCGCAGCCGGCTATCAGGCGGCCATCACTCACAGCAATGCGCCGCAGGTGGGAATGATCCATACTGCCATGAATGAATTTGGAAAGGCGCATCAGGACTATACGGCAGCGCCGATGTCTGTGTGCTCTGCCATGAGCCAGGGGTACATTGGTTATGACCTTCAGAATGGGATCAGAGAGGCGCTCCTGGATCAGGGCATCTATCGGACAGTGAGTACTATTCTGACGCAGGTCGTGGTAGATCCTTATGATGAGGCTTTCTATACACCGACCAAGGTGCTGGGACGCTATATGAATGCGGAAGAGGCCAATCAGGAGAGGAAAAAGGGCAATTATGTGGCTGAGGAGCCGGGAAAGGGATTTCGGAGAATCGTATCGGCGCCCAATCCGGGAAAGATCGTGGAGATCGATGCGATCCGGGCCCTTCTGGATGCGGACCAGGTGGTTATTGCCTGCGGAGGCGGAGGGATTCCGGTGCTGCAGCAGGATAACCGTCTGAAAGGCGCCAGCGCAGTTATTGAAAAAGACCTGACCGCCGGAAAGCTGGCGGAAGAGGTGGAAGCAGATGAGCTGATCATCTTAACCAGTGTAGAAAAGGTAAAGATTAATATGGGAAGACCCGAGGAAGAAGAGCTTGGGGAGATTACCCTGGAACAGGCAAAGCAGTATATGGAGGAAGGCCATTTTGGCGTCTATAACATGCTGCCGAAGTTCCGTGCGTCTACAGAATTTATTGAAAAAGGGGAAGGGAGAAGTGCCCTGATCACATCTTTTGACAAACTGAATGATGCTTTAAAGGGAAAGACTGGAACCTGGATCAGGAAGTAGATGTTGAAGTAAATGTTTAAGAATGAAAAGTGCAGGGCATACTATCCGAAAAAAGGAGGAGTGTTCGATATGAAAGCTCAGGTTGAGGATGGCTGTGTTGCCTGCGGAGCCTGTGTGGCCGCATGTCCGGAGGTGTTCCGGTTTAATGATGACGGAGAAGCAGAGGCTTATGCGGAGGTAGCTCCGGAGTATGAATATGCGGCCGAGGAGGCAAGAGACGCCTGCCCGGTATCAGTGATCAGTCTGAAGGACTGACAGATAGAGAAGGATGGAGAAAAATTTCCATCCTTTTTTCTTGACAAAAACCAAGAATAGGAATATGATTGTACCAACATAATAATACAAAAAGATTTCATGAGTAAGAGGAGAAAACTATGATTGAGATCAGAGAATTGACAAAGGTTTACAAGCTGAGTAAGAAGCAGATGGCTGAGGCTAAGACAAAGAACCCGAAGAAAACGGCAGTGGACCATCTGAATCTGACGGCAAAGGAAGGGGAAATCTACGGACTTCTGGGGCCTAACGGCGCCGGTAAGACGACAACTCTTCGCTGTATTTCCACCCTGATACGGCCCACCAGCGGCGAGATTTATGTCAACGGCCATGAGGTGCAGAAGGAACCGGAGGCGGTAAGAAACTGTATCGGGTTTCTCACCAGCGATATCAAGCTGGACGAACAGTTTGACGTGGACTATATGTTCCGCTTTTTCGGACGGCTCCACCAGGTCCCGGAGCAGATGATCGAAACAAGGAAGAAAGAACTGTTTACATATTTCGGGATCCAGGAATTTGCCGGCAAAAAGATTAAAGAACTGTCTACCGGAATGAAGCAGAAGGCAGCCATCGCTGTCAGCCTGGTTCATGATCCGGACATTATTATTTTCGATGAACCGACCAATGGGCTGGATATTATTACGGCCCGGTGTGTGACAGACTATCTGAAAAAGCTGAAAGAGGAAGGAAAGCTGGTAATCGTATCCACACACATCATGTCAGAGGCGGAAAAGCTCTGTGACCGGATCGGGATCATTATTGACGGTGCGAAGGTTGCAGAAGGTACGCTGCATGAACTGCTGACACAGACGAATGCATCAGATCTGGAGGATGCGTTCTTCGAATTTTACCAGGAGAGAAAGGGGGATGCATAGGATGAGCGGGATCAGACAGATATTTGGAAAAGAAATGGCGAGGATATTCCGGGATAAAAAGATGATATTTTCCGTGTTTCTGCTTCCGGTGATCATCATGATCGCAGTGTTGTCCATCATCAATGTACTGGCGTCAGGAATGGAAGACGACATTGAATCTCATGTGTCCCAGGTGTATATAATGAATGAACCGGAGTCATTCCGGCAGATCCTGGATAAATCTGGCATAAAATGTGAAATCACTCCTGTTGAAAATGCTGGTGAGATGGAGCGTGCAAAGGACAAAATTCTGAACGGTGATGCGGATCTGATCGTGGAATTCCCGGCGGATTTTGAAGAGATGACCGCGGATTATCAGGAAGGGGATGTTATTCCGCAGGTCAAGACTTATCAGAATCCGTCAGAACAGTACTCTTCTCAGGCGGCTGACAATCTGACCCAGGCGCTGGAGACCTACCGCCAGAGCCTTCTGGCCAAGAGAGTCGGAGATATGGGAAGTCTGGTGGTGTTCCAGGTGAATTCGGATAATGATGAAATGTATATCCAGGATGAGGATAAAGCAAATGGTAAGGCAATCGGGATGATGCTCCCATATTTTATCACGATTCTTTTGTTCGCAGGGGCCATGGGAATCGGAACAGATATGATTGCCGGAGAGAAAGAAAGAGGAACTATGGCCAGTCTTCTGGTATCGCCGGTAAAGAGAAGTTCGATTGTTCTTGGAAAGGTGTTTTCTTTGATGGTAATCTCAGGAGTCTCTTCTTTGATCTATGTGGCGGCCATGGTGGTCTGTGCGCCGCTGATGATGGAAAGCTTTGGCGGAGCCGGGGACCTGAGCATCAGGTTAAACGTGCAGCAGATTCTGATGCTGGCATTTTTGCTGGTGGCGATTGCGTTTTTGTATTCCAGCATTATCGCCCTGTTTTCTGTATTTGCAAAATCTGTGAAAGAAGCAAGTACCTATGTCATGCCGGCTTACATGCTGATCCTGGTGATCGGGCTGATGACGATGTTTAATTACGGTGAAGTACAGACGTCCAGTTATCTGGTGCCGCTCTATAACAGTGCACTGGCGCTTCAGGGGATCCTGACTCAGGAGACAACGGTGACGCAATATGTGATAACGCTGGCTGAGACGCTTCTGATCGGAGGAATCTTAACCGGTGTGATCGTGAAGGCTTTTGAAAGTGAGAAAGTAATGTCTGCTTAACAGGCAAAGGTGCGGCCGCATATACTAAAGCAGCAGTATATGCGGCTTTTTTATATTGCCGCGGCTGTCTGAATGATGGAAGGGCGGTGTAAGGATGCGCTTGTGTGAGCTGGAAGAAAAAGAAGTAATCAATGCCTGTGACTGCAAGAGGCTTGGTTTTGTGGCGGATCTGATCATAGAGGAGTGCAGCGGAAGGATCGAAGCTCTTATCATACCCAAAAGCGGAAAGCTGTGCGGCTTTTTCTGTGACGGAGAAGAGTATATTATTCCCTATGCCTGTGTCAAAAAAATCGGTCCGGATATCATACTGGTGGAAATCCATGAAAAAAGTAGGAAATCCTGAGAAAAAGTGATTTGACTTCTCTATGGCGGACAGATATACTAGTAACTGTACAGATGCAATTAAAAAGGATGTTTTTCTTTTAGAAAAGAGAAAGGAACGAACGCTAGAATGAAGTGCCCATATTGTAACCATCCGGATACCAGAGTAATAGATTCCAGACCTGCCGATGATGGCAGTTCGATCCGCAGACGCCGTTCCTGTGATGTGTGCGGCAAGCGGTTTACAACGTATGAGAAGGTGGAGACGATTCCGCTGATCGTGATCAAAAAAGACAGTACCCGAGAGCAGTATCACCGTGATAAGATTGAAAATGGAGTGCTGAGGGCCTGCTATAAACGTCCGGTGCCGGCGGAAAAGATTCAGGCGGCAGTAGACCGGATTGAGACAAAGATCTTCAGTCTGGAAGCAAAAGAGATTCCGAGCAGTCAGATTGGCGAGATCGTGATGGAAGAACTGAAAGGGCTGGATGAGGTGGCCTATGTAAGATTTGCATCGGTATACAGGGAATTTAAAGATGTAAATACATTTATGGATGAGTTGAAAAAGATTTTAGGATAAACAATCGAAGATCGGGTGAATGATAGAAGATGAGAACATACAAATTAACCATTTCATATGATGGCAGCAGATATCAGGGGTGGCAGCGTCAGGCAACGACTGACAATACCATCCAGTTTGTGCTGGAGTGGAGTATTGGAAAGCTGGTTGGATACCGGGTGCATGTGGACGGCGCCGGCAGGACTGATGCCGGTGTTCATGCCAGAGGCCAGGTGGCAAGCGTGAAGCTGTCCAAGCTCTATGACACCAAGGAACTGAAGGATTCGTTAAACCGGTATCTTCCGGAGGATATCCGCATTGTCAAGGCGGAGCTGGTGAAGAATGGTTTTCACGCGAGGAAGAGCGCCAAGGGAAAGAAATATGAATACTATATTGACTGCCGGGAAAAGCCGGATGTGTTTTCCAGAAGACATTGTTATCACTATCCTCAGAAGCTGGATATCGAGGCGATGAGAAATGCGGCAGAATATCTGATCGGTCCGAAGAATTTTACCAGCTTTACTGATGATAAGGATTGTAAGGATCCAGTCCGCCGTGTGACGAATATTAAGATTGTCCGGAATGGGGAAAAGGTGAGGATCACCTACTATGGGACAGGCTTTTTGTATCATATGGTGCGTATCATGACGGGAACGCTTCTGGAGGTGGGAGCCGGAAAGCGTGACGGATCGATGCTGCCGGTAGTGATCGCAGCAGAGGACAGAAGTCTTGCGGGATTCCTTGCGCCGGCTCGCGGATTGTTCCTGCGCAAGGTATATTACTAGAAAAATCAGATAGCATACGATGTAAATAAAGATTGACGGAGGAAGATAAATGAAGTTTATCTCATGGAATGTAAATGGAATCCGGGCCTGTGTCCAGAAGGGATTTATGGATGTATTCCAGGAGCTGGACGCAGATATTTTCTGTATCCAGGAATCAAAGATGCAGGAGGGTCAGCTGGAATTAGATACGCCGGGATATTATCAGTACTGGAATTATGCCGAGAGAAAAGGGTATTCCGGGACTGCTGTCTTTACCAAGAAGGAACCTCTTCATGTAACCTATGGTATGGGGATTGAAGAGCATGATAAAGAGGGACGCGTGATCACGCTGGAATATGAGGATTTTTACTTTATCACTGTGTATACGCCTAATTCTCAGAGTGAGCTGGCAAGACTTTCCTATCGGATGGAATGGGAGGATGCGTTCCTTGCATATCTTAAGAAGTTAGAGGAGAAAAAGCCGGTGGTGTTCTGTGGGGATCTGAATGTGGCTCACAGGGAGATTGATCTGAAAAACCCAAAGACCAATCGGAAGAATGCCGGATTTACGGATGAGGAGAGAGGAAAATTTACCCAGCTTCTGGAGGCCGGGTTTATTGATACGTTCCGCTATTTTTATCCGGATGCAGAAGGGATTTATTCCTGGTGGTCCTACCGGTTCCGTGCCAGAGAGAAGAATGCCGGGTGGCGGATTGATTATTTCTGTGTGTCCAGATGTCTGGAAGACCGTCTGGTGGATGCAAAGATACTGACAGATATCATGGGATCCGATCATTGTCCTGTGATGTTGGAGATGAAAGAGGAGGCTTAGGCAAAGCCTCCTTTTCTGCTGCGGATTTTTACAGATACCCGCCGTCCATCCGGATGACCTGTCCGGTCAGGTAGAGAGGGGAGTGGGCTATTTCGTATATGAGCTGCGCCGCTTCTTCGGCGGTACCGAATCTGCCCATGGGGATGTCGTATTCCAGGTTTTTTCGCTCTTCTTCGGAAAAGCAGGCATTCATGCTGGTGTCGATCACTCCGAGGGAGACGGCGTTGACCGGAATGTGGCTGGGGGCAAGTTCTTTTGCCAGGGCTTTTGTCAGGCCGTCCACACCGGCCTTTGAGGCGGAGTAGGCTGCTTCGCAGGAAGCGCCGGCGGTTCCCCACATGGAGGAGATATTGATGATACGGCCGGATTTGCGGGCTACCATGGAAGGAACAGCCTCGCGGCAGCAGTAAAAGACGGAAGAAAGATTTGTACGGATAATGCGTTCCCATTCTTCGTCTGTCATGTCCATCAGAAGTCCGATGTGAGAGATGCCGGCATTGTTGATCAGTATGTCGGGCCCGTCACAGTGCCGGGAGATTTCCTGGAAGACTGCTTTTACCGCAGCAGGGTCTCCCACGTCTCCGGGAACAATGTAGCAGTCGGAGCGCCAGCGCTCCTGGATGATGTCTCTGGTTTCTGCCAGTTCGTTGACTGACGTATGACAGTTTAGGAAGATACGGTAACCATGGGAGGCGAACAAAAGGGCGGTGCTTTTTCCAATGCCCCGGGAAGCTCCGGTGATCAGTACCGATTGATTTGACATAATAAGACTCCTGTTCTTTGTGATTTGTTTTATATACTGATGCTAAGATTATACCCCGGAATCATTGCGAAGAAAAGTCTCAAGTGTTATGATTTACAATAGAAAGAGGTGCAGTATGATCGATAAAGCGATTGAATTTGCGACAAAGGCTCATGAAGGCCAGTTCCGCAAAGGGACAAGCAGGCCCTATATCGTCCATCCCATTGAGGTGGGAGACATCGTGGCGACGATGACAAAGGACGAGGAAGTGATCAGTGCGGCGATTCTGCATGATACTATTGAGGACTGCGAGGGGATTTCTCAGAGAATTCTTGCACAGACCTTTTCCGAACGGGTGGCTTCTATGGTGGCCCAGGAAAGCGAAGATAAGTCCAGGACCTGGATGGAGAGGAAGACAGCCACCATTGAGCATCTGCGGACAGCCTCACGGGATGTGCAGATGATCGGCCTTGCGGATAAGCTTTCGAATATGCGTGACATTGACAGAGATTATCCGGTCGTGGGCGAGGAATTGTGGAATCGGTTTCGGATGAAGGACAAAGATACCATCGGATGGTACTATAAAGGCGTTAGAGATGCGCTGGAAGAGGGGTTTCGCGGGATCATGGCATTTGAGGAGTACTGCAGGCTGATCCAAAAAAATTTCGGGTAGAAGGAAAAGGCAAAAATGATTATCAGTGCGAGCAGGAGGACAGATATTCCGGCGTGGTATCCGGAGTGGTTTATGAATCGTCTAAGAGCTGGAGAAGTACTGGTACCAAATCCTTATAACCGCAAAAAGGTAAACCGCATCGTTCTGACTCCGGATACGGTGGACTGTATCGTATTCTGGAGCAAGAATCCGGAACCGATGCGGCCATTTCTGCGGGAAATCGATGAGATGGGGTACCGTTATTATTTTCAGATGACAATCACGGATTATGATCAGGAACTGGAGCCGGAGGCCCCGGGAACTGCGGATGCCATGGCAACCTTTCTTCTGATGAGTGAGGAACTTGGAAAGGAGCGTATGGACTGGAGGTTTGATCCTATCATTCTGACGGAAAAATATTCGAAAGCATATCATCTGGAAAAGTTTGAGATGATGTGCGAGTGGCTGCATAAAGCAACGACGAGATGTATCGTCAGCTTCGTGGATGCGTACCGTGGCAGCCCGTATCGGGAACTGGAGCAGGAAGAGATTGAAGACCTGGCAGAAGGCCTTGGCAAGATTGCAGGCAGATATCATCTCCCATTGTACAGCTGTGCAGAAAAACTGGACCTGAAACGGTATGGGATTTTGCATGGCGCCTGTATAGATAAGGAAAAAATACATGAGATCATCGGGTACAAACTGGATGTGAAAAAGGACTCAGGCCAGAGAAAAGAGTGCCGATGCGCAGACAGCATAGACATCGGAGTCTATGACACCTGCATCGGGGGCTGCAGATACTGCTATGCGGTACACAGCGCAGAAAGCGCAAAAAAGAAATACCAGCAGCACGATTCACAGTCACCACTTCTGGTAGGAAAATTGCGCGGCGATGAAGAGATAACCGATAAAGAAATACATTCGTTGAGAGATAATCAGATTTCACTGTTCGATCTGCCGCAGATGCTTTGATTGTTTGATTGGGGACGGGGGATTTCCGGAAATCCCCCGTCCCCAATCAAATTTCGGCCTTTCGGATGACGAAATAATTCACAATATTAAGAAAACTAATGGTAATTACCAGTGTCACCATGGTGTAAAGGGGATTTCCGTTGTCTAGTCCGCATATCGTCAGGAGAAGTTTTCCACATGCGGCGGATGCTTCGGGAAAAAGGTATGCCAGAATGGGGAAAACTACAAAGATCAATACTGGCAGCCCGGCTGCGATGGCGATTTTAAAAAATTTGTTTGCGCGGTAGAACAGGGTGGCAATCAGGTATCCTGCGCTGAAGCATGTAAGGAGAGCGAGGAAGGACAGTAGGATATTCAATATGATCTGTACGCCCGGGGAAGCAGTCCCTGCAAAGGCAGGATAGAGATCCAGAAAATATACATATCGGATCCGGTTATCTGAAAACATGCGGAATATATATGCAAAAATTGTTTCCACCAGGGCCATAAACATGCTTCCCATTAAAATGGAGGAGAGGGTTCCGAGAAATATGGTTTTCCTGGATACTCCGTTCTGGAAGAACAGATAAAAATATTCCCGGAACATGCACAGACCTGCGATAAAACAGAAAAAACTGGAGGAAAATGCCGTGCCGTTGAGGGTGGCGGTCCCGGATGCCATTGTAGTCACAATGGCTCCGCTAAGAAGCAGGATGCCAAGGATGATGAGGTAATAGATCATGATTGGTTTTCCAAGATCAATAAACTGGTATTGTATCACTTTTTTAATATTCATAATTATCTCCCTTCAATAAATGTTACGAACTGTCATGAAGCTGTTGCCGATATGGACAGACCTGGACGGCTTATTAACTGGTGAGTTGGATAAACAGTTTCTGGAGATCTATCGGCGACAGTTCTAGTCCATCTGTTTTTACAGGGGCTGGAGAGCCCAGAAGATAGGCTGTTTTCAGTCCGCCGATAGAGTCGGTGCCGATGAGATCCTGGGGATCAGCGAGTCCGGCGATGTAAGCGTCAATCTTTGATGCGGTACCGGATATACAGTATCCGCTGTTTAGCAGGCTTTCGCAGGATTCATTTTTCAGAATTTTTCCTTCTTTTATAATAATCACGTCTTCGATTACAGTTGCAACCTCTTCGATCAGATGAGTGGAGACTACAGCTGTAAAGGGCGCGCTGCTGTATTTCTCAATCAGAAGCCGGTAAAACAGATCCCGGTGGTAGGCATCCAGTCCGAGAACAGGCTCGTCAAAGAACACATAGGGGACATTGACGGATAATGCAAGTATATTTTTGAAAATAGACTGATATCCGGTGGAAAGACTTTTGATTTTCTTTTTTGGATCCAGCTCAAATTTCTGACAGAGTTCCAGTGCATATTCCTCGTCAAAGGAGGGATAAAAAAGCTTTGTTACTTTGAAGGCTTTTTGGATTTTCATGCTTTCGGGATATAGGTGCTGTTCATTGACCAGGAAGATCTGGTGAAGCAGTTCGTCGTTTTCGGCAATGGCGGACCCGTTTAAAGTGATGGTTCCCTCATCCGGAAATTTCCGGTTTGTAATAAGATTCAGAAGGGTCGATTTTCCGGCGCCATTCCGCCCGAGAAGTCCGTAGATCTTTCCTTCTTCAAGATTCAGGTTTATCTGGGATAATGCAGTGGTGTCTTTGAAAGTTTTGGTAGTGTTTCTGATTTCGATTCCTCTCATTGTGAAAATCCCCTTTCTATCATAGCAATAATGTCATCGCTGGATATTCCCAGTCTTTTAGCCTCTTCTATCAGATTACTGATATAATTATCGTAAAATTGATTCTGACGTTTTTTCTTCAATTGTTGAACAGCACCTTTTGATACAAACATACCGACTCCTCGTTTCTTAAAAATGATATTTTCGTCCACCAGAAGGTTAATTCCCTTGAGTGCCGTGGCCGGATTGATCTTATAGTTAACAGAAAATTCAGTGATGGAAGGAATCTGAGATTCTTCCGGGAAGGCCCCTGTCAGAATGCCATCCTCGATCCCTTCTGCGATCTGAATAAATATGGGTTTTTCCTGATCTGGATTAATCCTCATTCCATGATGTCCTCCTTTCCAAAGCCTTTTTCATTTGCTTATCTAGCTGTATGGTTAATTAGTTGAGTAATTAACTATATGTGTATTAAACCACAGAGGAAAGAACATGTCAAGAGAGAATGAGAAAAAATAAAACGACCTGGCCAGATAAGCCAGGTCGGAAAAAGATAGATGTTTTCGCGTCTTTTTGGTAGAATGATCAGGAACAGTACTTTGCAATATCTTCTTCAACATTCTGAAGCTGTCGGTTCAGACGAGATTCTTCGTCATCGGATAAGGGTTCCAGGAGCGAAGCCATATCATCGTGAATCTTTGACGGATTATAGGGAACTTCCAGTGCAAAATCACTGTAGGCTCGGATTTTTTGAAAATACATATTCGTATCCGGCTCTTCGTTTCCCTTGCGGCACATCTGATACATCATGACACAATCTGTCGCAGCCGTATCTGTACACGGTTTGCAGATCCATTTTCCAAGATAATAATAGGTCCCGTTAATTTCATAAATGAAACCGGGCGTTTTCAATAATTTTTCCAGCAGCATGTGGAAATACCTCCTTTGAATTTAAGAACATAATACCTGTTTTTATGGTAGCAAAACAGGCTGAGAAAAGCAAGAATTGCGGAAAGGGAAACAATGAAATTTATTCTGGAATTTTTGATAATTATTATTTTACTGAAAATTGCATGGCAGGATAAAAAGACGTACAGGATCCCGGATCCTATGCTTATTGCGCTTGGCTTTTCCGGGATGATTTTCCGGTGTGTGGAAGGAGGGGTGAAATGGGAGGAATGTGTGGCAGGAATATGCGGCGCCAGCATTCTTCTGCTGATGGTAAGTTTTTTTAAACCCGGAAGTTTTGGAGGCGGAGATGTGAAACTGATGGCTGTATCGGGACTGATTCTTGGCGGGGAAAGAAATTTGTATGCTTTGTTTTGGGGAATGGCCGTGGCCGGTGTTTACTGTATCCTTATGATGAATGCCGGAAGGATCGACCGAAAAAGTAAAATAGCACTGGGGCCTTTTTTATGTGTGGGCGTCATATGGGAGTTTGTTAGTCATGAGGCAGAAATCATGCAGTTTTTCTGATGCCACAGCCAGTGGAAGATGCCGGAGCAAAGGATCGTGGCAAGGATGTAGATGAAGATGCCGGCTGTGTTGCCGGTAAACTGAGCAATGTCCCGGAAAACGCGCTGAGCCATAGGGTAATAAGGGCTGATATAAAACATGTTGATCGTGCCGGAAGAGTGAAAAATTACGTTAAAGCAGGTGGCGGCACAGCAGCAGGATAGGTAACAGGATACAGCCCCGGCCCATCCTCTCATGGAATAGTCAGCCATCCTGCTAAAGCCGGCTGTAAGACCGAGAATGGTCAGCAAAATGTGCCATGCAAAAGAGTGAATGGTGAGCGGAAGATAAGGGTAATACATTCCGCTGGTGTCAAAAAATGCAAAAATTCCTCCCAGAAGCCCAAAATCCATGAGGAACGAAAGAATAATTTTCTGAAATTGTTCTGAGCGGATCCAGGGGAGAATCAGGCATAAATACATGGGGATGCTGCAGAGCTGGAAAGGGAAATACCACCAATTGTAAGAACCATGTCCGATATAGAAAGTCAGACACAATTGCTTCCAGATTTCGCTCCCAGCCATCACAAGGCCACAGCAAAAAAAGAAATATTTATATTTATTCATATTATTTCACCTGTTTATAATATAAAGTGGCTTGAAACACAATTATTATACACCAGAACCGATAAATATGCTATAATACTCCTGCTGTCTGCGGAAGGGAGAGTAAAGCGGTCGTATGAAGACAAAGAATGCATTGATGTTGATACTGACATCATTTATCTGGGGAACAGCCTTTGTGGCGCAGAGTATGGGGATGGATTATCTTGGGCCACTGACATTTAATGGAGTGAGAAGCCTGATCGGAGGGCTGGCGCTTCTGCCGTGTATATGGATCCTGAAAAAATGGAAGGAAAAATCATCGGAAAAGGAGAATGGACACGATGAAGGCGGGAAGGAATTGATCTATGGAGGAACCGCCTGCGGCCTGCTTCTGTTTGCGGCCAGCAGCTTTCAGCAGATGGGGATTCAGTATACCACTGCCGGAAAAGCAGGATTTATTACCGCATTTTACATTGTGATCGTGCCAGTATTAGGAATATTCTTAAAAAAGAAAACCGGATGGAAGGTTTGGACAGCAGTAGCGCTTGCAATTGTGGGACTATATTTTCTATGCATTACCGAGAGCTTTCATGTAGGAAAGGGAGATGTCCTGATTTTTATCTGCGCATTGATATTTTCCGTACATATTTTAGTAATCGACTATTTTTCACCCAGAGTTGACGGAGTAAAAATGGCCTGCATCCAGTTTTTTGTGTGTGGAATTGTGTCTCTGCCTTTTATGTTTCTGCTGGAGACACCGACCATCCGCGGAATGATGGAAGGGTGGTTCCCACTTGTTTATGCCGGGGTGCTTTCATGCGGCGTGGCCTATACGCTGCAGATTATCGGGCAGAAAAATGTAAATCCGGCAGTGGCGTCTCTGCTTTTGAGCCTGGAGTCCTGTTTTTCTGTGCTTGCAGGATGGGTTGTGCTGGGCGAGCGGATGTCCATGCGAGAGACTACGGGATGTGTATTGATGTTTCTGGCAATCATCCTGGCCCAGCTTCCAGATAAAAAGACAGAACGAGAGAAAGGAGAAAGAATCAAATGAAATTTGTAATTCAGAGAGTAGCAGAAAGCGAAGTAAAAGTAGATGGAGAGACCCTTGGCAAAATCGGAAAAGGATTTATGGTGCTGATCGGGGTCAGCGGTTCTGACACCAAAGAAATTGCGGACAAAATGGTAAAGAAAATGCTGGGACTTCGTATTTTTGAGGACGAACAGGGAAAGACAAACCTTTCTCTGGATGCGGTAGGAGGAAGTCTGCTGTTGATTTCCCAGTTTACACTTTACGCAAACTGCAAAAAAGGAAACCGTCCAAGTTTTATCGAGGCCGGTGCGCCTGAAATGGCAGAAGAAATGTACGAATACATCATATCCAAATGCAAGGAACAGGTGGAAGTCGTAGAAAGAGGAAGATTTGGGGCAGACATGAAAGTCAGCCTGATCAACGATGGGCCATTTACAATTATCCTGGATTCAGAATCGTTTTAAAATTGTCTAAGGGGTCGGGGAATTTCCGGAAATCCTCCGTCCCCTTAGACGTGTTTTTGGGTGAGTGGCTAATTAATTTTTCTGTTAAAATTACCTTATAAATGTGAAAATATAATAAAATACCTTGACATTTTCATGTAGAATGCATAACATATTCGTTAGTTGTCTAACGAATATGTTTTTTTGATTGGAGGTTTATGGCGTTTATGGGAAAGGATAAGAGTGAAGAGTCTGTTATGATGATCCTGCACCAGCTGATGCACTTAAGTGAGTATCTGGTGGTTCAGGGTCTGGAGAGACTGGATCTGAACCCGGGGCAGGCCGGCATATTGTTCTGGCTGGGCCGGGAAGGGGAACTCTCCCAGCGGCAGCTTGCCCGGAAGGTGGGGATCACACCGCCTTCTGTGACGACAGCCATCCGCAAGCTGGAAGGGAAAGCGATGATAGAAAAGGAGGCGGATCCTCATGACCAGCGGGTATTTAAAATACGGCTGAGCAAGAAGGGAAAGGCGTCTCTGGAGCAGTTGAAAGAAGAGATCCAGAGGCTGGAAGAGGTCCTTTACCAGGGGATTTCAGCTGAAGAAAAGCTTTTGCTTCGGAGAATACTCCTGGATATGAGGAACAATCTGATGGAGGTCAGAAACTTAAAAGGAATGAATGCGTGTTCCATCATGGCCCAGGCCAGACTGAATAAAAAGCTTGGCCAGGCAGAAGGAAAAGAAGATGCGCAGGCATAAAGGCAGACAATGAGTATGACACAATATTTAAGAAAGGGCTAACGTATCATGAAGAAACTATTTGGATTTTTAAAACCATACGCGGCGCAGGTGCTTGTGATCGTATGTGTGCTTGTCATTCAGGCGTACTGTGATCTTTCCCTGCCTTCGTATACTTCTGATATCGTAAATGTAGGAATTCAGCAGAGCGGTATCGATGAGAAAGTGCCGGAGGCGCTTTCTTCGGATGACCTGACGATGATACTTGCTTTTGTGGGTAAGGATGATCAGAAAGATGTGGCGGCTGCCTATGAAGAGGGCGGCAAGGACGATGAAGATGAATATGCCTATCACTACGACGGGACAGTGATGGTCCTTAAGGAATCTGTCAAAGAAGACGCAGCCCGGATGGATAAGCTGGCGGATCAGATGGATACGGCGATGGTGATGGCGATGGCTGCGGAGAGCAGCATGTCCGGAAATGAGGGGACAGCCCCGAATGCGCCTGAAGCCGGGAGTGCAGATATGAGTGCGATGGAAAATGCCGCAGAACAGATGGCAGACCTTCCGGAATCCATGGTAGAGCAGGCAGTGGCCGCCTACATCCAGAATGCATATGAAAAAATCGGCATTGACGTAGGAAAGATCAGCTCCAGATATATCCTGGCAACAGGCGGCAGAATGCTTGCACTTGCCGGAGTCGGAATGTTGGCAAGCATCCTGGTGGGGCTGATGGCGTCCAGAGTCGGAGCAGGTCTTGGACGTGGCCTGAGAAAAGATGTATTTCACAAGGTAGTCGGGTTCTCCAATGGAGAATTTGACAAATTTTCCACGGCATCCCTGATCACCAGGAGTACCAATGACATCCAGCAGATCCAGCTATTGACGGTCATGATCTTAAGAATGGTGCTGTATGCACCAATCCTGGCGGTGGGAGGTGTCTGGAATGTCTTCCATACCAATGTAGATATGTCCTGGATCATCGCGCTGGCAGTGGTACTGATCTTCCTGCTGGTAGCAGTACTGTTTGCAGTAGTAATGCCGAAATTCAGAATCCTCCAGAATCTGGTGGACCGGCTGAACCTGGTAAGCAGAGAGATCCTGACCGGACTTTCGGTTATCCGGGCCTTTGATACAGAAAAGCATGAGGAAAAAAGATTTGATGAAGCCAATCGGGATCTGACCAAAGCCAACCTTTTTGTCAACCGGGCCATGACCTTTATGATGCCCTCCATGATGCTGATCATGAACGGGATTTCTGTACTGATCGTCTGGGTCGGCGGACACAGCATTGATGAAGGAACAATGCAGGTAGGAGATATGATGGCATTTATCCAGTATACGATGCAGATCATCATGGCGTTCTTAATGATCTGTATGATTTCTGTCATGCTGCCAAGAGCGGCAGTATCGGCTGAACGTGTCAGCGAGGTGCTGGACAGCCATACTCTGATCAATGATCCTGATCAGCCAGAGACACTGGAGACGGCAGATGAAAAGGAAAACAAAGGAGAGATAACATTCGACCATGTATCCTTCCGGTATCCGGGAGCAGAAGAGGATGTTCTCCATGACATATCCTTTACAGCCAGACCGGGACAGACCACCGCAGTTATCGGAAGTACCGGAAGCGGAAAATCCACACTGGTCAACCTGATCCCGCGATTCTACGATGTGACGGAAGGAAGCATTCAGATTGACGGACACGATATCCGGAACCTGCGGCAGCATGATCTCAGAGAAATGCTGGGATATGTACCTCAGAAAGGAGTATTATTCTCGGGAGATATTGCGTCCAATATCCTGTTTGGTAATCCGGAAGGCAGCGAAGAGGAAATGGAAGAAGCAGCAAGGATCGCACAGGCTACTGAATTTATCGAAAATAAAAAGCAGAGGTACAAGAGCCATATATCTCAGGGCGGCTCCAATGTATCCGGCGGCCAGAAGCAGAGGCTTTCGATAGCGAGGGCTATCGCAAAGCATCCGGCGGTATACATTTTTGACGACAGCTTTTCGGCGCTGGATTACAAGACGGATGTGACATTGAGAAATGCGTTGAAGGAAAAAACGGCAGACAGTACCGTGATCATTGTAGCGCAGAGGATCAGTACGATCCGGCATGCGGAACAGATCCTGGTGCTGGATGATGGAAAGATTGTCGGAAAAGGCACTCATCAGGAACTGTTAAGGAATTGCGAAGAGTATTATCAGATCGCATCTTCTCAATTGTCGGAGAAAGAACTAAGCCAGGATATGAAGGAGGTGGGATAACATGGCACATGGAAGAATGGGGGCTCATATGCCCGGAGAAAAGGCAAAAGATTTAAAAGGAACCGTAAAAAAGCTGTTGGGATATCTGGAGGCTTATAAGATCTCACTGATCCTGGTGATTATATTTGCAGTGGGAAGTACAGTTTTTAATATTGCAGGACCAAAGATACTGGGAAAGGCGACCACGGAACTTTTTGAAGGGCTTGTGGGAAAAGTATACGGTCAGGGCGGCATAGATTTTGAAAAGATCGGCAGGATCCTTCTCCTTTTGCTGGGATTATACCTCTGCAGCGCGCTGTTTTCTTTCATCCAGGGGTATCTGATGACCGGAGTATCCCAGAAAATGACTTATCGCATGAGAAAGGAGATATCCGAAAAGATCAACCGCCTTCCGATGGAGTATTTTGACCAGACAACACATGGCGAAATCCTGTCGAGGATCACCAACGATGTGGATACCTTAAGCCAGAGTCTGAACCAGAGCGCGACTCAGCTGATCACATCGGTGACGACTATCATCGGTGTTCTGATCATGATGCTGAGTATCAGTCCATTGATGACACTGATCGCGCTGCTGATCCTTCCGGTGGCAATGGGGATGATCTCCGTGATCGTAAAGCATTCCCAGAGATATTTCCGGGATCAGCAGGAGTATCTGGGCCATGTCAACAGTCAGGTAGAGGAGGTCTACAGCGGACATAACATCGTAAAGGCGTTCAACAAAGAAGAAGATGTGATCCGAAGCTTTGAAAAGGACAACGACGTCCTCTACCATTCTGCCTGGAAATCACAGTTCCTGTCAGGAATGATGATGCCGGTGATGCAGTTCGTCAGCAACCTGGGCTATGTAGGAGTAGTCATCCTGGGCGGTTATCTGGCTGTTAAGAAAACGATCGAAGTGGGAGATATCCAGTCATTTATTCAGTATGTGCGGAATTTTACTTCCCCGATCCAGCAGGTGGCACAGGTGGCCAATCTGCTGCAGTCCACGGCGGCTGCGGCAGAGCGGGTTTTCGAATTCCTGGAAGAAAAGGAAGAGACACCTTGTACCGAACATCCGGTATCTACAGAAGGCCTGGAGGGACGGGTGGAATTTGACCATGTTCAGTTCGGATACAATAAAGAGCACATGATCATCCATGATTTCTGCGCAAAGGCCGAACCGGGCCAGAAGATTGCGATCGTAGGGCCTACTGGCGCAGGAAAGACAACTATGATAAAATTACTGATGAGATTCTATGATGTGTGTGGCGGAGCCATCAAGGTGGACGGCCACGATATCCGGGAGTTTGACCGTGGCGAATTAAGAAAAATGTTCGGCATGGTGCTGCAGGATACCTGGCTGTTTAAGGGGACTATCGAGGACAATATCCGGTATGGAAGGCTGGATGCGACCCATGAAGAAGTGGTAGAAGCGGCAAAGGCAGCCTATGTCCACCGCTTTGTACAGACCCTTCCGGGCGGCTATCAGATGGAGCTGAATGAAGAGGCAAGTAACGTGTCCCAGGGACAGAAGCAGCTTCTGACGATCGCAAGAGCGATTCTGGCTGATCCGAAGATTTTGATCCTGGATGAAGCGACCAGTTCGGTAGATACCAGGACAGAGGTCCGGATCCAGAAGGCCATGGACCGACTCATGGAAGGAAGAACCAGCTTTATTATCGCCCATAGGCTCTCCACGATCCGGGATGCAGATCTGATCCTGGTCATGAAAGACGGAGATATCGTGGAGCAGGGAAGACACGAAGAGCTGCTGGCACAGAATGGATTCTATGCGGAACTTTATAATTCACAGTTTGAGCAGAGTGCATAAAGGAGTATATGCAAAAATGGACCGGTTAGAACAGCAGTTTCAGTTTATTCAGGAAATTGACAAAGAAAAATTTATCGGCCGCCAGACTTATCTGTCTGACGGCCAGAGAAAGGAAAATGATGCCGAGCACGCATGGCATCTGGCATTGATGACGATTCTTCTCAGTGATTATGCAAACGAGAACATCGATGTGCTTAAAACGGTTACCATGCTTCTGATCCACGATATTGTGGAGATTGACGCGGGAGATACTTACGCCTACGATGAAGAAGCAAAGAAGACTCAGAAGGACCGGGAAGAGAAGGCGGCAGAGAGAATCTTCGGTTTGCTTCCGGAAGACCAGGGCGAAACATTAAAGGGGCTGTGGCAGGAATTTGAAGAACAGAAGACGCCGGAGGCAAGATTTGCCCGGACGATGGATAATCTCCAGCCTATGATGTTGAACCATGTGACAGATGGAAAAGCATGGGTCGAACATGGGGTATATCTGGATCAGATCTTGAAGAGAAACGAAAATACAGATAAAGGGTCGGGGATTTTATGGGAATATGCCCGGGAGCATTTCATCCGTCCCAATCTGGAAAAAGGCCGGATCAAACCCTCCCGGGATGAGGAAGGACCGCTATTTCATAGCAAGCCCTGACAAAATGGATTTTACATGACTGATTTCCTGCTGAGAGGCCTTCTCAGCAGGAACATAATAACTTTTTTCCCGGGCGATCTGGTAGAGCTTTTCCTGGGACATCTCACATTCATTGCGGATTTTTTTCAGACACTGCTTTAATTCTTTATTTTCGGTCTGCGGGATCATTTCTCCATAGCGGACCAGTTCTCCGTTGACACCGGCCAATGCGTCGGCGACCATTGTCTTTTCATCTAACATTTTCACAAACCTCCTACAAAAATTTCATCAGATCCTGCTTGTTTTTCATAGCAGAATCAGCGGCATCCTGAAACAGCTTTTTCACTTCCGGATCCTGTGCCTGTGAGGCGTAGTCCTGCATCTTGCAGTGGGTTGTGTCAAAGCCTCCGATCAGGTGGCGCAGATTCTGGAGATCAAGAATTGAGATTTCAGACATATTCCATACCTCCTTCTAGCATTATCTTTGATCGGGATTATTCTGCCCGGGAAGAAGACGGGATATACTGGATATTTTTGGAATTTGAAGATTTTTCAATCAATGTCAGAAAAATTTTTTCCATAGCTTTGTCAGACGGCCACAAGACTTCCGGGTGCCATTGCACGCCCAGAGCGAACGGATGAAAGACAAGTTCTACGGCTTCCACCACCCCGTCGGATGCAATGGCGGCAGGCTTCAGGCAGGAGGGAATGTGATGGAGACACTGATGATGAAAGCTGTTCACTCTGGAGGAGGTTCCGAGAAACCGGCATAAATGACTTCCGGGTGAGATGGATATGCCATGACTTAGATCCCGGCGATCCCTGGAAATCTGCATATGCTGCAGAGTATGGAACGGGCGGAGGGAAAGGTCCTGATAGATGGTTCCCCCAAGGGCGATGTTCATAACCTGCATGCCCCGGCAGATCGCAAGCAGGGGGAGATGGGAATCCAGGGCATATCTCATCAAAGACAGGTGGAAAAGATCGGTGGCAAGATCGGTCTCCCCCTGGTCTGTCAAAAGCTCTTCTCCAAAGAGAAGGGGCGTGATATCACCGCCTCCGCAGAACAGCCATCCGTCACAGAGCCGGTAAAAATCCTCAAACAGGGCCGTGTTTTCTACGACGGGAAGGAGAACGGGAACGCCGCCTGCATGTTCGATGGCGTCCAGATAGGGCTGGGATATAAACTGCCGTCCGTTTTCGGATCCGCACATTACGATGCCGATCACAGGATTCATAAAATTCCTTCTTTCCAAATATGATACAGTGGGTGTATACTCATTTTATGAGAGGAGAAGAGAAGATATGAAGCTGATAGATCTTCATTGTGATACCATCTGCAAGCTGATGGATCAGGATAAGAAGGGAAGCCTGATGGAGAATGACTGCAGCATCCGGATCCCGGCAATGAGACAGGCAGGCACAAAGGCCCAGTTTTTTGCCTGTTTTACCTGTGCAGAGGCGTTTGAAAACAGAGGCGGTTACGACGGCGCATATGAGCATGTGGCCGAGATGACCGCCTTTTTAAAGAAACAGACCGCTCTGTTTGCTGATGATATCTCGCTTGCCACGTCTTATAAAGAGATGGAGGAGAATGAGAGACATGGCAGGATATCCGCGTTTCTTACTGTAGAAGAGAGCGGGATCCTGAATGGAAACATGGAACGCCTTGAAAATCTGTACCGGCAGGGAGTCCGGCTGATGACCCTGATGTGGAATTATGAGAACTGCCTGGGATATCCGAACAGCCGGGAGCCTTCGGTTATGCGGCGGGGACTGAAACCCTTTGGTGTAGAAGTAGTACAAAGAATGAACGAGCTGGGGATGCTCATCGATGTGTCCCATGCTTCTGATGGAGTATTCTGGGACGTACTGGAATATTCCCGAATGCCGGTAATGGCTTCTCATTCAAATTGCAGAGAACTCTGTTCTCATCCAAGGAATCTGTCGGATGAAATGATCCGTGCGCTGGCAGATGCAGGCGGAATTGCCGGCCTTAATTTTTACGGACCGTTTCTGGGGACTGAGGATGAGTCGAGAATTGAGGAGATGACCAGACATATCCTGCATATGCTGGATATAGGCGGAAGTGAATTCCCGGCTATCGGCACCGATTTTGACGGATTTGACGGCATGACACGGATGGAGATTCCGGATGCCGGTAAGATGGGGCTTCTCTGGGATGCGCTGAAAAAGCGGGGAGTGTCGGAGCGGCAGTTGGATAAAATCTGGGGAGAAAATGCAGAGAGGCTCTGCAGGCAGATTTTACAATAATGGATAAATTGAGAGGAAAAACGATGAAACCAACCATTACTTTTGAAACCATGGACGTCCGGATGGGAGCCCTTGGGGCTGAAGCTCCTGTGCCGGATCTGATCGGGGGACTGATCCTCCAGAACCAGCTTGAGTTTTACCTGGACGAGGAAGATGAAATCTATGAGGGGTACGGCAGATGCCAGACTTCCTACCCCTACCGGCAGTATTCCTGCTATTCCAGGGAACTGAAAGAGACGAAGATAAAGACAGCGGTTCTGGAAAATGATTATCTGAAAGCAGTGTTTCTTCCGGAATATGGAGGAAGGCTGTGGAGTCTGTTTGATAAGGAGCAGGGACGGAATCTTTTGTATACCAACGATGTCTTAAGATTCGGTAATCTGGCAGTGCGCAATGCCTGGTTCAGCGGAGGCGTGGAGTGGAATCTGGGAGTGATCGGACACACACCGCTGACCACAGAGCCCCTTTACACGGCGGTGCTGGAACAGGATGACGGGACAAGGGTCCTGCGGATGTATGAGTATGAGCGGATCCGGGATCTGACTTACCAGATGGACTTCTGGCTGGGGGAGAAGGATCGGTTCCTCAATGCAAGGATGAGAGTGGTGAATTTTTCTGAGAATGTGGTTCCCATGTACTGGTGGAGTAATATGGCTGTGCCGGAGTATGAAAACGGACGTATCATTGTGCCGGCAGACCATGCATTTACCAATCACGACTGGGGTGTCTATAAGGTAGAGATTCCCCGTGTAGACAATGTGGATATTACCCATTATCAGAACATTCCGGCTTCTGTTGACTACTTTTTTGATATTCCCAAAGAGAGTCCAAAGTATATTGCAAATGTGGACAGCACCGGTTATGGGCTGCTCCAGATGTCTACCGGGCGGCTACGTTCCAGAAAGCTGTTTTCCTGAGGGAAGAAGCCGGGTGGAGATCACTGGCAGGAGTTTCTGACCGACCGCGCCGGAAAATATGTAGAGATCCAGGCCGGACTTGCAAAAACCCAGTATGGATGTCTTCCGATGGCGCCGCATACGGCGTGGGAATGGCTGGAGAGATACGGAAGTATTCAGCTTGATGAGGGGCAAAAAGAGATGGAGTTTGAAGAACTTCGGGAAACGGTGACCAGAGATGTGGAAAAGATGGAAGCGTTCCTCCAGATGGAGCCTCTGCTGAAAGCAACGAAGAAAATGGCAAAGACAGCTGCAGATGTAGTCCAGGAAGGCAGCAGTTTTGGGGCCCTGCGGGCGAAAGAACGTGCCATAAACCAGGAACGGCCGCTTTCAGAGCATCTGTCCTTTTCTGTAAGAGAGACGGAAAAGATCTGGCAGGATTATCTGGAGACGGGGATTCTCAGGGAGCCGGATCCGCAGGAAGTTCCTCCGGCCTTTGTGAATAGCGAAAAGATGTTTCAGATGATTCAGAAAACCGCCGGAGAGAATGGCGGCTGGTACGCGCATTATCAGCTGGGGATACTCCTGATGCAGAAGAAGGCCTATGAAGAGGCCGGCAGGGAGCTGGAGGCTTCTATTTGTGCGGCAGAGCAGCCATGGGCCTGTCATGGGCTGGCGGCCTTGCTTGTACTGGAAGGAAGAGAAGAAGAGGCTGCCAGGATGATGGAAAAAGGAATTCTATTAAGGAAGGATGATCTGGGCTATGTGAAGGAAGGGTTTCAGATCCTTCTGACCTGCCAGGCATATGAGATCCTGAAAGGAATTTATGAAGAACTGGAGGATGGGTTAAAAGAAAACGGCCGTCTGAAATTTGGCTATATCAGATCTTTGTTCCAGATGGGAGAGACAGAACGGGCGGAAGAGCTGCTGGAAGAAGGCGGCGGTCTGATCGTAGAAGATATCCGCGAGGGAGAGTCGGGCCTTGGAGCCATCTGGAGGGAGCTGCAGAACGCCAAAGGGATCAAAGATGCACCGGTGCCTTACCGGTTTGATTTCGAATCGATCTGATAAAGTAAAAACCGGGCGGAAGAAATGATATCATTTCTTCCGCCCGGTTTTTAATATCTTATATGGTACTATTTATTATTTGGAAGTTTTTTCTACCTTCTGCATTTTCATGGCGCGGACTTTGAGCGGCAGACCAAACAGATTGATAAATCCGTCTGCGTCGTGGTGGTCGTAGAGATCACCGGTGGTAAAGCTTGCCAGAGACTCGCTGTACAGAGAATATGGGGAAGTGGTTCCGGCTTTGATGATATTTCCCTTATAGAGCTTGAACTTTACTTCGCCGGTTACATACTCCTGGGTCTTCTCGATGAATGCCTGGATGGCTTCTCGCAGTGGAGTGAACCATTTCCCTTCATAGACTACCTGGGATAACTTGTTTGCCATCTCTTCTTTTACTTCATAGGTGGCGCGGTCCAGGATCAGTTCTTCCAGCTGCTGGTGAGCTTCGTAGAGAATGGTTCCGCCGGGAGTCTCATAGACGCCGCGGGACTTCATGCCGACTACGCGGTTCTCCACAATATCGCAGATACCGATGCCGTGTTTTCCGCCCAGCTCGTTGAGCTTACGGATGATGTCGGAAACTTTCATCTCCTCACCGTTGATGCTTTTTGGAACACCTTTTTCAAAGGTCATGGTCACATATTCTGCTTCGTCCGGAGCCTGCTCTGGTGTGACACTTAAAACCAGCAGATCGTCATAGTTTGGTTCTACAGACGGATCCTCCAGTTCCAGCCCTTCATGGCTGATATGCCAGAGGTTCCTGTCGCGGCTGTAGCTGTGGCTGGAATCAAAAGGAAGATCGATGCCGTGTTGTCTGCAATATTCGATCTCATCTTCACGAGACTGCATAGTCCACAGATCGGTCATTCTCCATGGTGCGATGATCTTTAAATCGGGAGCCAGGGCACGAATGCTGAGCTCAAAACGAATCTGATCGTTGCCCTTTCCGGTAGCACCGTGACAGATGGCTACGGCGCCTTCTTTTCTGGCAATTTCTACCAGACGTTTGGAAATCGCCGGGCGGGCCATAGCAGTTCCCAGCAGATACTTGTTTTCATAAATTGCGTGAGCCTGTACACAGGGAACGATATAATTGTCGCAGAAATCGTCTACGATATCTTCAATATATAATTTGGAAGCGCCGGACATCTTTGCGCGTTCTTCCAGACCGTCCAGTTCTTCGCCCTGTCCACAGTTTACACAGCAGCAGATAACTTCATAACCAAACGTTTCTTTCAGCCACGGGATGACGGCAGTGGTGTCCAGGCCGCCGGAGTAGGCCAATACAACTTTCTCACTCATAATGAAAACCTCCTGAATCTAAAATGTATTTTTGATATTTTCGTTCGTTTAATTGCAAGGAATACTATACACTAAAATTTATAATTATGCAAGAAGAAAATCATTGACAACAGGAACGAATCTATGTATTATGTAGATATCCGATATATAGATAATCTACATACAACAAGAAGGAGGGTAAAGAGCATGAGTATCGATAAGAGCCTGGTATCCGGCAGCACATCTATGCTGGTGATGAAACTTTTAGAGGAAAAGGATATGTACGGATATCAGATGATCGCGGCGCTTAAAGAACGCTCTGACAATGTATTTGAGTTAAAGGCAGGAACGTTATATCCCCTTCTGCATGGGATGGAAGAAAAAGGCTATCTTACATCCTATGAGCAGGAAGAAGGCGGAAAGACCCGGAAATACTATAGGCTGACTAAAACCGGAAGAAAGGTCCTGAAAGAGAAAAGAGAAGAATGGACGGTTTACCGTCATGCTGTAGAAAGTGTACTACAGACGGTCGGAGAAATGACTGTAATAGGAGGGGTGTAGTATGAAGAGAGAGGAGTATCTTCAGAAAACGATAGACCAGATCCGCTGTGAGAAAGCAAAAGAAGGGGTAAAAAAAGAACTTGAGAATCATATCGACGACCAGAAGGAGGCGTTTCAGTGTGAAGGAATGACAGAAACAGAGGCCGAAGAAGCGGCGGTTCTGGAAATGGGAGATCCGGTCGAGACAGGGATCGGCCTGGACCGGGTACACAGGCCGAAGATGGCATGGAACTGCATTTTTCTGATCGGACTTTTGTATCTTGTGGGTTTTGTGCTTCAGTATTTTCTGGGAATGCAGGCAAAGGGGAGTAATTTCGGGCCAGGTGGAAGCCTGACGGAGATCCTTGGATATGCAGGAAAGCTTCTGGCTGGATTTGCAGTGATGATAACTATCTGTTATGTGGATTACAGCAGGCTCGCAAAGTGGATCCGCCAGATCTGGGTGCTGTATTCCGTGATACTGCTGTTAGGGCTGACCGTCTTTGGTACACGGATTAACGGGAGTAATTTCTGGATCTATGGCATGGTAAATGCAAAGCTTCTGGCTTTTTTGTTTCTGCCCTTGTATGGAGGGATACTGTTCTGGTACCGTGGGAAGGGAGCGGGAGGAATTCTGAAGGTTCTTTTATGGGGGTGCATTCCTGTTTTGATCTGCCTTGGGATTCCCGGTGTGACGACGGCGGCGCTGCTTGTGTTTCTGATGCTTCTGATGCTTTCGCTGGCTGTATCCCGCGGATGGTATCAGACGGCAAAGGGGAAGACCCTGGGAATCCTCTGGGGATCCGTTTTTGTATTTGCAGCAGGGGGCCTTGCCTGCATCTGGGGAGCAGGAAGAGGTTACCAGATCGACAGAATCCGGGCATTTTTTGCACCCTGGTCTGTGGAGGCAGGAGAAGAACAGAAAATGCTGAGACGGGCGGTGGCGGAAAGTCATTTTCTGGGGGCTGGCTCATGGGCTGGAAAAGTGCCGGATTATGGAGACGGATATTCTTATATGATGACCCATGTGGCCGTCAGTTATGGAATCCTGGCCGCATTACTGCTTGCAGGTCTGATCCTTGCCCTGTTTGTCTATTTCCTGAGAGTGTCGCTCAGGCAGAGAAATCAGCTGGGAATGATCATGGGAACCGGGTGTGTGCTGGTGCTGCTGGCACAGACGCTGCTCTATCTGCTGATCAACGGAGGATGGGCTGTGTACGGCTCCGTATATTGCCCGTTTCTGACTTATGGAGGAACAGGGATGCTGGTGACGGATATCCTGCTGGGGATCCTGCTTAGCATTTACCGATATGAAAATGTTCCACTTGTAATGCCGGATATGAAAAGAAGATTTTTAAAGATTCGCTGATGAAAAAAATATAAAAAGAGCTTGCATAATATACATGTAAGATGTATAATTATGCAAGCTCTTTTTTGATGACAAAATAATGTTTGAATATCGGACACTTTCATATATAATAAGGAGTGGCAAAATATAGTAAGAAATCAAGATAAAGGATGGCGATAGACGAAATGATCAAGGCAGGAATTATCGGAGCAACCGGCTATGCCGGCGGTGAGCTGGTGCGTTTGCTGGAAGGACATAAAGACGTGGAAATCGTATGGTATGGTTCCCGGAGTTATATTGACCAGAAGTATGCAGATGTGTACCGCAATCTGTTTAAGATCGTGGACGCAAAATGTCTGGATGATAACATGAGTGAGCTGGCAGATGAAGCAGATGTAATTTTTACGGCGACGCCTCAGGGCTTCTGTGCATCCGTGGTCACAGATGAAATTCTGGAAAAGACAAAGATCGTAGATCTGAGCGCGGATTTCCGCATTAAAGATGTAAAAACATATGAAAAATGGTATGGGATCCAGCATAAAAGCCCACAGTTTATCGATGAGGCCGTCTATGGACTGTGTGAGATTAACCGGGAGGACGTGAAAAACGCAAGACTGGTGGCTAATCCGGGATGCTATACGACTTGTTCGATCCTGACGGCTTATCCGCTGGCAAAAGAAGGGCTGATCGATATGGATACCCTGATCGTGGACGCAAAATCCGGGACATCCGGAGCCGGACGGGGAGCAAAGGTGCAGAATTTGTTCTGTGAAGTCAATGAAAATATGAAGGCCTATGGTGTGACCACCCACAGGCATACGCCGGAGATTGAAGAACAGCTGGGATATGCGGCCGGAAAGCCGGTGATGATCAATTTTACCCCGCATCTGGTGCCGATGAACAGAGGCATCCTGGCTACAGAGTACGCCTCCTTAACAGAAGATGTGACGGCGGAAGAAGTAAAGAAGATCTACCAGAAATATTATGGAGAAGAATATTTTATCCGCCTGCTGGAACCGGGAGTATGCCCGGAAACCAAGTGGGTGGAGGGCAGCAACTATGTAGATATCGGTTTCCAGATTGATGCAAGAACAAAGAGGATCGTTATGATGGGAGCGATTGATAACCTGGTAAAAGGCGCAGCCGGCCAGGCGGTACAGAACATGAACCTGATGTTTGGTCTTCCGGAACAGGAGGGACTTAAGCTGGTTCCGATGTTCCCATAATTATGGAAGAACTAAAGCGAGGAGATAAAGCGATGTTAAGAGTTATGACGATTGATGATTACGATCAGGTATATGCACTCTGGAAGACGATCAAAGGGTTTGGGATCCGAAGCGTAGATGATTCCCGGGAAGGGATCGCCCGGTTTCTGCGGCGCAATCCTACTACCAGTGTGGTGGCTGAAGAAGATGGAAAGATCGTAGGAGCAATTCTCTGCGGTCATGACGGGCGCAGGGGATGCCTTTATCATGTGTGCGTAGATCCGGCCTATAGAATGAGAGGGATCGGGAAATCTATGGTGGTATTTGCGATGGAGGCGCTGAAGAAGGAAGAGATCAACAAGGTGTCGCTGATCGCATTTACAAAGAATGATATCGGAAATGCTTTTTGGAAGGAAATCGGCTGGACAAAGAGAGAAGATCTGAACTATTATGATTTTACATTGAACGAAGAAAATATTACAGCGTTCATACAATAAACACAGAATACGGCGGATGACACGCCAGAGAGGAAGGGATTATTATGGAAATTATTACTGGAGGAGTGACTGCGGCAGAGGGATTTGAAGCGGCAAGCACTGCAGCGGGGATCAAATATCAAGACAGGACGGACATGGCGCTGGTGTACAGCCAGGTACCCTGCGAGGCTGCAGGAACATTTACAACAAATGTGGTAAAAGCGGCCCCGGTGCAGTGGGACCGGCAGGTGATCGACAGTGGGGCAAAGGTACAGGCGGTGATCGTGAATTCCGGAATTGCCAATGCATGTACCGGAGCAGAAGGCCTTGGATACTGTAAGGACACTGCCGAGGCGGCAGCAGAAGCCCTGGGGATCAGCGCCGACGGCGTGGTGATCGGCTCTACAGGAGTGATCGGGATGCAGCTGCCCATTGAAAAGGTGAAGGCAGGAATCCAGGCCCTGGCAGAAAAAAAGAACGGATCTCTGGACAATGGGACAGATGCGGCAAAGGCTATCATGACCACTGATACCTGTGAAAAAGAGCTGGCAGTGATCATTCAGGCCGGTGGAAAGACTGTGACTGTCGGAGGCATGGCAAAAGGATCCGGAATGATCCATCCCAATATGTGCACCATGCTGGCATTTATTACTACGGACGCTGTGATCTCCCGGGAAACACTGCAGAAGGCGCTCAGTGAGGATGTAAAAGATACTTACAATATGATTTCCGTAGACGGAGATACATCCACCAATGATACAGTGCTGCTTCTGGCAAATGGAATGGCAGGAAATCCTGAGATCAAATACGGTACGCCGGAATATGAGGAATTTGTAAAGGCTCTTCATACTGTAAACGAGTATCTGGCAAAGAAAATTGCCGGAGACGGAGAAGGAGCTACTGCTCTGTTTGAGGTGAAGGCCGTGGGATGCGAGAGTGTTGAACAGGCAAAGACACTGGCAAAGTCTATCGTATGCTCTAATCTGACCAAGACAGCGATTGCAGGACATGATGCCAACTGGGGAAGAATCCTCTGTGCCATGGGTTATTCCGGCGCTCAGTTTGATCCGGAAAAAGTAGATCTGTTTTTTGAGAGCAAGGCCGGAAAGATCCAGATCATCAAGGACGGTACTGCAGTAGATTACAGTGAAGAGGAAGCGACGAAGATCCTTTCACAGCCGGAAGTGACTGCTGTTGCCGATGTAAAAATGGGGCAGGAGAGCGCGACAGCATGGGGATGTGATCTGACTCATGGATATATCGATATCAACGCAGATTATCGGAGCTAAAAAACAGAGATGCCAAAGATGTGGGCACCGGGAAGGAAGCAGAGATTTATGAATAAGAGTATGCAGAAATACCTGGACAAGGCAGAGGTATTGATAGAGGCTCTGCCTTATATCCAGCGGTTTAACCGGAAGATTATCGTGGTGAAATACGGCGGAAGCGCCATGGTGGACGAGACACTGAAAAAAAGAGTGATCCAGGATGTCACGCTTCTGAAGCTGGTAGGGTTCAAACCGATCATCGTACATGGAGGAGGCAAGGAAATCAGCAAATGGGTAGGCAAAGTCGGGATGGAGCCTGAGTTTGTCAACGGCCTTCGGGTGACAGATGAAGCCACGATGGAACTGGCGGAGATGGTGCTGGGCAAGGTTAATAAGAGCCTGGTGCAGCTGGTGGAGAGCCTGGGCGTGCGGGCTATCGGTATCAGTGGGAAAGACGGAAAGCTTCTGACTGTTGAAAAGAAGTATGCAGACGGGGAAGATATCGGGTTTGTCGGCGATATCAAGGCAGTCAACGGCGATATTCTCTATGATCTCCTGGAGAAGGATTTCCTGCCTATCGTCTGCCCTATCGGACTGGATGACGAATACCAGACTTATAATATCAATGCAGATGATGCGGCCTGTGCCATTGCCAGGGCAATGAAAGCAGAAAAGCTGGCTTTTCTTACAGATATTGAAGGAGTCTATAAGGATCCGGATGACCCGGAGACCCTGATCTCAGAGCTTCGGGTGTCAGAAGCGGAAGAGCTGATGAAGCAGGGGTATATCGGAGGAGGTATGCTTCCAAAGCTTCAGAATTGTATTGACGCCATTGAAAATGGAGTGTCCAGAGTACATATCCTGGATGGAAGGATTCCGCACTGTCTGCTTCTGGAAATCTTTACCAATAAAGGAATCGGTACGGCGATCCTGAATGATACAGAGGAACGGTTTTACAGCGGAGAATAAAAGGATGGAGATGATCGTATGATGAACCAATATATGAAAGATACGGAGGCCGCCCTGGTGCATACCTATAACCGGTTCCCGGTGGTGTTCGACAGAGGAGAGGGCGTATACCTGTATGATACGGAAGGAAAGAAGTATCTGGATTTTGCAGCCGGGATCGCGGTCTGCGGACTGGGATACGGCAATCCGGAACTGACAGAAGCCATCAAGAATCAGGTGGATCAGCTGGTGCATACTTCCAATTTGTTTTATAATGCATCCTGCGGTACGGCAGCCGGTGCACTGAAAAAGGCCAGTGGGATGGGCCGGGTATTTTTTACCAACAGCGGAACGGAAGCCAATGAAGGGATGCTGAAGGCAGCCAGAAAATATGCCTGGAAAAAAGGGACCGGCCGGTATGAATTTATCGCTATGGAAAATTCTTTTCATGGAAGAAGCATGGGAGCATTGTCTGTGACGGAGCATGAGGCCTACCGGGCGCCATTTGAGCCATTGATCCCTGGCGTGAAATTTGCGAAATTTAATGACCTGGACAGTGTAAAAGCTTTGGTGACAGATCAGACCTGCGCCATTATCCTGGAGCCTGTTCAGGGAGAAGGCGGGATCAACATGGCGGATCCGGATTTCCTGAAAGGAGTCCGCAGACTTTGTGACGAGGAAGGAATCCTGCTGCTGTTTGATGAAATTCAGTGCGGCATGGGACGGACCGGACAGATGTTTGCCTGGCAGTATTACGGCGTAAAGCCGGATATGATGTCCATGGCAAAAGCAATCGGAAGCGGCGTGCCGGTGGGAGCGTTTGCCATGACGGATGCTGTGGCGGAATATTCTCTGGAGCCCGGTGATCACGGGACCACCTACGGAGGCAACCCGCTGGTATGTACGGCAGTAGCGAAAACGCTGGAGATTTTTGAAAAGGAACATCTTCTGGACCATATAAAAGAAGTGGGAGATTATCTGGCAAAGAAGCTGGATGAGCTTGTACAGACCTGTGACACTGTGCTGGAAAGAAGAGGTACGGGGCTGATCCAGGGGATACGCCTTTCAAAGCCTGCCGGAGAAGTGACTGCAAAGGCTATGGAAGAAGGACTGGTGATCATTACGGCAAGAAGTGACGTCATTCGTTTCGTGCCTCCGATGATCATCACGAAAGAGAATGTGGACGAAATGATTGAAAAACTGAAAAAGTGCTTATAGTCATAAAAAAGCCGGTCATGGGAGATACTAGCCGTAAAATAGAGGAGGTATCAGATATGATCGGTTTTTTTATTGCAATTCTTTCCGGAGCGCTGATGAGTGTGCAGGGAGTTTTTAATACTCAGGTGACAAAGACTACGGGGATGTGGGTCAGTAATGCATGGGTTCAGTTCAGCGCTCTGCTTTTATGTCTGGCGGCCTGGTTGGTGGCGGGAAGAGACAGCTTTGGCGCGATTGCAAAGGTGGAGCCCAGATACGTGCTGCTGGGCGGTGTGATCGGAGCCGGGATTACGCTGACAGTGATCAAGAGCATGGCGCAGCTCGGCCCTGCCAAAGCAGCTTTTTTTATTGTTATGTCCCAGTTGATCGTGGCATATGTGATTGAGGTATTAGGCCTTTTCGGGGTAGAAAAAGAGCCTCTGGAGTGGAGGCGTGTCATCGGTATGGTGATCGCTCTGATAGGAGTTGCAATTTTCCAGTGGAAATAGTACAATAGCTTTATCTAGGCATAAGCAGGGTATTTACAGTTCCGACAGACTGTAAAGGAGAATATTTATGCTGGGAAAAATGAAGAAAAGCGGCATTCTGTCCTTTCTGGCAGCGGTTTTTTTGCTGTGCGGATGCTCTCCAAAGGAAGAACCTGTGCTGGCAGAGGCGCAGATTCAGGAAGAGGCGGACGAGAGTGCAGAAGAAGAAGGGGAGCCCCAGGATGCTTCTGATGTAAAGAAGACGGTGGTAGTCCATGTGTGCGGCCAGGTGGCAAATCCTGGTGTCTATGAACTTCCGGAAGGGAGCCGTCTGTATGAAGCAATCCAGGCGGCCGGAGGACTGTCAGAGAAGGCGGCCCCGGAGGGACTCAACCAGGCAGCCCAGGCAGAGGACGGTCAGCAGATCTATGTGCCTTCTGCAGAGGAATTATCTGGAGGACTACAGGCACCGCAGACGTACGGACAGGATGATGGAAGAGTCAACATTAATACAGCCGGAGAAGAAGAGCTGATGACGCTGACCGGTATTGGAGAGGCGAAAGCGGCTGCTATCATTCAGTACCGGGAGGAAAAAGGAGGATTTCAAAGCATCGAAGAGCTGATGGAGATCAGTGGAATAAAAGAGGGTGTATTTGAAAAGATCAAGGATAAAATAAAAGTTTGACAGGGGAGACTTGAATGAGCAGACATGTATTGGTGGTAGATGATGAGAAGTTAATCGTAAAGGGAATCCGGTTCAGCCTGGAGCAGGACGGGATGGAGGTTGACTGTGCCTATGACGGAGAAGAGGCACTGAAGCTGGCAAAGGAAAATCATTACGACATCATCCTGCTGGATGTGATGCTTCCCAAGCATGACGGGTTTGAAGTATGCCAGCAGATCAGGGAGTATTCGGATGTACCGATTATTATGCTGACCGCAAGGGATGACGACATGAATAAGATTCTGGGGCTGGAGTATGGCGCTGACGATTATATCACCAAGCCTTTTAATATTCTTGAGGTAAAAGCGCGGATCAAGGCGATCATGCGCCGCACCGGAAAACGGGATCAGGAGAAGGCCGGGGGAAAACTGGTGATCAAAGGGGACATGAAGATCGACTGTGAGAGCCGTCGGGTGATGATCGGAGAGAAAGAGATTAATCTGACAGCCAAGGAGTTTGATCTTCTGGAGCTTCTCGCTACCAATCCGGGAAAGGTATACAGCCGGGAGAATCTTCTGAATATCGTGTGGGGCTATGAGTACCCTGGCGATGCCAGAACGGTGGACGTACATATCCGGAGACTCAGAGAAAAGATCGAGACCAATCCGAGTGATCCGAAATATGTCTATACAAAATGGGGTGTTGGTTATTATTTCAGGGGTTAAGAAATATCTTACGAACAATATACTGGGAAGCCTGCGGTTCCGGATCATCCTTATGGTGACTCTGGCCGGGGCTGTCCCGGCTCTTATTATGCAGGCTGTGATCTTAAACAGCTATGAGACACGGGCAGTAGATGTACGGACTGCCGAGATACAGAATCAATGTACAATTCTATGCAACCAGCTTGGCAGCGCCGGCTCTCTGAACGGACGGGCGGCCGAGTCTGTCCGGACAGAACTGGTACAGATGTCCAACATATATGATGGACGCGTACTGGTGATCGATCAGAATTTCCAGGTGGAAGAAGATACATATGAGATGGATATCGGGAAGACGATTGTATCCCAGGATGTGATCCATTGTCTGGAAGGCACAGGGACCAGCAATTATGATGACGAGAATCATTATATTGAAGTGACGTCTCCGGTTTTCGATCCGTCCGGGCAGAATGTGATCGGCGTGCTGTTAGTGAGCGTTTCCACGGATTCTGTGGGGGATAACTTAAGTGTGCTGGGAGGGAAAGCCACTGTGGCATGGATTACCATGACCCTGGTGGTGCTTGTGCTGGCATTTCTTCTGGGATTTGTGATGGTCAAGCCGTTCCAGCGGATCACCAGATCTATTTCGGCGGTGACGGAAGGCTATGACGATGACTATCTGAAAGAATATGCCTATACAGAGACGAGAGCCTTATCAGATGCGTTTAATAAGATGCTGGGAAGGATGAAGGTGCTGGATGATTCCCGGACGGAGTTTGTCTCCAACGTCTCCCATGAGCTAAAGACCCCTCTGACTTCTATGAAGGTGCTGGCAGATTCTCTGCTGACGCAGGAAGAAGTGCCGCCGGAGCTGTATAAAGAATTTATGGGGGATCTGTCCGAGGAGATTGAGAGGGAGAATAAGATCATCAATGATCTGTTGTCTCTGGTGAAAATGGATAAAACGGCAAATACTGCCAATACCATGAATATTACTTCGGAGAATATTAACGCCCTGGTGGAGCGGATTCTCAAGAGACTTCGCCCTATTGCGGCGACAAGAAATATTGAGGTGGTATTTGAAAGCTTCCGTCCGGTTACCGCAGAGGTTGATGAGGTCAAGCTGTCTCTTGCTATCTCAAATCTGGTGGAAAATGCAATCAAATATAATAAAGAAGATGGATGGATTCATGTCTCTTTGAATGCCGACCACAAATACTTCTATCTGGAAGTGGCCGACTCCGGGATCGGGATCCCGGAAGAATCTATGGAGCATATTTTTGAACGGTTCTACCGGGTAGATAAGTCCCACTCCAGAGAAATCGGAGGGACAGGTCTGGGCCTTGCGATCGCAAGAAGCGCGGTTGTCATGCACCGTGGCGCGATCAAGGCATACAGCCAGATTGGAGAGGGAACCACATTTACCGTCCGGATCCCACTGACTTATGTATTATAAGGAGGATATTGATGAAGAAAAGATATCGTATCATATATCCGGCAATTACATTGGTGCTATGCCTTGCTCTGCTTTTCGGCTGTAGCGGACAGGAGCAGACAGAGCAGGAAAAGATCGACGGCACCTACTTGTGCTTTGTCAATCTGGCCGGGGACGGGCTGGTGAGAGAAGCATATGAGATCAAGGGCGATTCCATGGAAGAAGAGGTGGAGGATGTCCTGGCTTCTATGAAGAAGGAACCGGATTCCATCGACTATAAAAGTGCGTTTCCTGAAAATGTCCGGGTCAGCGACTGGAGTTTGTCCGGGGATAAGCTGGATCTGGTGTTTAATGATAATTATCTGAAGATGACAAAGGCAGAAGAGGTGCTGCTCAGGGCAGCGGTTGTAGAATCTCTGGGACAGATATCAGGGGTGGATGCGGTCTCCTTTTTCATAGGGACAGATCCTTTGAAGGATTCGGACGGAAATGAGATCGGTTATATGACGCCGGATGATTTTGTGCAGAATACAGGCTCTTCCCTTCACACTTATCAGACAGGAGAACTGACCTTATATTTTGCCAATGAAAAAGGAGATGCTCTGACGGCGGAGAATGTCAGCGTCCGGTATAACAGCAGCCTTTCCGTGGAAAAGCTGATCGTAGAACAGCTGATCAAAGGACCGTCCTCCGGAGAGGGACGTGCGGTGATCCCTCCGGAGACGCAGGTGCTGGGTGTGTCGGTGCGTGACGGCATCTGTTATGTGAATCTGGATGACGGCTTTCTGGACAGTTCGACGGGCGTAGATCCAAAGGTGACTGTCTATGCCATCGTCAATTCTGTGACGGAAGGCGGAAATGCAGGACAGGTGCAGATTCTGGTCAATGGAGAGAGCAATATTCAATATATGAATCGTGTCGATCTTAGTAAACCTATGACCAGAAATCTGGATCTTGTGGAGGAGAATCATTCTTGAAAAACAGACCACTGCTTACCCTTTGTCTGATGCTTCTGGCAGTGATCATTCTGGGGGTGACGGTTGGAAAAGAGCGGTGTGTCCGCCAGCTTCAGCCGTCGCCGCTGGAAACGAATGTCCCGTCCGGAGAAGAAATCACGGTGTGTGGTACAGTGTATCAGACGGAGCAGAAGACGAAGGTTCAGGCAATTTATCTAAAAGGCAGTTCAATACGATGGAATCAGACATCGTTCTATGAAAACAAACTTCTTGTTTATACAGATCCCGAAGTAAAAGTGAAAATCGGAAATAAAATACAGGTGTCAGGAGAGACCGCTTTCTTTGATGAGGCAAGAAATCCGGGAAATTTTGACCAGAAGCTGTATTATCAGAAGATGGATATTCACGGCCTGATCTGGGCAGACAGACTTAGGATCACAGACGGCAGTATCTGGAAGCTTAGGAACGGACTGGCTGTGTTCCGTGCAGGCTGGAGGGAAATGCTGGAGCAGTACATGGGAGCAGAAGATGGTTCGGCACTTGCCGCCATGATGCTGGGAGAAAAGTCCGGGATGGATGCAGAGGTAAAATCCCTGTATCAGGCCAGCGGCATCGGCCATATTCTTGCCATATCAGGACTTCATCTGTCTTTTCTGGGGCTTGGGACTTATCGGATCCTCAGACGGTGTGCAGGTTCCTATGGCATTTCAGGCTTTGCGGGGATCCTGATTCTGATGATTTATGTGTTGATGATTGGTTTTACCGTCTCGGTGGTGAGGTCCCTTATTATGTTTTTGTTCCGGGTGGGCGCCGACATGACCGGGAGGCATTATGACGCGCCGACGGCACTGGCTGTTTCGGCGGCAGCCTGATACAGGCCGGGGCCTTGGGTTTTTCGGGCGCCAGCCGTACTTTTCTGGAGACCTCTGTACCTGTATGACGGAGGGTTCTGGCTGTCGTTTCTGGCCGTACTGGCAATGATCCTGCTGCTGCTTGAATTTCAGGGGCTTCCTTTTCAGGGACTGTGGGCCAGTCTGTGTGTCAATCTGATGCTGCTTCCTGTTCTTCTCTATTATTTCTTTGAATTTCCCATCTATTCGACGCTTTTGAATCTTTTTGTGGTGCCGCTGACCTCGGTGCTCCTTGTACTTGGCATGGCAGGAAGTGCGGCATGTCTGCCATTTCCGGCAGCAGGCGGCCTGGTACTGAAGGTCTGTGGCCTGATCCTTGCGCTGTTTGAGAAAAGCTGTGAATGGATGCTGGCTCTTCCTGGAGCCAGGTGGGTGGCAGGGTGTCCCGGACTGTGGCAGATAGCAGTCTATTACGGAGTGCTGCTTCTTTCTTTTTTCCTGTGGAAGAAATATAAGAAAGCCGGAATGCTCTTCCTGTATGGGATCGGAGTCCTGGTATTAGCCGGAAGGGTTGGAGAACGGGGAGTGTTATCGGTCACTTTTCTGGATGTAGGGCAGGGAGACTCCATTTTTATCCGAGGACCGCAAGGAGATACGTTCCTGGTGGACGGCGGAAGCAGTGATGTGAGCC
The DNA here is from genome assembly GCA_900553355.1 of uncultured Lachnospiraceae bacterium. Lineage (GTDB taxonomy): Bacteria > Bacillota > Clostridia > Lachnospirales > Lachnospiraceae > Merdimonas. The sequence goes on from USDK01000016.1 coordinate 38,822, forward strand.
AGGTGGGCAGGTATCGGATGGAGCCTTTTTTAAAGTCTCAGGGAACCGGATGCCTGGACTATGTGTGGATCACTCACGGAGATGAAGATCATGTAAACGGGGTGGAAGAACTCCTGAAAAGACAAAAGATCGGTGTAAGGATCAAAGCACTGGTACTCCCGGAAAAAGATGTGTGGGATGAGCGCCTGGAAGAGCTGGGCCGCCTGGCAGAAGACTGCGGAACTTCTGTTTATGTCATGGAGGAAGACCAGACAATCGAAAAAAATGGTCTTGTCTTCACCTGTCTTGGGCCGGGAGGTCCTGCAGAGGAAGAGGAAATCCCGGAGCCGGGAAATGCCGCCTCCCTTGTGCTGGCTTTACAATACCGGGGATTTGATATGCTGCTGACCGGAGATATAGAGGGAAAGGGGGAGGCGGCATTGACAGATAAGCTTGCCAGAGGATATGCAGACACATCCTGGGAGGTGTTGAAGGCAGCGCATCACGGGTCAAAAAATTCTACGGGAGAGGAATTCCTGAAAATTGTAAAGCCTCAGTATGCCGTGATTTCAGCGGGGAGGGAAAACCGGTACGGCCATCCTCATCCGGAGACACTGGAACGGCTGAAAGAAGCCGGAGCCTGCATCTGTTCTACGCAGAATCTGGGAGCAGTTACTATACAAGTGGTTGAATTTGAAATGAAAATTCAGTATACTATTAAAGGGACAGACTAAGGTCTGTACATAGAGAGATGTCGAAGACATGACGGAAAAGAGGTAAAGTAAGATGACGTATCAAGAAGTATTGGAGAATGCAAGGACATGTATTGGTCCGTTTTGTAAGGCCTGTCCGGTGTGTAACGGAAAGGCATGCGGCAACAAGGTGCCGGGACCTGGCGCGAAGGGGACCGGGACGGTAGCGATCCAGAACTATGATGCATGGCAGAAGCTTTGTATCAACATGGATACCATCTGTGAAAATAAACCGGTGGATACCACGTTTGAACTGTTTGGACAGACTTTCAGATATCCTGTGTTTGCAGGACCGGTAGGAGCCATGAAGCTGCACTATGGTGACAAATATGATGATCTGGAGTATAACAGCATCCTGGTATCTGCCTGTGCAGAGGCAGGAATTGCCGCGTTTACCGGAGACGGCACAAATCCGGCCGTTATGGAAGGGGCAACGCAGGCGATCAAAGCGGCAGGCGGAAAAGGAATCCCGACCATCAAACCGTGGGATATTAATACCTTAAAAGAAAAGTTTGCCCTGGTGAAAGGCTCTGGAGCATTTGCCGCAGCTATGGACATTGATGCAGCAGGTCTTCCGTTCCTGAAAAACCAGACGCCGCCAGCAGGAAGCAAGTCTGTAGAAGAACTGAAGGAAGTCGTACAGGCTGCAGGAGTACCCTTCATCCTGAAGGGGATCATGACGGTGAAAGGTGCGCTGAAGGCAAAGGAAGCAGGCGCTTCTGCCATTGTTGTATCCAACCATGGCGGACGTGTACTGGATCAGTGCCCGCCGACAGCGGAGGTACTTCCGGAGATTGCCGAAGCAGTGGGAAAAGACATGAAGATCTTTGTGGACGGAGGCATCCGTTCTGGTGTTGATATCTTAAAAGCTCTGGCACTGGGGGCAGATGCGGTCCTGATCGGACGTCCGTTCGTGACAGCCGTATACGGCGGAGCTGCAGATGGAGTGAATGCTCTGGTAGAGAAGCTTTCTTCTGAGCTTTCAGATGCAATGGCGATGTGCGGAGTCCATTCACTTGCGGAGATCACAAGAGATTTGGTAAGATAATTTATGAAAAGCTTAAATGAAGACATTAAGTCGGGAACTTTCAAACAGGCCTACCTCCTCTATGGGGAGGAGGCCTATTTAAAAAAGCAGTATAAAGATAAGATCACAGAAGGAATGTTCCCGGACGGGGACCGGATGAACTATGCCTATTATGAAGGAAAGGGAATCAATCCGGGCGAGCTGATCGATCTGGCGGAAACGATGCCTTTCTTTGCGGACAGAAGACTGATCGTGGTGGAAAATTCCGGTTTTTTCAAGACCGCGTCACCGGAGCTTGCCGACTATATCAAGAACATGCCAGAGACGGCATGTTTTCTGTTTGTGGAACAGGAAGTGGATAAAAGAGGAAAGCTGTACAAGGCGGTAAAGGATAAGGGCCGGGCTGTGGAGCTTGGAAGACAGGATGAGAAGACACTTTTATACTGGATCGCCGGAACGATGAAACGGGAAGGAAAGCAGATCCGGGAATCTGCGGCGCGGCATCTGATCAGCCGGGCAGGGACAGATATGGAGGCCCTGGAGCAGGAGATGGAAAAGTTGTTTTCCTACACGATGGGGCGAAGTGAAGTGACTGTTCAGGACATTGATGAAATCTGCACCAATCATATCACCAGCCAGATCTTTGCCATGGTGGAAGCAGTGGCCTTAAAGCAGCAGAAGAAGGCGCTGGACCTTTACTATGATCTTCTGGCATTAAAGGAGCCGCCGATGCGGATCCTGTATCTTCTGGTACGTCAGTTTAAGCTTCTTATGGAAGTAAAGGATCTGATGCGCCGGGGATATGAGAAGTCCCAGATCGCAAAAGAGGCAAAGCTTCATCCTTTTGTGGCAGGAAAATACATGCAGCAGTGCCGGGCGTTTGGAGAAGCGGAGTTGAGAAGCATCCTGGAGGAGGCTGCAGATACGGAAGAAATGGTAAAAACCGGACGGCTGAACGACCGGATGAGTGTAGAACTTTTCATTGTAAAGAACAGCGGGATGTGATATACTACGCTGTACGAAATTGATAAACGGAAAGGGAAGAAAAATAAGTGGCAGGAATAGAGCAGAAGAATATACGGAATTTTTGTATTATCGCGCATATTGATCATGGGAAATCCACCCTGGCAGACCGTATCATAGAGATGACCGGCCTTTTGACCAGCCGTGAGATGCAGTCTCAGGTACTGGACAACATGGATCTGGAACGGGAGAGAGGCATTACGATCAAAGCCCAGGCAGTCCGGACGGTCTACCAGGCGAAAGACGGGGAAGAATATATTTTTAATCTGATCGATACGCCGGGGCATGTGGATTTTAACTATGAAGTGTCCAGAAGTCTGGCAGCCTGCGACGGCGCCATCCTGGTAGTGGATGCGGCTCAGGGCGTGGAAGCCCAGACATTGGCCAATGTCTATCTGGCCCTTGATCATGATCTGGATGTTATGCCCGTGATCAATAAGATCGACCTGCCAAGTGCCGATCCAGACCGGGTCATCGAAGAGATTGAGGATGTGATCGGAATCGAGGCGGAGGATGCCCCGCGGATCTCGGCGAAGACAGGGCAGAATGTAGAAGAGGTGCTGGAGCAGATTGTGGAGAAGATTCCCGCACCCGAAGGAGATCCGGATGCTCCTCTTCAGGCTCTGATCTTTGACTCCCTGTACGATTCTTATAAGGGCGTGATCGTGTTCTGCCGGATCAAAGAAGGCCGTGTGAAAAAAGGGACGCCAATTCGTATGATGGCAACCGGGGCAAAGGCGGAGGTTGTAGAAGTTGGCTATTTTGGAGCCGGACAGTTTATTCCCTGCGAGGAGCTTGCAGCCGGAATGGTAGGTTATATCACGGCCAGTCTGAAAAATGTAAAGGATACCCGGGTGGGAGATACGATCACCAATGCGGAACATCCCTGCGCCGAGCCGCTGCCCGGCTATAAGAAGGTGAATCCCATGGTGTATTGCGGGATGTATCCGGCTGACGGAGCCAAGTATCCGGATCTGAGAGATGCCCTGGAAAAGCTGCAGCTTAACGATGCTTCTCTTCAGTTTGAGCCGGAGACTTCTGTTGCTCTGGGATTTGGTTTCCGCTGCGGATTCCTGGGACTTCTGCATCTGGAGATCATCCAGGAGCGTCTGGAGAGGGAGTATAATCTGGATCTGGTGACGACAGCTCCGGGTGTTATCTATAAGGTTCATAAGACCAACGGCGAAGTTATCGAACTGACCAATCCTTCGAATCTGCCGGATCCTTCTGAGATCGAATATATGGAGGAGCCGATCGTAAAGGCGGAGATCATGGTGACGTCAGAGTTTATCGGGGCAATCATGGAACTGTGCCAGGAAAGACGAGGCGTCTATGACGGCATGGAATATATGGAAGAGACCCGCGCAGTGCTGCGCTATCACCTTCCGCTCAACGAGATCATCTATGATTTCTTTGACGCGCTGAAATCCAGATCCAGAGGATATGCGTCCTTTGATTATGAGATGGACGGTTATGTACAGTCGGATCTGGTAAAACTCGATATTCTGATCAATAAAGAAGAGGTGGACGCTTTGTCCTTTATCGTCCATGCAGATACTGCCTATGAGCGTGGAAGAAAGATGTGCGAGAAACTGAAGGAGGAGATTCCAAGACAGCTCTTTGAGATTCCGATCCAGGCGGCCATTGGCAGCAAGATCATCGCCAGAGAGACGGTAAAGGCTATGCGTAAAGACGTGCTGGCAAAATGTTACGGCGGCGACATCACCCGAAAGAAAAAGCTTCTGGAAAAGCAGAAGGAAGGAAAGAAGAGGATGCGCCAGGTGGGCAATGTAGAAATCCCTCAGAAAGCATTTATGAGCGTATTGAAGCTGGATGATAAGTAATGAGACCTTTAGAATTATATCTTCATATACCGTTTTGTGTACAGAAATGTAAATATTGTGATTTCCTGTCCGCTCCGGCATCGTTAAGGGAGCGGCAGGATTATGTGGAGAGCCTTTGTCAGAAGATCCGGTCTTACCGGAATCTGGCGAAGGCTTATCATGTTGTCAGCATCTTTATCGGCGGAGGAACGCCGTCTCTTCTTTCTTCCCGGCAGATGGAGGGGATCGTAAAGGCCTTGAAGAGCACGTTTGAGATGGATCCGGATGTGGAATTTACGGTGGAAGCAAATCCCGGAACTCTTTCCCTGGAAAAGCTTCAGGGATACAGAAGGCTTGGAATCAACCGGCTCAGTCTGGGGCTGCAGTCTACGAAGGAAGAAGAACTTCGGTGCCTCGGAAGGATCCACAGCTTCGGGGAGTTCCTGGAAAGCTTCCGGCAGGCGAGAGATGCGGGATTTACAAATATTAATGTGGATCTGATGTCCGGGATCCCGGGGCAGACTCTGGAAAGCTGGGAAGAAAGTCTTAAGACGGTAGCCGGGCTTGGTCCGGAACATATTTCTGCCTATGGTCTGATCATCGAGGAGGGAACGCCTTTCTACGAAATGTATGGAGAACATGGCAGCAGAAAGGAAGGGCATGAAGAAGATCTTCCGGATGAGGAAACAGACCGCAGGATGTATCATCGTACAAAGGAAATCCTGCGAGAATATGGATATGAAAGGTACGAGATCTCCAACTATGCCAGGCCAGGCTATGAGTGCCGCCATAATCTGGGATACTGGGAACGGACGGAATATCTGGGGATCGGAGCCGGGGCAGCGTCGCTGATCGATAACCAGCGGTGGAATGAAGGGGAGGAAAAGACTTCCCTGTCCCGGGAGGATCAGATGGAAGAGTATATGTTTTTAGGACTGCGTAAAATGGAAGGGGTATCAAAGGATAAGTTCCGGCAGTTGTTTGGCTGTGAGATGGAAGCAGTCTATGGAAGCGTGCTGGAGAGTATGTACGAAAAAAATCTCCTGGAATCATCCGGAGATTTTGTACGGCTGACAGAGCTGGGGATCGATGTCAGCAATTATGTAATGAGCGAATTTCTGCTATAAAAGCTGGGCCATGATAGCAGCATAGATTTCTTCATTTTTCTGCTGCCAGTTGTTGGCAATCGTCTCGGCCTCGCTTTCTGTAGGGGCAGTCACTGTCAGATCGATGAGAGGAACGCCCTGTTCCAGTACCTGACAATGGACAGAATACTCCCGGTTGGTATTGCGGTAGTAGTCCGATTTCACAGAGACTTCGTTTTTTAATTCGTATTTCTTCTCTTTTAAGAAGGTGTCGATATCATGCTGAATAGCAGGAGAGATATCGTTCTTAAAAAAGTGAAGTGTCTCGGAGCCCTCTTCCGTCAGGTGATAGAAGGTACGGCTGTGGGTGGATTCCTCCCGGATAAAGCCGGACTCAATAAGCTCGGAAAGCGCCTGCTGGAGCTTAAAATAAGTCGTGTATCCTTCATCTAAGATAAACTCTGAAATCTGTGAGTTTGTCAGTGGAAAATCCACCTTGTTCAACATGTATAAAATGATCAGTTTATATAATTTAAATGTGGACGTCATGTAAAAACTCCTTTCCCTGCCACAGGTCATGTTCTTTTAGATAATGCTGAAGCTGATTCAGTACCCGGCGTTTGTCGAGAGACCACTCAGGAGCGATCAGAAGATCTCTGGGTCCGTCTCCGGTCAGCCGGTGGATGACGATATCCGGCCGGAGGATGACAAGACATCTGCTGAGAATTTCGATGTATTCCTCCATGGAAGGCAGATGAAACGGTTCCGTTTCATAAAGGACGGCCAGGTCTGTGCCCTTCAGTACGTGCAGAAGCTGAAATTTGATCCCCTGGATGTCCAGAGTGTTCAGATACCGGACTGTGTCGAGATTCATTGATAAGTCTTCTCCAGGGAGGCCGATGATCGTATGGACGATCACGGTAAGGCCTCTGGCACGGAGACGGGAGACGGCATTTTCAAACACAGGAAGCTGATAACCCCGACGGATCAGACAGGCGGTTGCCTCATGGATCGTCTGTAGTCCCAGTTCCACCCAGACGGGCTTGACCTGATTTAATTCAGCCAGAAGATCCAGCACATCATCCTCCAGGCAGTCTGGCCTGGTGGCAATGGAGAGGATGCGGATATCCGGATGAACGATGGCTTCAGAGAACAGGCGTCTCAGCCTGTCCACAGGTGCGTAGGTGTTGGTGTATGCCTGAAAATAAGCGATGTACCCATCCCCATGATATTTGGCGGCAGTCTGGGCTTTTCCCCGGTCAATCTGTTCTGTAACAGACAGACACCGGTCCTCGGCAAAATCCCCTGAACCTCCCTGACTGCAGAAGATACAGCCCCGGGTCCCCAAAGTGCCGTCCCGGTTCGGGCAGGTCATGTTTCCATCCAGTGAAATTTTATAAAATTTTTCTCCGAATGTTGAGCGCAGCTCATAGTCCAGAGAATGATATCTTTTTTCATTCCATTGCTTTTTCATATCTGCATTTTATCATACCATTACAAATCTGGCATTTCAATAAAAAAAGTCTTTAAAAAGAGATACCTTTGTAGTATAATACCTTTGTATTTATTTCAAGTCGTATCGACATTGTATCCCGAACTTATAGATAGAAAAATGAAAAGCATCATTGAAGCGAAGATATAGAAAGGATAGAAATCATGAGAGAAAAATATGAATCACTGCCTCTGGCGACCTTGAAGGATCTTGCGAAGGCAAGAGGATTGAAGGGCGTTTCTGCGATGAAAAAGGCAGAGGTGATCGAGCGCATGCTGGAAGAAGACGAAAAGGAAAAGCAGGCTGAGAGAGAGACAGTCAAAGAGATGTCGGCCAATACAGGGGATAAAGATATCCATGACATTGACAAGCTGGACAGCGGAGTAAAGGCTCATGGGATCCTGGAGGTTCTGCCGGACGGATATGGGTTCATCCGGAGTGCCAATTATCTGCCAGGGGAGAATGACGTCTATGTGTCTCCCTCCCAGATCCGTAAGTTTAACCTGAAGACAGGGGATATCCTGGAAGGACATACCAGGATCAAGACACAGCAGGAAAAGTTCAGCGCACTTTTATATCTTACAAAGATCAACGAGATCGATCCGATGAAGGCGGTCCGCAGATCTAATTTTGAAGATATGACGCCGATCTTCCCAAATGAGAGGCTGCGCCTGGAGTCAGGACGGACCAGCACGGCTATGCGGATCGTGGATCTTTTGTCTCCGATCGGAAAAGGGCAGAGAGGGATGATCGTATCTCCGCCGAAAGCCGGTAAGACCACACTGTTAAAGCAGGTGGCATTGTCCGTGAGGAAGAATAATCCGGAGATCCATCTTCTCATCCTGCTGATCGACGAACGGCCGGAGGAAGTGACGGATATCAAGGAGACGATCGAAGGAGAGAATGTAGAAGTAATTTACTCCACTTTTGATGAGCTTCCCGAACATCATAAACGGGTGTCGGAGATGGTGATCGAGAGAGCCAAGAGGCTTGTGGAGCATAAAAAAGACGTAATGATCCTTCTGGACAGTATCACCAGGCTGGCAAGAGCCTATAATCTGACTGTTCCGCCATCAGGAAGGACACTGTCCGGAGGTCTGGATCCTGCAGCTCTCCACATGCCGAAGCGCTTTTTTGGAGCAGCCCGGAATATGAGAGAGGGAGGAAGCCTTACCATCCTGGCGACAGCCCTTGTGGATACCGGAAGCAAGATGGATGATGTCATCTATGAGGAATTCAAAGGAACCGGCAATATGGAGCTTGTTCTTGACCGCAAGCTTCAGGAGAAACGGGTTTTCCCGGCCATCGACATTCAGAAATCCGGTACCAGACGAGAAGATCTGCTTCTGAGCAAAGACGAGCAGGAAGCTGTATATATTATGCGAAAGGCTCTTAACGGAATGAAGTCTGATGAGGCAGTGGAACAGATCCTGAACATGTTTGCACGTACTGCAAATAATGCTGAATTTGTGCAAATGGTAAAAAAACAGAAATTGTAATGTTCACAAAAAACACCGTGCAGAATATTATCTGGGATTAGTTTTAGAAATTTTTATAAATAACTTGCATTTCTCAGAACCCCATGCTATAATCAATAGGCTGTGTAAAGTGTGAATTCGTCAGATTCAACGCAAATAAAATAGAATAAATATAGAGAGGTGAAAATCATGAGAGAAGGAATCCATCCGAATTACTATCAGGCAACTGTAACCTGCAACTGCGGTAATACTTTTGTAACAGGATCTACCAAGCAGGACATCCACGTAGAAATCTGCTCCAAATGTCATCCGTTCTATACAGGACAGCAGAAAGCTAGTCAGGCTCGTGGACGTATCAATAAGTTCAATGAGAAATACGGTCTGAATAAATAATTTGAATATTACTGAATGAGAAGGTTGAGGTTGGGAAATCTCAACCTTTCTTTGTAACTGGAGGATAAAATGAAACCATCCAATATCGGTGGACAAGCTGTAATGGAAGGCATTATGATGCGCCATAAGGATAAATACTCCATTGCAGTACGACGTCCTGATAAAGAAATTGAAGTAAAAGTGGAAGATTATAAATGCATTTTCGGGAAAGCCAGGATCTGGCGGAAACCGATCATCCGCGGAATGGTAAGCTTTATCGATTCTCTGGTAACCGGAACGAAATGCCTTATGTATTCAGCTGAAATTGCAGGTGATGAGGAGGACGAGGAAGAGACCAGGAAGAATGCTGCTCTTTCTCCAGAAGAACTGAAAGCCAAGAAGAAAAAAGAGGACAAGGCATTTAAAGCCTTGCTCTATGTAACTGTAGCCATTTCTATTGTAATTTCCATTGCAGCCTTTATGCTGCTTCCTTATGCACTGGCCAGTCTTTGCCGTAAAGTAGGCGCTTCGGAAGTGGTGGTTACCATTGTGGAAGCGTTTGTGAAGCTGGGTCTGTTTATGGGATACATGATTCTGATCTCCAGAATGAAGGATATTCAGAGAACCTTT
>USDK01000017.1 GCA_900553355.1 uncultured Lachnospiraceae bacterium
CTTATTCTCTGCAAAAAAGTGCTGCCGCACTAATTATTTAGTGCGACAGCCCCTTCACAGTTTCCTTTCACAGTTTCCTATACTTCAAATCCACAGAACGACAAGTCACAGCCTTTGCCGATTCTTCTGGAGATGTTGACGATCCGGGTCATAACTTCCGGATACTTTTCTTCTGCTGTCTTTACGAGAAGCTTTGTATTATCCTCTTTCAGTTCAGCCTTTTCTACATCCTCCATCTCCTGAATCTCCCGCAGGATCTCAGCGGCCATCTCCTCTGTGATCGACTTTGATAACTGATAATATCTTCCCATTCCATTAACCCTCTTTCTTTTCTCTTGCGCCGGCCAGAACCGGCTTCCGGTACTATTATAGCCTCTGTCACCAGGGTTGTCAAATCTTTACAGCTTCCAGCCGGCGGCCAGTTTTCTTGCCTCTACAAATCTCTTGTAAATGCCATCCTCTTTCATCAGACTGTCATGACACCCCTGCTGTACGATACGGCCGTGATCCACTACCAGGATCTGGTCCGCTGACCGGACGGTCTTCAGCCGGTGGGCGATCATCAGGATGGTCTTTTCCCTGGTCAGCGCTTCGATAGCATCCACCAGATCTTTTTCATTTTCCGGATCTACATTGGCTGTTGCCTCGTCCAGGATAATGACAGGGGAATCCTTCATCATAGCTCTGGCAATGGAGATTCTCTGCTTCTCGCCCCCGGACAGCGAGGCGCCGCCTTCTCCGATCAGCGTATCATAGCCGTCCGGCAGCGCCATGATAAAGTCATGGCAGCATGCTTTCTTTGCCGCGTCGATCACCTGCTCCATCGGCGCATCCTTTCGCCCGAACCGGATGTTGTTGGCAACCGTATCCTGAAACAGATAGACATTCTGGAACACAAAACTGAAATTTTTCATCAGACTGTCCATGCTATATTCCTTCACATCCGTGCCTCCCAGCTTCACACACCCTGCATCTACATCCCAGAACCGGGAAATCAGATGGCAGAGCGTGGTCTTTCCTCCTCCGCTCGGCCCTACAATGGCCGTCGTGGTCCGCTCCGGGATATGAACCGTAATCCCGTCGATGATCCTGCGTTTGTCATAGGAAAACACAATATCCTGCACATCGATATCATAGTTCTCTGGCTCCAGGTCTGTCCCCTCGATATCCATAGGCGGCAGTTCCAGGATTTCGCTGGCCTTATCCACACTGACATCCACCGTCCGAAGGAGAGCCGAATAGTTTCCGGCTGACTCCAGGCTGGAATATACGATAAAAGAACAGATCATCATAGCAATACATACGATCAGATCCATACTTCCCTGGAGATAAAACCAGATCGACAGCAGCGTCATCGCCACCCCTGTCATCCTGGTGACAAAATTCTGCAGGCACATATAGGGGATAAAAGTCTTTTCCAGAGCAAAGTTGCAGTCCTCATTCTCGTCAATCGCAGCATTCAGCTTCCTGCTCTGGGAGCTGGTCAGATGGTAAGAGCGTACTTCCAGGATTCCCTGGATATAATCCAGTAGTTTTTCCACCAGGCTGGAATCCGCCGCGATTTTTCTCGGAGATATGGTTTCCGACTTCTTCTGCATCCGGCTGTTGACCAGAAGGAACAACAAAAGCCCTGCCAGCACCGTAAGACCAATCCTCCAGTCATAAAACAGCAGCATCACTGCGATCAGAAGGGTGGTCAGCACCCCCTGGGTCGTCAGCATGACCACCCGGGTGGCCACATCCCCCAGGCTCTCCATGGTATTCGTGGTCACAGAGGTAATGTACCCCATACTGTTATTATTAAAATATCCCATAGGCAGATACCTGAGATGCTCTGCAATCTGGATCCGTTTCCCTGCCGCCGTATCATAACCTGCCTCACACTGCAGCATCGTATTGAAATATTTTACAATAAAACCACCGATCACACTCATCAGGCAGATGCCAAAACACTGCCAGATCACCGCCGTCGTCACCCTCCCTTTGATAACCGCATCCAGCATCAGCACAATGGCCGGGATCTTTAGCGCCTCAAACAATGCCATGAACACACCCAGCAGGATAGACAGATAGAATTTTTTCTGGTTCTTTCCTCCGCAGAAATGAAAAAATTTATTTAAGATTTTAAGCATCTCCCTTTCCCCCTTTCTCTGCCTGGTCTTTCACCGCAATATGCGCTTCCCACATATCCTTATAAAGACCTCCCCTGGCCAGCAGCTCCTGGTGGGTGCCTTCTGCTTCCACCCGGCCGTCCCGGATGACAAAAATCCTGTCTGCATCGCAGATCGTGGACAGACGGTGCGCAATAACAATCAGGGTCTTGCCACGGACAAGCTTTGCCACCGAAGCCTGGATCACCGCCTCATTCTCGGGATCCGTATAGGCGGTAGCCTCATCCAGGATGACAATCGGAGCGGCCTTTAGCATATTGCGCTTGAGCAGGCCCGTGGCGGGGGCTACCCGCTGCCGCTCTCCGCCGGAGAGATGGCCGCCGCTTCCTCCGCAGACCGTATCATACCCATGTTCCAGCTGCATGATAAATTCGTGGCAGCCGCTCTTTTTCGCCACTTCTTCCACCTCTTCGTCCGTGGCAGACAGCCGTCCCATCCGGATGTTCTCCCGGATTGTATCGTCAAACAGATAATTGTCCTGGGACACATAGGCCACTCGCCGGTAATATCCCTGGAGAGACAGTTGCCGTATATCTGCGCCGCCGATACGGATACTGCCTTCTTTTACGTCCCACAAAGAGGCGATCAGCTTGGCAATGGTAGACTTTCCGGAACCCGACGGGCCTACCAGCGCAGTCACGCTCCCCGACGGGATTTCCATATTGATGCCGTGGAGGACTTCCTTGTCACGATAGGCAAAATGAACATTTTCCAGTGTCACCGAATCATCCCCGGGAATTTCTTCATCTTCATCCGGTCGTACCAGCTCTTTCTGGGTCAGGATGCCTGTCACTTCCCCGATGATGGTCCTAAGCTTCCCGATATCATCGGTATAAGACATACAGGTGATCAGCGGCTGGATCAGTCCCACCGAGAGCAGGATGATCATAATAAAATCTACCGGAGACAAACTTCCGTTCCGGATAAACATCCCGCCGAAAGGCAGGACCGTAAGCGCCGTACAGGGAATCACCACCATTCCCAGCGAAAAAGGGATATTGCACTTCCGCATCCATTCAACATAGCAGGAGGCTCCTTCTTTTGCCGCGGTTACAAACCGGTCATAAGAATTTTTCGCCTTTCCAAAGGCCTTGATGACCTCGATGCCGTTGATATATTCCACCGCCGTATCGTTCAGCGTCTTCGTTTTAACCAGTACATTCTGATAATTTTCTTCATATCCGATCATCATCATAGAGTAGAATAAAAGTCCCAGCGGCACCGTGATCAGCGAAATCAGCGCCATCCGCCAGTCGATGGTCAGCATGTAGACAAATACCAGCACCGGTGCCAGGATATTGCCCGTAAACTCCGGCAGGATATGTGCCAGTGTAGTCTCGATACTGTCTGTACGCTCCATCATAATATTTTTCAAGGTGCCGGACGACATGTCTTTGACATATCCCAGGGGTACCCTGGAGAGTTTATCACACATCTGTCTTCGAAGTTCTGCCAGCACATGAAAAGTAGCTTTATGGGAACAGGTGGTAGAAATACTGTGAAAAACCACTCTTCCCGTCCAGAACGCCGCCATAATAAGTCCGGCCGTCAGATATCCCTGCCAGTTTTTATCTCCTGCCACCAGCCTGCCGACCATATCGCCCATGATAAAATACGGAACAATTCCGCAGATCACTCCCACGACAGCCGCCAGTACACTTACCGTATACAGCCCTTTGTGCGTTCCGGCAAAGCTCATAACCCAGGCAATCGGCGACTTTTGCTTTTCTTTCTTTCCTTCCAAGAACAATCCCTCCCGTCTCTTTCCTTTTCGTCGTTTTTTTGATTAGTTTTAACTAACTATCAATGAAAAGAAAAAGGGATTTCTCCCTGTTCCTTTTCCCTTTCTGCATCAGTCAAAGCTGACGCCCATGATCCGCATCCATCCTCCGGTATGGAATTCTCGAAGCTGCCGGATCCGTTCCTTGGCCGCCTCTTTTTCCATATCATGAACCACCATCTCGAACATTCCGGAAAACAGTCCGCTGGCGATCATATGGCACAGTTCCCGGTCGATCTGGGGCATGGGATGCCCGATGGATTCCATGGCTTCGATATAGCGGTAGGTGGCCTCTACTTCCTTTTCCGTCATCTCGTGGATGAAGTTTTCATAGACCGTACCTCCTGACGCGCATATCAGAAGCTTAAACTCCTCATAGTGGTCATATACATAATTCAGAATTTTTTCCATACAGTCCTCAGTGGCAGCAGACATAGCCCCTGTCTGCTCTTCGGCCGGCAGTTCCCGGATCGTCGTAAGGCCTTTCTCGAAAAAGCCCATGACTGCATCTGCGTGAGGCTTTACCAGCGCGTCAAAAAGCGCTTCTTTCGTCGGATAATAGCGGTAAAAAGCCCCGGTGGTCACTCCGGCATTCTTCACGATCTTCCGAAGAGATGCTCCCTGGAATCCCTTTTCCAGAAATTCTTCCCGGGCGGCCTCAAAGATTCGCTCCAGTGTCGAACAATCTTCTCCCATGGCAGATCACCTCCTTCCCTGCCATTTGATGAATTTACAGATGAAACACTCGCGAGATAACAGTGTGTGCTAACACCGTTATCATCATAGCAGAGAAACAGGGATCCCACAAGCGGAATCCCTGCAAGTGAGAAAAGTTATCAGAAATCGCCTATTCCTGTCTCAGATATTCCTCCAACGCCTGAATATACCTTTCTCCCATATCGCTTAACATCATATGCTTCTTTACAATATATCCGATCTCCATGACACTGTTGGGGTTCCTCTCATCGTCCCGGAACGGAACTGCAGCAAATTCATTTCCATTCAGTTCCTCACAGATGATCCCTGAACAGAGCGTATATCCGTTCAGGCCTACCATCAGATTCAGCATCGTCGCCCGGTCATTTGCACGAATCAGCCTGGGATATTCGTTGGTTGATAAAATCTCTTCGGCCAGATAAAAAGAACTGTTGTCTCCCTGTTCAAATGCCAGGCACGGATAGTCCTGCAGCTGTTCAAAAGAAATGGACGCTTCCCCTGCCAGTGGATGCTGCTTCCAGAGATAGACATAGGCCTTGCAGTCGATCAGGTGATGAAACTCAAGGTCTGCCGACCTTAACAGCTTCTCAATACTTTTTCTGTTAAAATCATTGAGGTACAGGATCCCGATCTCGCTTCTTAAGGCTCCCACATCCCGGATCACCTCATCCGTCTTTGTCTCCCGGATTGCAAACTCATATTTGGACATATCAAACTGTTTTGCCATGTCTACGAAAGCTTTTACCGCAAAGGAATAGTGCTGTGTGGAGACGCCGAATTTCTTCTTCAACGTCCCATTTTTTCCATATTTATCCAGGATTGATTCATACTGTCCGTAAAGCTGTCTGGCATATAAAAGGAATTCCTCACCATCGGCGGTAAGAGTCACCCCTCTTCCGCTGCGGTGAAACAACACGATCCCCAGTTCCTTTTCCAGTTCTTTGACTGAACTGGTCAGGGACGGCTGTGAAACATACAACTCCTCTGCCGCTTTATTGATGGATCCAGTCCTGGCTATCGTTATGATATAGTTTAACTGCATCAGCGTCATATCATTTCGTCTCCCATCTAATCTGGCAAAATTTGTTCCATAGATAACATACCATCTCTTGCCTGTCTCTGCAATCTGGTTTATACTCTCCTTACCAATATCATGCAGGTACGAAGAAAGGGGTTTTGTATGTCTATTCAATCCTATCTCCAGCAACCGTCAGCAATCCCTGACGTCCATCTGGCTCTGACCAGTTCCCAGGTACTGGAACAGGCACAGCATTTTCACAGTACCATTCCCGGCTACCGGCCCACCCCTCTGTTCTCTCTTGACGGGCTTGCCTCCAGTCTGGGACTTTCTTCTCTTCTTATAAAGGATGAATCTCAAAGATTCGGCCTGAATGCCTTCAAAGCGCTGGGCGGAAGTTTTGCCATCGCACACACTCTGGCCGGAAAGCTTGGCTGGTCAATGGATGAAGTGACCTTTGAGGCGCTGATGCGTCCGGAGGTCAGAGAAAAACTTGGCGCGCTTACCTTTGTCACCGCCACCGACGGAAACCACGGACGAGGCGTGGCCTGGGCGGCCAGACTGCTGGGACATCGGGCGGTGGTCTACATGCCCAAGGGCAGTTCTCTGGAGCGCCTGGAAAACATCCGTGCCCAGGGCGCTTATGCCGAGATCACCGATCAGAACTATGACGGAGCCGTACGCCTGGCAGACCGAATGGCAAAGGAAAAGGGCTGGATCCTGGTCCAGGATACCGCATGGCCCGGATATGAAGAAATCCCTGCCTGGATCATGCAGGGATATACTACCATCGC
Organism: uncultured Lachnospiraceae bacterium; assembly: GCA_900553355.1. GTDB lineage: Bacteria > Bacillota > Clostridia > Lachnospirales > Lachnospiraceae > Merdimonas. Next base: position 6,481 of record USDK01000017.1, read on the forward strand.
ACAGGAACTCTTTGACCAGCTCACACGGGAGGGTCTGGAACCGCCTACCCATATCTTTCTCCAGGCAGGAGTCGGCAGCTTTGCCGGCGCCATTCTCGGAAGCTTTGCTGCCAGACTGGGAAAAGACTGTCCTGTCACCTGTATCGTAGAACCAGACAGGGCTGACTGTCTTTACCGGAGCGCCAAAGCCGGAAAAATCACACCTGTCACCGGTGATATGGACAGCATGATGGCCGGACTCTGCTGCGGTGAACCCTGTACCATCAGCTGGGAAGTGATCCGCCGGGGCGCTTCTGCCTTTTTCTCCTGCAGCGACGACTATTCCGCCAGAGGCATGCGCCTTTTAGGACTTCCTACATCTGGAGATCCGGTCGTTGTGTCCGGAGAATCCGGTGCCGTAGGCGTGGGTGTGCTGGCCGCCCTTATGGAAGATGAAAGTCTTGCGGATACCAGAGACCGTCTGGGTCTTGGTAAGCACTCCCGGGTTCTGTGTATCAGCACAGAAGGAGATACCGATCAGGCCAATTACCGGGCAGTGCTGGCCAAGGAATTATAAGATTACAAAAATGCTTCTACTCCCTGCGATTCAGCACTTCCTGAAGTGTGACTTTGTGGATCTTCAGGGAGAGAAGTCCCCAGACCATCCGACAGCAGATCAGAATGGCAGCATAGACTCCCACATAGATCTGCCACGGCCAGGATAGATCCAGGCCGCAGGCCACATTGGCCACCAGGAAGGGATAAATCCGATCCATGATCCATTTTGCCAGAGGAATAAGCACCGCCGCCCCAAGCACAGTCATGAAAAGACCTGCATCCAGATAGAGCCTTTTTAGTTCTGCATCCCGGTAGCCAAACAGCCGCATCAGGGAAAGTCCAAAGCCTGCTCGATCCACCATAACCTTCATCATCTGATACAGTACGATAAGAAACATCAGAGCTGCCGTGACAGTCATCATCCAGATCATAGAAGACATATTGTCCATAAATACCTTTCCTGTCTTCACCACATCATCCCTTGTCGTCACCGAATAAATCTGTGCCGATGAAAGCCTCAGGGCATGATCTGAGTAGAGCACATTGTAGAACTCCTGATCCCTGTCGAAGAGTTGCCGCAGCTGACCGATCTCCATAAAGCAAGAAAGACCTGCCGAATAAGGAAGAATCTGGCCAACTGTGAAGGTATACTCTTTGTCCCCGGCTTTCCTTGTAATAGTAAAAGAATCCCCTTCTTTCAGCCCGTATTTTTCCGCCACAGAAGTGGAAATACTGATTTCATTCTTTCCCTCCGCTTGTATCGCTGGGAAAAAGGGGTTGTCCGGATTTAGTCCGATAACATTAATCTCCAGCTCGTATCCCAGTCTTTCCTTAGAAAAGGTTTCTATGTAGGCCGGATCAGCGCCTTCTGGAATCTCGTCGGGCATTTCTTTTAGCTGATACATATAGGCGAATTTTGTATCTTCTTCGTTGTATCTTCTGATATTCCTGCACATCACATAACAGTTCAAGCCCAGATCCAGCACCAAAAGCGAAATAAACATCCCTGCCAGCACGGCAAAACAGCTCCTTTTTTCCCGAAAAAGCCTTCGAAGCTGAAAGGTTCGGACGAAAGAGCCTGCCGAAAGATGCCTGCCCCCTTCTTTCTTCTGTTCTTTTGTCCCTTTAAGAAGTGATAAAGCACTTTTTCCAAGCCTTCCCCTGATTACAATAAGATTGACAGTAAAGGCGGCAGTTAAGGGCAGCATTATCCCATACACCAGCAGGAGTGGATACAGACTCACCTCTATAGATGGAATGGAAAAATACTGGTAGGTTTCGTCTCCCAGAAAGAACAGTGCCAACGGAGAATACCCGGCCGCAGTTCCAAGAACTCCTCCCACAAAGCAGAGGAGCAGTGGCAGTATCGTATAATGGATCAAAAGTTCTCTTTTCCTCATTCCAAGGGAATAGAGGGTGCCGATCACCGGACTTTCCTGGTCAATGGTGTGGATCAAAAAGACAGAGATCACAAAGGACAGCAGGATCATCACCAGTACTCCTGCTATAAGTCCCGCCCGTATGTTAATCCCGACATCATCAATAGCAGCACCGATACGGGGATTGTCACCGGCTTCTGTAAAACGGATGATCTGGCCTGGCAGACCACTCTCCAGATCCTCTTTCAAATCTTCGGCCTCTTTCTCTCCCGTCAGTCTGAAAGCATAGGTATAATCCTCCGCCTGACGCGCCTGTCCGCTCTCTTGGAGAAATTGATACGCTTGTTCTGTCACAAAAGCCGTTCCAAAAGAGCTGCCGTCAGCGGCTATATCCGAAAAGCTCTGCACGCACAGTTCATAGTCGGGCGAAGTCCCAAATCCTGTCACAGTGTAGATTTTACCTGCTAGGGTGACTTGATCTCCCACGCGTAGTTCATGGGCCTGTCCATAAATTCTCTCCAGAACGATCTCATCATCAGCAGCCGCCATTCTTCCTTCTGCCAATTCCACCTGGTCGATTTTCTTCCGATTCTCCATGACCCGGAGCACAGAAGTGTCTTCCTGGTCAAAATCCAGAGAAAACATTTTTTCCAGCTGTATGCCTTTTTGTTCCAGATTCTTTCTCTCCTCTTCTTCCAAAGGACGCGCCAATGTAAATGATCCATCCTCCAGGCGATTTTTGTATCCCTTTTCCTGGATCGTCCGGATCGTGCTCAATGCTGCGTTCACGACTCCCACTACCAAAAACATAGACAATGCCACAAGAAACAGCAATGCCATATAACGAAGCCAGTTTTTCTTCAATCCCCTTAATATTCTTCTCAATAATAATCTCTGCATTACCGATCCCTCCTATCCCATCCTGTTGATTTTCCCATCCCGGATCTCAACCACCTGATCTCCCATCTTCTTGATTTCTTCATTATGCGTAACCATCAGGATTGTCGTTCCGTATGCCTTATTGACCTTATCCAACAAAAGCAGAATTTCCCCTGCTGTTCCTGTATCCAGGGCTCCTGTCGGTTCATCGCAAAGAAGAAGCGACGGATTCTTGACAAGCGCTCTTGCAATAGAGCACCTCTGCTGTTGTCCACCGGACAGCTGGGAGGGAAATTTATCCTGGTGTCCCGACAGCCCCAGTGTTTCCAGCAGCTTTCCCACATCAAGGGGCTGGTCTGTAAGATACCGACATACTTCTATATTTTCCCACACTGTCAGATCTGGGATCAAATTATAGAACTGAAATACAAATCCAAGATTTCTTCTCCTGAATTCAGAGAGTTCTTCCGGATTCATACCCGTCAGCTCTTCTGCCCCTACACGGATTCTTCCCTCTTCTACCATCTCCAGCCCACCGATCACATTCAGCAGGGTAGATTTCCCGGATCCTGAAGGACCCAGAATCACACAGATTTCTCCTCGTTCCACCTCCAGGGACACCTGGTCCAGAACTTTCGTCTGGTTTTCTTCATTTCCATAAATTTTTGTTACATTTTCCACTTGAATATACATGAATTTCCTCCTTTCATTAAATAACATTGTTATTTAATTGTTATTTAAAAAGGACCCGAAGGTCCTTTTTGTCAAATTATCTGTTTTGATTTTTCTCTTCTGTCAGTTTTCCTGAACGTATCATGGAATAAAGCCCTCCTCTTAGGAAACGTACCATGTGTCTTACCTGCATCTCTGCCTGGCCTTCCTCTGTCTCATGTTCAATGAGATAGAAGATCATGTCCACCTGAAGATGGGAAAACCAATGAAGGATGTCTGGTGTCAGGTTTTCTGCAGCCTTGTCTCCGAAATCCTTCCGGATGAGAGCAGCAATCTTTTCTCCCTGCCTGTCAATGAGACCGATTACTCGGTCAAAGAAGGCATTCACCACCGGATGTTCCCGGTGGCTGAACAGAATCGAGCAGACAGATTGATTTCTATAATAGTAATGAAGAATCTCCATAACGGCACGGACATCTTCCTCCTCACCCCCCGGTGACAAAAGCTCTTTTCCGGTAGAATCCTGCTCTTTTGCAAAATGCTCCTCCAGGGCGCCATAAATTCCTTCAGTCACAATTCCTATCACATGTTCAAACAAATCATTTTTATCCTGAAAAGAAGTATAGAGTGCTCCAGTTGTCACCCCGGCTCCGGCACAAATCCGGCGCAGGGAAGACTTTTCATATCCATACGTGGCAAACTCCTCTGCCGCTGCCGCAAGGATGGCGGCTCTTGTTTCCTCCGGCACATTTCCTTTTTTTCTTGACATTCTCTTCATCTCGCTTAAATAACGTTGTTATTTATTTTATACCAACTCCCTTTTTCTGTCAAATCTTTCTGCTATAAAATTTCCCGAAATCCAGCCTCCAGCGCTGCGATCAGATCTTCCGCCTTTTCGATGCCGATGGAAAGGCGGATCGTGTTCGGACGGATCCCCTGCTCCTCCAGCTCTTCTCTGGTACACTGGCTGTGGGTTGTCGTTGCCGGATGGATCACCAGGGATTTCACATCCGCCACATTGGCGAGCAGCGAGAAAATTGGCAGGTGATCAATAAATCGCTGTGCCGTATCCGCACCGCCTTTGATCTCGAATGTAAAAATAGAACCGCCGCCCTGGGGGAAATATTTTTGATACAATGCATGTGTGGGTTCGCTTTCCAGAGACGGATGATGCACCGCCTCCACCTGTGGATGACCGGCCAGATATTCCACGATCTTTAAGGCATTTCCCACATGCCTCTCTACCCGGAGTGACAGAGTCTCCAGTCCCTGCAGGAGAAGAAAGGCATGGAACGGGGAAAGGGTGGCTCCTGTGTCTCGCAGGAGCACCGCCCGGATATAGGTCACAAACGCATTTTCTGGCGCAGCTTCGGCAAAGGAAACCCCATGGTAGCTTGGGTTTGCTTCAGAGATCCAGGGATACTTCCCTGACGCTTTCCAGTCAAAGCTGCCGCCATCTACGATAACTCCTCCCAGAGCCGTCCCATGACCGCCGATAAACTTCGTGGCGGAATGTACCACGATATCGGCTCCATGCTCAATCGGGCGTATCAAATATGGAGTGGCAAATGTAGAATCCACCACCAATGGAATCTGATGCCGATGTGCCACTTCTGCCAGTTTCTTAAGATCCGCCACATCTGAATTGGGATTTCCCAGCGTTTCCGTAAAAATCGCCTTCGTATTATCCTGAATTGCTTCCTCAAAAGCCCCTTCTTCTCCCGGATCCACAAATGTGGCGGTAATGCCGCTGGTCAAGGGAAGGGTATGGGCCAGAAGGTTATAGGTCCCTCCATAAATATTTCTGGAAGCCACGATATGCTCTCCTGCCTTTGCCAGCGCCTGAAATGCATAAGAGACCGCAGCGGCACCTGATGCCACCGCAACCGCCGCCGTCCCTCCTTCCAGAGCCGCAATCCTCTGTTCAAATACATCCTGGGTCGGGTTGGTCAGGCGCCCATAGATATTTCCTTCGTCCCGGAGAGCGAACCGGTCTGCTGCATGGCTGCAGCTGTCAAAAACGTAGGCTGTGGTGGCATAAATAGGCACTGCCCTTGCTCCTGTCGCCGGATCCGGCTGTTCCTGTCCGATGTGTACCTGTTTTGTCTCAAAACTCCAGTTTTCCGTATTTCTGATATCTGCCATTTTTTCTCCTTCCGATCTCTGTCATCATTCGATATTTTTCGTTTCTGCTGTCATCCTATCACAGCATTCTCTTCCTGGCTAATACGCAAAAAAAATATCCGGTTATAGTTTGAAACTATAACCGGACGTTTCCTAAATATTTTTCACAAACAATGCCCGGATGGCATTCAGCACAGCGATAATCATCACACCTACGTCAGCAAAGATTGCCAGCCACATATTTGCAATTCCCAGTGCTCCAAGCGCCAGACAGATCAGCTTGACGCCAATAGCAAACACGATATTCTGGTACACGATTCCCAGGCACTTCCGCGAGATCCGGATTGCTTTTGCTATCTTCAGCGGATCATCATCCATCAACACCACATCCGCCGCCTCGATGGCCGCGTCAGATCCCATGGCTCCCATGGCAATTCCGATATCAGCACGCCCCAGAACCGGTGCATCGTTGATGCCATCACCGACAAAGGCAAGCTTTTCTTTTTCTGACTTCGTACGGATCAGCTCCTCCACCTTCTCCACCTTATCTGCCGGAAGCAGCTCACTGCAGACTTCATCGATCCCTAATTCTTCCGCCACATGTTCGGCCACTTTGCGGATATCTCCACTGAGCATCACAGTCTTCCGGATGCCAGCTTTCTTAAGTTCCCGGATTGCCTCTTTGGAATGAGGCTTGATACGGTCAGAAATCACGATATGTCCGGCATAGACGCCGTCGACAGCAAGGTGGATGATCGTCCCAACCGAATGACAGGGAATGTACGTCACTCCCAGATGATCCATCAGCTTATCGTTTCCTGCCGCCACCTCATGGCCGTCTACTTTAGCGGTTACGCCATTTCCACTGATCTCCCGGATATCCGATACCCGTGAACGGTCGATTTCTTTTCCATATGCCTTCTGGATACTTTTACTGATAGGGTGGGACGAGGCACTTTCTGCCAGTGCAGCACACTCCAGAAGCTTCTCCTTCTCCATCTGATTATGATGAATGCCGTTTACCTCAAAGACTCCCTGAGTCAGAGTTCCTGTCTTGTCAAATACTACAATCTTTGTCTGGGATAAAGTCTCCAGATAATTGGATCCTTTCACAAGGACTCCTGCGTTGCTGGCTCCGCCGATCCCGGCAAAAAAGCTCAAAGGAATACTGATCACCAGTGCACACGGGCAACTGATAACCAGGAAAGTCAGCGCACGGTAAACCCATACGTCCCATTCCGCCGGAAGCCCCATGCCAAGCAGCCGCACCAGGGGCGGAAGAAAAGCAAGTGCCAGGGCCGCATAGCAGACAGCCGGTGTATAAATCCTTGCAAATCTTGAGATAAATTCTTCTGACCTTGATTTTCTGGAGCTGGCATTTTCTACCAGATCCAGAATCTTGGAAACCGTTGATTCTCCGAATTCTTTTGTCGTCTTTACCTTCAGCACACCAGTCATATTGATGCATCCGCTGATGATCTCTTCTCCCTCGCCGGCATCCCTTGGCACACTCTCGCCAGTCAAGGCGCTGGTATTCAGTGTCGATCTGCCGTCAACAATGATTCCGTCGATCGGAACCTTTTCACCTGGCTGGACCACGATCACGCTGCCGATCTCCACCTCGTCCGGATCTACTTTCTCAAGCTTTCCGTCACGCTCAATATTGGCATAATCCGGCCGGATATCCATCAGTTCACTGATATTCCGACGGCTTTTCCCGACGGCATAACTCTGGAACAGCTCTCCGATCTGATAAAACAGCATAACCGCGATGGCTTCTGTATAATCTCCTGTCTGATCATACAAGGCAATCGCAATGGCTCCTACCGTCGCAACCGCCATCAGAAAGTTTTCGTCAAACACCTGCCGGTTCTTGATTCCCTTCAAGGCCTTAAGTAAAATATCATATCCTGTAATAAGATACGGTACCAGATATAATGCCAGTCTCAAAAGTCCCGTGACCGGCACAAAATTCAGTGCGATCAGCATCACTGCCGCAATCAGGATCCGTATCAGCATCTTTTTCTGCTTCTTATTCATGATGATTCTCCCATTAACATTTAAATAAATGCTTAATTATTTATTCATTATCCTCAGAAGAACACCCTGAGAATATTCCGAATCCTGTCCCAGGGTGTCGCCGTCCCATGGATAGCCACTGATTTACAGAAAGATTTCGCAGTCATCTTCCACTTTTTTGCAGTTTTTGAGGACTTCCTGCATTACTGCTTTTGGCTCCTGTCCTTCCTCAAATTCTACGATCATCTTCAGCATCATAAAATTGACAGTCGCATCCTTCACGCCTGCTGTCTTTTTTGCCGCTTCTTCCATCTTGTTGGCACAATTTGCACAGTCAACATCAATTTTGTACGTCTTTTTCATTCCCTTTACTTCCTTTCCTGCTGATCTTGTCTGCATCAATTAATCACTTGTTTAATCGTCGGTTTCATTATATGCACATTTCTATAAAAAGTCAATGCTTTTGCCAAAATATTTTTTTATTGCATCGTCTTGAAAGCTATAATAGAATAACGTATAAAAGGAGGTCATTCGAGATGACAAAATCAACCCTTCCTCATGATCACGGACAGCCCATCGAGCAGAATCTGGCACAGATGCCGGACATCAGTCTTTTCCAGACAGTCGCAGATATTTTCAAACAGCTGGGAGACGGAAGCCGGGTGCGGATTTTCTGGCTTCTCTGCCACTGTGAAGAGTGTGTTATCAACATTTCTTCCATGGTAGACATGAGCAGTCCTGCCGTTTCTCACCATCTGAGGCAATTAAAAACCAGCGGCCTGATCACAAGCCGCCGGGAAGGAAAAGAAGTCTATTATAAAGCTGCAGATACCGAGCAGGCAAAGCTGCTTCATCACGTGATCGAACAAGTGATGGAGATCGCCTGTCCTTCTGCCTGAACGCCTAGATACGTCCAATGCCGTCCAGGGCCACAAAGAATTCCATTATGCAAAACAAGATCATCCACACAGATGTAAACGCGTACCAAAAATAATGTTTCCCCGGGCGGTTATCTCTCCACCATACGCGGATTTTTCTTCTGTGCAGAAATAAAACGACACATGCCGCCGAAAAAAATACCAGCGCTATTCCATATTCTACAGCGGCCCCGGCCGTCTCCGGCAAAAGCTTTGTCACCCTTCCGAGAAGATCGCTGAACACCATGTTATTGAGCACATGGATCAAAACAGACCATTTCAAAGAATACTCCACTGCCACATATCCAAATATCAGGCCGGCTCCCACGGCAAACAGACTCTGCAGGAAATTTCCGTGCATCACACCAAACAGCAGCGCTGTAAAACCAATTGCAAACCCTTTTCCATAGGGAAGCAGCTTTTCCATGATAAATCCCCGGAATACGACTTCTTCTGCCACAGGCCCTATCAACGCGGTATAAAGAAATAAGGATAAGGTATCACTGACGGCCGTGGCGTTCTTGGCCGACTCTGTCAATGTATATCCCAGTGGGTTCAATAATACTTCCGCCAGTGCAGCTGCCGCCATAAAGATAACCTGACAGGACATAAACACACAAAAAATCTGTACAAATGTACATGGTCTCATATTTCTTCTCTCCCGCCACATCTTTTTCAGGCTCCCTCCTTTTCGATAGCGGAAAAGCAAGAATAAAAGTCCTGCGGCTGTTCCGGCAATACTTAAGATCCCCGCGTGCGCCTTCACACTCCTGCCCATTTCCATAACCACGGCTCCGGTCTCACTGCCGCCTGCCTGGGATAACATCGTCATACTCTTTACAAGCGCAAAGATAAATGTGGCTCCTGCCAGCAGCACATAGTACACAAGAACATCCCTTGACGTCTGATTCACAAGCTTTTTTATTTCTTTCTTCATTCTATCTCTCCTTTTACCTTATCATTTCAGACATTTTTCTTCTCGCCTTCCACTATAAGGTCAAAAAGAACAGAGCGTCCGTTTTTCGTTGTAAACGGCGCTCTGTATGTTGCGAACGGCAGTCCGGGATATCAGGCCGCTGGTTCTGCCTCCGGCAAAAACAGTAAAACCTCCAGACAATACACCCTTCTCTCATTTTCAGTTTCAATCCGGCGGTAAACACTTCCCTGGTATTTTTCAGCCGCATAAGTGATGTTCAGGATTCCAAATCCATGGTTTTCCGGATTTGCTTTTCTGCTGTGTCCAGCCGGAACGATTTCTTTTTCCTGCGTAGGATTGCGAAATCCCAAAACCATCATTTGATTCTGCCGCCCGATCCGGATCTCAATCCATTTTTCTTCCAGCTCCTTCACCGCTTCTAATGCATTATCCAGGGCATTCGCAAAAATCGTACACAGATCTGTCGCTTTTACCGGCAGGTCTGCCGGAAGCCTCCCCTCCAGACTGATCCTGGCCCCGATCGTCCTTGCAAGCACTTCTTTTTCACTTATGATCGCATCTGCAATCTCATTCCCACTGTAAATCGTCTGCTCTGTCTCCGCCAGCGCCCCTGAAAGTTCTTTCAGATACTCCCTGATCCGTTCCGTTTTTCCATTTTCTGCCAGTTCTCGCAGACACAGCAGATGATTACGCATGTCATGACGCATCTTGCGCACCCGGGTTTCCCTTTCCTGATAAGCCCGGAAATGCCGAAGCTCAGCCTGTAGATAATGCTCTCCGATGGCGGTCATATATTGATAATAATCCTTCTGATTCCCCTGCCAGACCAAAACCACCACAGAGATTTCCAGGAGCAGCGCCGCAAGGCTTCCAAATCCGGTAAACACACGGGCTTCCCCGGCAGATATGCCGATCTGTGTCACCGCCATCAGCATCGCACCGATCACAAACAGGAACGCTCCTGCCGCATGCAGAAAGTTCCGTTCCCATCTCCCCAGCTTACGATAAGGCTCATCCAGACGAAGTAGATGCACGATCTGTTCCCGTTTCCAGTAAATGACCACAGCAGCAGTCCAGAATGCAGCATCCGCCACATACTGCCATCTGTCTCCGGACGGATATGCGCCTGTCAGTGTATACGGCACCGCATAAAATACGGACACGATCCCCATCAGGAAACCAAGCACCGGAACCGTCAGAAAGATAGCCCGTATCCTTTTCTCTTTCCTCGCCATCGCCATGTAAACAGCAGAAAAACAAATGGGGAGGGCTGGGAAAATGTCCTTGCCCATTCCCGGAGCGGTCTGCACAAGCAATGCCGCTGCCACAAACGATACTGCAAAAAGAATCTTTCTCCGCCTCCCATACAGCCCTGGTTCCAGATAGACCACTCTGCTGATACATATAAGCGCCATCACAATTTCTCCAGCCGATATACAATTATAGATCATCATCCCCAACTTAACTGTCATCACTGATTTCCCTCTTTCAGATACCGGAGCACTGCTCTCTGAAATAACGTTCTTTTTCCCCGTCCCACCGGGATCTTGCTCCCATCGGTCAGGATAACCTCTTTCCCGTCAAATGTCTGTATCTTTTCCATATTCACAATGTAGCTTCTATGTACCTGAAAAAAAGCACCTGCCGGCAGCTCTGTAAGCTGTTCCTTCAGTTTCTTCCTGACCAGAAAGCGTCCTTTTTCCGTCTGAATATTCAAATATACATTCTCACTCTTAAAATACAGAATTTCGTTTAATGGAAGATAATATTCTTTCCCATTCTGGCTGACGACCAGACGCCCCTTTCCCCTTCCTTCTTTTTCTGCTGCCTCCAGCGCACGGTACAGCTTTTCTCTTTCCAAAGGCTTGGTAAGGAAGCGGAAGGCACCCACCTCATATCCTTCCGGCGCATATTCCCGGTGGCTGGTCAAAAGAATAACCGGCGCCTGGCATCCGAGCTCCCTCAATACTTTTGCCGTCTCAAGCCCGTTCATCCCCGGCATCTCTACATCCAGAAATATGCAGGTATAAGAAAGGGGCTCTTTTCTCACCGCCTCTTCAAGCTCCGTTCCATCAGAGAACACACGCACTTCCAGATCCAGGCTCCGATAATACGCTTCCAGCTCTCTTCGCATGATTTCCTGGAAAACAGGCTCGTCATCACAGATTCCGATCCTCATCATTTGTCTCCCCTCTTGCATTTTTTACCATTCTAGCATAAATACCTATCCATTAAAACCAGGAACCAACACATGCAGCTAAATATAATAAAAGGTAACTCCTTAAAAAAACGGCGGTCCGGATCTTTCCGGTGCCGCCGTTTACTGCATGTCCATATTTAATTTTACCAGCATCTCCGGTACCAGGGCGAGCCATAAACAGCCGCAACTCTTACCACATCTCCGGTATGTGGTGCATGAATCATCTGCCCATTTCCTATGTAGATTCCGATATGGGATCCATAGCATACCAGATCTCCCGGCTGAGGACTGCTGACTGCCACGCCACAGCCTCCCTGCGCCTGTGATGTCCTAGGCAGAGAAATACCTGCAACTGAATGACAATACTGTACCAGACCGGAACAGTCAAGTCCTACTCCTGGCGTCGTACCGCCATATACATATGGCACGCCAAGCTGGCTGTAGGCTGCGTTCACGATCGCCTGTGCTGTTGATGTATTTCCGCTGGAAACTCCGATTGAACTGCTGACTGAGCTTCCTGAGGAAGTACCTGTGGAACTGGCTGTTCCAGAAGTACCCGTCGTCGTCCCTCCGGATGTACCTCCTGCGGTGTTGTTTGCACCTGCATCTGCACTCTCTTCCTCACGTGCAATCGCCTCTTGTGCTGCTGCCTCTGCTGCCGCCTGGATCTGAGAATCAAAATCTGCAATCTGCGCCTGCTTTTCTTCCAGTTCCGCGTTCAGCTGTGTTTCCTGATTCTCATATTCTGCCTGCTGGCTTTCCAGATTTGTCTGTTCCGTCTCAAGAGTATCTTTCAGATTCTGTATTTCATTTTCTGTCTTCTGCAGCTCTTCTAACTGCTGACGATCATAAGAATGTACATTACTTACATATTCTGCTTTGTTCAGAAAATCGGAAAAATCCTTTGCCTCCAGAATCACCTTCCAGAGATCGGAGTTTCCATTTTCATACATATACTTGATCCGGACCTTCATATCCGCATACTGCTGTTCGGCTTTCGCCTGTGCCTCTTCCAGATCTGCCTGCGTCTGTGTGATCTTTTCCCCTGTCTCGATCAGCTTTTCTTCCATCTCGCCGACTTTATTCAGGAGATCTGTCAGCTGTGCCTGTATACTTTCCGCTTCGCTCTCTGCTTCTGATTTCTGCTGTTTCAGATCATCAGCAGATGGAGCGGCAAAGACAGACGTAACGGTCAGGCAGGATGCCAGTACCGCTACAGACAAGGCTCCGGACAGCCGTCTGACGCCTTTCATACTCCACCTTCTTTCCTGACAAATTTCTCATTTCTTGATTACTATAACACATGCAGATTTTTGTTTCTTTATTTTTCACAGTATTTACACAAAACTTTCACATTTGGAAGCAGGATCACTCTGTCATCAGCCGGTACAACGCCTGGGCATACATCCTGGCACACGTCATCATCTGTTCCAGATCTATATATTCATCTGCTTCATGAGCCAGTTCCGGTTCCCCCGGAAATACCGGTCCAAAGGACACAAAATTGTCTACATCCCGGCAATACGTCCCACCTCCGATAGTAATAGGCTCTTCTCTTGTCCCGGTCACTTCTTCATAAACATCCAGAAGCGTCTGCACTAGGCCGCTGTCCTTTGGCACATACAGAGGATCTCTCATCTGCCAGTATTCCGGTTCAAATCCATACTTTTGGCAAGTCAGGCATATCGTCTTCCAGATTGTCTTAAGATCAATATGGACCGGACACCGGACATCGACTTTTACTGTACTTTTTCCATCATGGCTCTCCAGAATCCCCAGATTCATGCTCAACTTTCCGGACAACTGGTCTTCGCAGGCAATCCCCAGATTTCTTCCTTCCCAGCCATCTCCAAATAATGCATCCAGATTCTGAAAATACTCCTGTGTCTGCCTGCCTGCAAAAGGAACCTCCTTTAAAAATCTAACCATTGCAAGGACCGCATTCTTTCCAAGCCACGGCTGCATTGCATGGGCGCTGGTCCCTGAAAATTTCAGCCGGAGCAGACCTTCCTCCATACTGGCGCTTCCTTCTTCTTTGACCTCCTTCTGAAACCTGTCTTTTACTTTGTCCAACGCCTCCCTGGTGCCTCCGATCCAGACCTCTGCCAGATTCGGAACGGCATTTACCACCGTTCCGCCTTTTACTTTAACCAGGTATGGTCCGTCCTTCTCTGGTGCTTCTTCCAGCTTTGCTTCCATTTTAAAACGCAGGATTCCTTTTTCAGCATGGATCACCGCAAACATGCCGTCCGGTGAGAATCCCAGGTCTGGGCATTTTTCCTTAGTCAGATAATATTTGATGCACCGGTGCCCTGTCTCCTCGTCACAGCCGATGATATGGCGGACATGATTTTTCAGTGGAAGTCCACTTTCTTTCACGGCTTTCATGGCATAAAGAGCCGCGACCACAGGACCCTTGTCATCGATGGTCCCTCTCCCATACATCTTGCCGTCACAGATTTCTGGGCTGAACGGTTCTTTTGTCCAGCCGTTTCCAGGCGGCACAACGTCGATATGAGACAGGATTCCGATCTCTTTTCCTTCTCTGCCAAAGGATGCCGTCCCGGCATAACCGTCATAATCCTTTGTCTCAAAGCCCAGCTCTTCTGCCAGAGCCAGGACTGCATCCAGCGCTCTCCAAACATCCTTTCCAAAAGGGGCCTTATCTTTCGCACTCTCCGGATCAATCACACTTGGAATTTTTACCAGATTTTCCAAAGCCCGGACCATATCTTCCCGATAAGATTCTACCAGTTCATTTATCTTTTCTTCCATGTCTTACTCCTGTTTAACTCTTCGAATCTGTACTAAACAGTCTAAATGTATTTGTAAAGAATCCATATAACGCCGATCCTGCAATCAATCCTGCCGAAATTACATTCAGGTTCTTTCTTCCTTCATCTCCGAATACCTTTTCGATGATCACACGGATTACCATAAAGATCAGACCTGCCACACCTGCAATCGGATTTGTAATCAAAAGACCTGCCGCCAGCATGATACCTATCTGTCTTTTCAAGCCGCTGACCAATTGGATCACTCCGCCTACGCATGCAAAAATGATAATATTCCGTAATACTTCTGCATTTACGCCTGCTTCGATCGTAGACTGATACACGGATGCTACCGGTGGGATTCTTCCATTAGAAAGATATGCATGCCAGAAGATGAATACTGCAATAACAGCCACAAAACCGCCAAGCATCTCTGCGTAATACTGCTGTCTTCTTCCTTCAGACTCAAACTTCGGATTCTTTCCTTTTCCTCTCAAGATCCATCCTGTTTTTAAATCATATCCCATGTCAGCAAATGCCGGTCCGGTACATGCCGCATAGCCTGCCAAAAATGCCAGCGCTTCCGGAGGAAATCCTATGAACATTGCGATAACCAGGAAGATAATAACTGTTGCCATTGCCGGGAAATATCCGGAATGCATTGCCGAAATTCCTACAAGGATCTCTGATACAAGTGCTGCGATCATCGCAAAAATCACCCAGGCAATCAACTTACCGACACTCATTTCTGCATACAGGCCGCCGATCAGGGCCATAATAATTGCTCCTATGATATAGAGGATTGCTCCTCTTGCCAGCGCTTTTGACATATCTTCCGCTGTTCTTGTATATACATATGGTTTATCTCCATCAGTCTGTTCATTTGCTGTCTGTCTTTCATCTGCCAGTTCTTCCACTGCTGCTTCTACCTTATCTTCCGTCGAAATGGCTGCTTCTTTTAGTTTCTTTTCTTTTTTCTCCTTATATTTTCTCGCAATCAGAAGTCCAGCCTGTATCATTGCCACCAGACCGGCACCCACCATAAATCCCTGGGGCACATAATAATCTCCCAGCGAAAAGCCAAACCAGGCCGGCCAGTATCCATTCAGGATCAGGCCAATACAAAACGCAGTCAAAGCTACGATATTTCCCAGTCCACAGACGCCGATGATATCCATGGGAAGCCCGATAACCGTACCTCCTATACCAATCGCAACTCCAGAAACCAGCATGACTGCTTTCTTTCCCAATTCTGCTGCTGCCAAAATTGTCTCTGCCGTAGCAATTCCTATCGGCCAGGCTTCATTTGCTCCCATCAGCGGAGTATCAAACATCCAGTACATCATAGTAATGTCGATCAGGAAAGCAATAACACCTCCGATTAACATTCCTGTTACCATATCCGGCCGGTCAAACACCCAGATAATCGACACACAGACCAAAAGCACATTGCCTGCACCAAACGTAGCACAAGAAATTGCTGTTTCGATAATGTTCTGCGCATGGATATTCCGAAATTGTTTCGTTACTTTTAAGGGGATCATCCCGATCAGTACTGCAATCAAGGCTCCGATAATCGAAGTATTGGTTGATAATCCAAATTCTACGATCAACTCCATTCCAATGATTGCTCCGACAATAGATGTCAAAAAGATTACTATCAAAATCGCCGGGGTATATGCTTTCGGGTGGGGTTTGGAACAATAATAATCTATTAATTCCTCGTCTGTATTAAAATGTAACTTTTCTCTTTCGTCCTTCATATCTAGTCCTCCTCATTCCCGTCTTGCCAATCAGTATCCTGCCACCCCTAATTCCTTACAGATTTCTCTTACTTCGGGATGCTGATACACACCATCTTCCTCAAACACCTTCCCATCCAACAGGATCGTAGGCTTCAGGATTGTGCCGTCCGTATGGCTTGGGGCATCCCATTTTTCCGCCAGAATAGAGGCTCCCTGACTTCCAATTCCAAACTCGATCCCTCCAAAGACTCTTTCGTCCTCCACGATCCTTCCGGTAGGCGCCATCACGCCAGGATTGAATCCCAGGGAATAGTGTGCCACCCGGTAAGACGCCGGATCATTGTAACCGGCGAGCCATCTTCGGAAGATATCTGCATCCCGGCCGCCTTCTACTTTTGTAACAACACCGTTTTCTACCGTCAGTTTTACCGGTGCGCTTAAAAGACCGATTTCTGCCGGAGGCCATAAGGCGCCATCAAATACCAGTGTCCCGTTGATCGTAGATTCCATACAGTTCCAGCTGATCTGTCCGCACATCATATTGGACTGGCCCTTTTCAATTGCTTTTCTTCCCGAATGACGGACTCTTCTTCCCTGCATCTCGCCTTTCAGGTCTGTTCCATTTTTACTTAAAATCTGTACGGTTCCGGCCTGTTCAATAATGGATTTCATTTTTTCACCCAGTTTAATGACCAGGTCATAGTCTACATGCGTGATGCAGCGTACGATCATATCCACATCCATTCCCGTCAGGCATGTATAACGACAGCCACAGGCCAACGCCTTCTGCCAGGACTGGGTATGCTGGACATTTTTATCAGCCAGCTCGATCCATACATCTGCTTTACAGGCTGCTGCCTGAAGCGGAAGCGGCGGGTCTATGCAAGTCTCTCTTGCTGTCGGATATTCCACCAGCACCGGAACCGCATCCACAGCATAGGCCGCAGCAGCCAGCGCATTTGCAACCCGCATATCCGTAGAAGTATCTGCCGTCACCATCACATACTCTCCCGGCTTTGCCAGCATCACATCTTTTACCAGCTTCATGGCTCCTTTGTACAATTCATATTTTAAATAGTCATCCAGAGGTTCAAATCCTAATCTCAGTTCCATCCCTCTCACCTCCTAATATCCTGCCACTTTCATTCTCCTGCAGAATTCTCTTGCCTTTTCATCCTGATAAATCCCGTTCTCTTCAAATACCTTTCCGTCAAAGATCAGGGTCGGTTTCAGAATGGTTCCGTCTGTATGGCTTGGGGCATCCCATTTTTCTCCCATAATAGCTGCTCCCTGGCTTCCGATTCCAAACTCGATTCCGCCGAAGACTCTCTCATCTTCCACGATCCGGCCTGTCGGAGCTGTAACGCCTGGATTAAACCCAAGAGAATAATGAGCCAGCCGGTAGGATGCCGGATCATTGAAGGAAGCCATCCATTCTTTCAGCCTCTGGGCATCTCTTCCTCCCTCAATCTCTGTGACAACGCCGTCTTTTAATGTCAGCCTGACCGGATCTTTCAGAATGCAGATATCAGCCGGCGGCCACAGTGCTCCGTCCAGCACCAGCGTTCCATTGATCGTAGATTCCAGCGGACACCAGCTGATCTGTCCTCCCAGCATAAACGGATATCCTTTGATGGTTCCCCTCTGACCGGAATGGCGCACCTTTCTTCCCTTCTCATAGGCCACCAGATCTGTCCCATTTGCACTTTTCACTTCGATTTTATCAATCTGTTCAATCGTTGCCTTCAGATATTCTCCAAACTCAATCATAGCATCATATTCCACATTTGCCACGCACCGGGTGAGCATATCCACGTCCATTCCTGTCAGACACATATACCGGACACCGTTTTTAATGGCCGCCTGCCAGGACAGGGTATGCTGTACCGTCTGATAGGCACATTCAAACCAGACGTCTGCTTCCATCGCTGCAGCCTGGATTGGCTTTGGGGGATCCAAAAGCGACAGTGGAGCTGTCGGATAAGTGATACACACAGGGATCGCATCCAAAGCATAGGCCGCGGCGGAAAAGGCGTCCATGACACGCTTATCACTGGAAGTATCTCCTGTCACAAGTACATTCTCACCAGGCTTTACCAGCATCACATCTCGCAGCAAAACCATAGCTCCCTTCCAGGTTTCATAAGCAAGATACTCATTTCTTGGTTCAAATCCTAATCTCAGCTCCATAATTTCCTCCTTTTCCTTCTGACATTTCTCTCATACATCTTTGTTATAAAAAAAGACGCAATTATACAAAAATCTATTGCGCCTTTGCTTCAAAAGTCCGAAATATCAGAATCATAACAATATTTTCAATTTATACAATTCTTTATTTTAGAATTGTATTTATATTTTTTATGATAATGTAGTTTTTATCTGATTTCAAATTATGTATTTTTATGTCATTATAAATCTAATTTATAGTGAAGTTTTTGTTAAATTGTTGTATAATTTTCTAATAATTACCTTGACATCCTTGTATTCAACAGAAAGAAGGGAAAAACATGCTGGATTTCCGCCTGGAAACATTCCTGGATCTATGCCACAGCAAAAGTTATACAAAGACTGCTGAAAACCTGAATATCACACAGCCGGCCGTATCTCAGCACATCCGGTATCTGGAACAATACTATGGCGTCAAACTGGTTTTATATCAGAATCATCAGTTTTCGCTGACTCCGGAAGGTTCCTACCTGCTCAAAGAAATTTCTGAGCTTCATATCCGTTCTCAGGAGATCCAGGAAAATATCCAGAAGCTTTCATCCCTTCCAGATATTCCAGTCATACGGATCGGCACCAATCCTACGATTGGAGAATTTATCCTTCCCCGGCTTATCTCTGCTTATACCAAAAAGAATCCCGGACGCAGGATATCTTCTTTCATCGGATCTTCCGAACAGCTGGAACAGCAGCTGCTGCAGGGAGAAATCGATTTTTGCATCACCGACTGTTTCGATCTGTGTCCTGAGATGGAACACCGTCTTTTCTGCCGGGAACCGGTCAGCTGCGTCTGCAATCCCAGTCATCCTCTGGCCGGACAGACCGTTTCACTGTCTCAGCTGCAGAGAGAAAACATTGTATACCGTGAAAAAGATTCCCATGCCTATGACGTTTTAAAACATGCCTTTCAGCGGCTGGGCTATGATCTGGACACCTTTAATATTTCCCTGGAAACCGGAAGCATGTATTCCTGCATCCAGTATTTAAAAACCAGTCAGTCGATTTCTTTTTTATATCACTGTGCTGTGGAAGAATCATTGAAAAATCATGACCTGTCACTGATCCAGGTTAAAGAGTACAAAGAAACCGTTGATTTCTATTGTATCTATCCAAGGACTCTGAAAACCGCTGAGATTCCCAGAGATTTCCTGGCTTTTTGCCTTGCACAGCAGCTATTATGACATTGAGGGGGATTTTTGTGAAAAAAGAACACGGAACAGAATTTCAGCATCTATGGCAGAGACGAATTCTTCTTCTCTGCTGGCTTACCTATGCTCTGTCCTATCTATGCAGGACGAACCTTTCAGTCGCTCTTCCGGAAATGACAAAGGAATTTCACTGGAGTGCATCCTTAGCCGGGCTGATCGGCAGCGTCTTTTTCGTAACCTATGGTGCCGGACACCTTCTGGGCGGTATTATCGGCGACCACATTCCTCCCAAAAAACTAATCTGTGCCGGGCTTTTCGGTACATCCATCTGTAATCTCCTGATGGGGATTTTTCCGGTTTATGCGATGCTCCTTCTCACATGGGCTGTAAACGGCCTGTTTCTTTCCATGATCTGGGGACCGGTAGTCCGGATTATCGCCATCTGGTATCCGCCTGCAGACAGAAATACTCCTGCAGTCCTGGTTACCTTTTCTTCTCTTGCCGGATATATGATCTCCTGGGCGGGCCTTGGAATCTTCAGTCATTATACCTCCTGGGAATTCATTTTCTTCCTTCCGGGTATTGTCACCTTGCTGTTTTCTTTTTGGTTTTTCTGGAAAATGAATGATCAGCCCACAAGTCTGGGACTTATAAATTATTCTTCTGAAGGAACCCAGAATACAAAGACAGAAACCACTGTCTCCGGCAGTATTACCTTCTGGACAGTAATCCGTAAGAATCATCTTCTCTTTTTCTGTCTGGCAGCATCAATTCAGGGTATCATCAAGGACGGGATTACTTTATGGGCCCCCTCTATCCTGACCAGCTTTTACCACTCTTCCCAGGCAGTAATATCGCTGGCTTCTTCCCTGATTCCGCTTTTCAGCATGCCGGGAGTTTTCCTGGCCGGCTGGTTGATTGACAAAAGTAAAGGCCGCGAAAAACAGCCGGCTCTCCTTCTGTTCGGAGCTACAGCCGGCTGCGTACTTTTGCTTTTTCTTGAGATGGGCAGCTGGCTCTGGCTGGATGTTGTTCTTTTCGGCCTGATTTCGTCTCTTTTATACGGCATCAACACGATCCTTCTGACATTCCTGCCACTGCGCTTTGCATCTGCCGGCCGCACTTCGTCTGTCGCCGGATTACTGAATTTTTCTGCTTATCTGGGCGCCGGATGTTCCGGAATCCTTTCCGGCGCCATGACAGACCGCTTTGGATGGAACAGTACCATTCTTCTATGGACTATACTGTGTGTTGTAGGTATTTTTTCTATTGCAGCAGGAAACAGTAAAAAGGAATCCCATAAGGCGTGAAATCACACCTTATGGGATTCTTTTATGTATATGATGAGGGATAACGAAAATCAGATACTCCTTACTGTAAAATGGAATTCTCTGTCTTTGGAACTATCTAATACATATTGCTCATGGGCCCATGCGCCCCAGCTGTTGTCTCCACCCACACCGGTCTGGGCTTCCAGAAGCCTTAATACCACCGCATAAGGGCGAGGAAGTTCATAGTGATGCCTTGCTGACTCCAGTTCATGGCAGGTATAGGGAAGTGCCGAAAACTCAAACGGAACCTGCCCTTCTATGTGGAGTCCTGTTCCATTTTCATCACACACTTCTACCCAGCGAGTCTCTACATGGTTTCCACATTCCTGGGGCACCACATAGCCAGACATTCCTGCTTCCGGAGTTGTCTTATAGATTCCAAGCTTTCCTCCCCGTCTGCGATCCTGGTAGGTTTCTTCCGGCCCCAGCCCATACCAGGTAATCTCCCGGCAGTCTGCCGGCAGCTTCCAGGACATTCCAAAGCAGGGAAGCTCCGGCAGCCCTTCTGCTCCTTCATAGCGCTCGGTAACATCCATAACTCCGTTTCCATCGATCTGATATGTCAGGTGGCACCTGGCTCCTCCGCTTAACTGATATACCGTTTCTATAACTGCATATTCTCTCTCTTGCCTAAAAGCCGTACTCTCCACTCTGGGATAAAGAGATTCTCCCTTCCACATGAGGCAGCGCACCGGCATTTTATTTCCATTATCATTGTCCGTAGGTGCGCGCCAGAATTCTGGCCGGAGAGTATTCGTCATATCATACACCAGTTCTTTTCCCCGGATATTCCAGGAGATCAGCTTTCCTGTCATCTTCTGGAACATGATTAAAAATCCGTCCCCTTTCACAGAATAACTGCTATCTCCCTCTACAATCTCTATCCGGGCTTTCGTTTCCACTTTTTCCTGGCGCATTCTGCCTTCTATCTTCTCCACCGTCTGTCCAAAACAAATTTCTGTTCCCATCTTTGCATACGGGGTATCCTCCGCCAGTACCAGTGCTGCTGTACGAACATATTCGCCCTGAATTTCAGGAAGTTTCATATCACATGGGAAAAAGGCTGTTTCGCCAGGATTTATCCTGATAGGACTACTGCCTGCGGACAGAATCTTCCCTTCTTTTTCCAGGCTCCATTTTAACAGGAGCTTGCTTCCGTCTTCAAAAAGCTGAAGATTCTCCACCTCTATCTCTTCTGCGCGGGGAACCAGACGAAATGGCTGATACAGATATCTGACTTCCTGCATCTTAGGCGAAGCATTCCGGTCCCCATATAAGAGCCCATTCGTACAGAAATTCTCGTTTGTTGCCCGATCTCCAAAGTCTCCGCCATAAGCCAGATACTCTCTGCCAAATGGATCTTTTTGATAAAGGGACTGGTCAATATAATCCCATATAAAACCGCCGCAATACTGTGGATACTTGTCTAGAAGAGCCGTATATTCATCGAGATTGCCACAGGAATTCCCCATAGAATGGGCGTATTCACACAAAATATAAGGCTTCTCCGGATCATTTTTTAAATATTCTTCCACCTCTGCCGGCGTAGCATACATCCGGCTTTCAAAATCTGTGGTTGCTTCCCAGCGCCGGTCATGACATACATTTTCATAGTGAACCGGACGACTTTGATCACGATTCCTGAAATACATGCTCATATCATACAGGTTCTGTCCGCTCCAGGACTCATTGCCCACACTCCAGGAAAAAATGCAGGGATGATTTTTATCCCGTTCCAACATAGCTTCCGCCCGGCTCATCACCGCTTCATGCCATTCTTTAAAATCTCCCGGCAGGGTATTCTCATATTCTCGCATGTGCCAGGTGCCATGGGTCTCCAGATTAGTCTCATCCATGACATAGATGCCAAAACGGTCGCAC
Source organism: uncultured Lachnospiraceae bacterium (assembly GCA_900553355.1). Taxonomy (GTDB): domain Bacteria; phylum Bacillota; class Clostridia; order Lachnospirales; family Lachnospiraceae; genus Merdimonas. The sequence goes on from USDK01000017.1 coordinate 29,247, forward strand.
AGTGTATACCAATAACTCTGATTCGGATAATGGCTGGTCCGGACGGCATTAAAATTATTCGCTTTCAGAAACCTGATATCCCACTCCATCTCTTCCCTGCCGATGGCCCGGCCTTTTCTGGCGGAGAATTCATGACGGTTCACACCGTTTAACCGCAGGCGCCGGCCATTGAAGTAAAGGATTTGATTCCGGATCTCCACATTTCGGAATCCCACATCTTGTCCAACTGCTTCTATGGTCTTCCCTTTTCTATCCAACACCTTTACTACCAGTCTGTACAACCAGGGAAGCTCCGCACTCCAGCTTTTTACTTCTGGAATTCTAAAGGAAATCTCCACTGTTTTTTCCTCTTTATCTGGGAGCATTTCTTCTCCGTCCAGGATGCAGGTCTCTTCTTTTGGTTTTTCCATTCTGATACGGGCATCATAAATCTTCCAGACAATTTTCGCGCCTTCTGTCTGTTTTCCATCGAGTTTTATGCGGACCCTGGCTTTTCCGCAGGTGTTATCCTCTGTAAGAGTGGCCTGTACATCCAGATCCCGGATATGGATATCCGGAAGCGCTCTTACCGTCACATCCCGGATAATGCCGCCCATCCGCCAGAAATCCTGATCCTCCAGCCAGCTTCCGGATGAAAACCGGTACACTTCCAGCGCGATCTTATTTTCTCCAGCCTGTACCTTTTCGGTAATATCAAAAACAGCTGGTGTATAGCTGTCTTCACTGTAGCCGGCATATCTGCCATTGATCCAGCAGTGGAATGCTGTTTCTACTCCTTCCAGATGAAGCTGTAGACGTTTTTCTGCCATATTTTCCGGCAAAATAAATGTTTTTACGTAGCAGCCGGTAGGATTCTCTTCCAAAGGGATATCGTGTGGTTTTACATTTTCCCGTCCATCCCAGGGATAGTCGGTATCTGTGTACTGGGGATGTCCATAGCCGGACAGTTCGATTTGAGCCGGCACTTTGATTGTATCCCAGCCCTGACAGGCATAATTTGCGGCTTCAAACCCTTCGGGCACTGCCTCTGGATTTGGCACGCGCAGAAATCTCCAGGTTCCGGAAAGGCTTAGGGACAACTTCATTTCCCCTTCCTTCAGCGCCTCTTCTTCCGTCTCATACCAGAGATGATCCGAGACCGGAGCCAGACGGTTTTCCTGAAAAAACTCCGGGTCCGCTAAGTGCTTTCTTACTATTTCTCGTTCCATGGTATTGTCTCCTTTATTTCACCGAACCCATCATACTATTCACGAAACTCTTCTGCATCAGGAAGAAAATCAATGCAGATGGAATAGTGGTAATGATAATTCCTACCATAATCATACCGTAATCCGGAGTATAAGCCGTACCCAGCGAACTGATCAGAAGTGGCAGTGTCCGCTGATCCGGCGTCTGCAAAGAGATTAATGGCCACATGTAATTATTCCAGCTGGACATAAAAGTAATAATGATCGCTGCCGAATAGGTAGGTTTCATCATCGGCATATAAATTTTAAAGAAAATTCCCAGTTCTCCCAGTCCATCAATTCTTGCCGCCTGTATCGTTTCCTGCGGAAAGCTCTTCGTATTCTGCCGGAAGAAAAAGATTAAAAAGGCTGTGCTTAATGACGGCAGCATAACGCCAAGCTTGGTATTCAAAAGCCCCATTCCACTGAACATTTTGAATAACGGAATGACCAGCGAAGATGTCGGGATCATCATGGAAAGCAGGATTACGGAAAACCAGAATTCTTTTGCCCTGCTTTTAAATACGACAAACCCATATCCTGCCAGAGAACAGATCAGGATACTTAAGGTCGTGATAAACAAACTTAAGATCGCTGAGTTTTTCAGGCAGTTCAAAAGGTCGCCGGCTCCCAGAAGGTTCTTAATATTATTCATCAATTCTCCGCCAAAGCTCATTTTCCCTAAAATGATGTCCATACTGCTATTGGTCGCACTAATAATCATCCACAGGAACGGAAATACTGAGATTACCGCCATGATTGTCAAAAAGAGATACTGTACCCCGCAAATTGCTCTTCTGCGGCCTTTCCCTTGATTCGTCTTTTTTCTATCAGTCATTTTTGTCACCACTCACTTTCATCTGAAGTAACGACAGCACTGCTATCAGCACAAACACTACAAAGGATACTGCTGTTGCATAGCCGAAGTCCGGTGAATATTTAAAGGACAGGTTATAAATATAATGTGAAATCGTCATGGTGCTGTTATTCGGTCCTCCGTTTGTAATATTAACTACCTCATCGAAGAGCTGAAGCGTACCGGATGTGGACATGATCGCCGTCAATAAGATGACCGGCTTTAACAAAGGCACCGTAATATTCCAGAACTTAGCCCAGGCTCCCGCCCCGTCGATTTCTGCTGCCTGGTAGATATCCTCGTCGATATTCTGGAGACTGGACAGAAAGAAGATCATATTGTAACCAGTCCACCGCCAGGTAATAGCAAGAATAATAACTACCTTGGCCCAGAATGTATCCAGAAGCCAGGGAATCGGACTGTCAATGATATGTAATCCCATAAGCACATTATTGATAAATCCGTCTTCTGCAAACATACTGCGAAACAAAAGCGAATAGGCTACCAGACTGGTCACACATGGGATAAAGATTGCTGTCCGAAAAATTCCTCTGAACTTCAGCCGTGAGTTATTCAATATGGAAGCAACAATCAGTGCCAGGACCAGCATCACCGGAACCTGGATCACAAAATAGAGAATGGTATTTTTCAGGCTGCTGATAAATACCGGATCATCCAACAAGCGAAGATAGTTGGATATCCCCGCAAATTTCATCATATTTCCCTTTCCCTTCTGGAGGGACATGATAAATGCATGGATCATGGGCCAGAGAACCAGCCAGAGAAATAATACAATGGATGGGAGCACAAACGCCCATCCACTGATATCAGATTTTAACTTTGGTTTAGAAAGTTTCCTGTTCATGATTTTTCTCCATCCTTACTGAATCTGTTGTTCTACCAGTTCCTGTGCCTCTCCCAGCATGGTTGGAATATCCTGTGAGCCGTCCAGGACGTTCGGCATACAGGTAATCAGCGCATTATCTGCCTCATCAGAATACACGCCCAGGTTTACTGCCGGAACTTTCTGTGCCCACTCTGCAAAATCTGCCCAGATAGCCTGGCCTCCAAAGAACTCTACCGGTTCATCATAGGCTTCACTGGACTGAGCAGGAATATAAGCGCCTGCTGCTCCTACATCCCGGAGGATAGTCTCATAAAAGTCTACATCATTTGCATAAATCTCATTTAAGAAATCTGCTGCGATATCACTGTTCGGAGAGTTCTCCAGTACCAGCCAGTTGGATCCTCCACGGTTTCCATAATTTGTACCGCCCTCAACATTTAATCTCGGCATATCTGCCACTCTCCAAAGACCAGACTGGTCCTCCTGTGCCGTAATGGTAGGTACGATCCAACATCCAGTCGTAATAGAAGCAACATCTCCATTATTCAGTGCTGCTGCCATCTCAGACCATCCAGAAGTCAGCTCTACGATATCGGCATCCATGAGAGCCTTGTATATTCTGGTACCTTCTTCAATTACCGGATTGCCTGCGATATTTACATCTCCATCTTCGGTAAAGTACCAGGTACCAGACGCCTGCATACAGTCACGCATGAAATTCATACTATCTGGGTCGAGGTTCAACATATTCTTTCCTGTTACTTCTTTTACCTTTTTACCGATTTCAATATATTCATCCCAGGTAAGATCCATCATATCCTCTTCTGTATAGCCTGCCTGCTCCAGGTAATCAGATCTATAAAAGAGACCTTCTGTTCCTATATCAAATGGCACGCCATAAATACCGTCATCCATGGTCAGCACTTCCACTTTGTACTGTGCAAAATTAGAAAAGTCTACAATATCCGACATATCCTTAAATTCACCCGGATAAGACTGGATATACTTCTGTACATTGGCATCCTCGCTGAGTATGATATCCGGCAGCCCGTCCGTGGTTCCAGCCGTCAGATAAGTATTAATCTTCTGTGTAATATCATCATAGGAATATTCTACGACCTCAATATCCACATCATCATGCTTTGCCTCATAGCGCTTTGCCGCCTCTTCCATGATCGGAATATTATATTCTACATCCCAGGCCCATACAGTTACTTTCTTTTTCCCATCTTCTGTTGTACCTTCAGATCCGGAGCCTCCTCCGCATCCGGCCAGAAGCCCGGCTGTCATTACTGCCGTCATTCCTGCTGCTATCAGTTTCTTTTTCATCCGTTAATCCTCCTCAGTCATTTTTTCTATGGCCATATTTATTATCTAAAATATTACTGGTTTCCTCTCGTTTGATATAGCACAGGTTTCTGTAATTTTCGTCATATTTTTAGTTATTTATATCCTCGTTATATTTTTCTGACTTTTTTTGTAAAAAATAAAATTTATTTTGTATCTTCTCTCTCTTTTGTTTTTCCATTTCTACTTTCCTTGAAACCTCTTTTTACTTATTTTATAATTAACAGAAAACTGGAAGGAATAAAATGCATGAAAAAAATACTACTAATCGATGACGAATTCATTTTCCGCCAGGGACTAAAATATCTGATGGACTGGGAAAACTCCGGATACACGATTGCCGGAGAAGCCTCCAACGGTCAGGAGGGCCTGGAGAAATATTTTTCTCTGCAGCCGGATGTCATTCTCTGCGATGTGGTGATGCCCGTGCTTGGCGGCGTGGAATTTGTCAGAAACCTCCGCAAAATTTCCCAGGTTCCCGTTGTCATGTTGAGCAACTTTGATGAATTTGATAAGGTCCGGCAGGCTTTCCAATACGGAGCCTCTGACTATCTTCTGAAAAGCCGGGTCACTGCCGAAGAACTACTGGACTGTCTGAACCGGATCACAGATGACCATTCTTCTGCCCAAAACAGCCATTCAGGAAAAAGTTTCGGATTGCTGGTCAGGCAGATTCTGGACGGCTATGCTGACAGCTGCTCTACCCTTTTTAAAAATTGGCTTGAAAGCCATTTGCCAGGGGATAAGTACGCCCTTTTGCTCATTGAACAGCCCACGCCAGACTTCGCTTCAGAGGAAGATCTTCAGGCCAGACTCCGTCAGCTGCTCCCTGAATATCCTCTATATGCCTGCTATACCACCCAAAACCATGCGCTGGCTCTTATGGCACTGGATTCAGACAGCATTCGTGACCTTCCTTCTGTTCCCTTTAAGCTGAACGAAGCCATCGCTCACACATGCTGCGTGCTGGGTCTTCCTTTTTCTGATATTTCCTTGTTCCGGGAAAAGGCAGAAAGTTTATATGAACTAACCCGCTACTCAATCCTTTATGAAGACCAGCTCTGTTTTTATGAGCCAAACCTGACTGCTCCCCATCCCCCGGCCCCGGCATTCCCCTCCGAAGACTATACCCGTCTGGCCGACCAGGGGCATTGGCCGGAGGCATGCTCTTTTCTTATTGAATACATGGAATCTGTAAAAAACAGTACTGTTATCAATCCCTTCCGGTTTCAAAAGCTGATTGAGCACACATTTTACAGTTCCCTTAAAAGCGCCCGGAAATTTGCCAATGACTCCAGCTCTGTTTCCCGGACTGAACTTAAGCTTTTTAAGGAGCTGGACCAGGCTCTGACTTATATCCAATTCCGGGAAGCTGTGTCTTGTGCCTATCGTGAACTGGAAGAAATCTGCGAGGGGAACATACCGTCCTATGACCAGATTATCTTACATTTCCAGGAATATCTGGAGGCGCACTATGCCGAACAGATTACTCTATATGATGTGGCGAACCACCTGCATATGAACTACTCTTATCTAAGTTCCTACATCAGCCAGAATACCGGCAAACATTTCAGCGAACATCTGAATGATGTCCGCATCCAGCATGCCCGGCTGCTTCTGACAGAAACCAGCCACAGCATCAGCCACATCAGCGAAAGCATCGGCTACTCTGACCAGAGTTATTTTGGAAAAATATTTAAAAAGCTGATAGGTATGACTCCTCTTCAATACCGCAGCCTGGCTCACAGAAAGGAGCACTCATGAAAAAAACACATTCTCTGCTTTTTCAGATTCTTACACCAATCGTCATTACCACAGTCCTGCTTCTCTTTCTGTCCGCCGCAACTCTATCCGGCATCTACCAGCGCCAGGCGGAAAAGACCGCTGTTTCTTCCAGCCTGGAAATTCTGGAGCAGACAGATATCAGTCTGAGCCTGGTTCATGACCGGATCGCCCAGATTGCGGCAACAATCCAGCAGACCCCCTATCTTAAGGATGCTATGGGGACCTCCTGCAACACGGTCCAGGAAGAATGGAAAGCTCGTCAGCGCCTGTCCGAGATTTTTTCCAACAGTCCATTGGCCATGGTAGATTATGAAATTACGCTTTTAGGTATTAACGGGATTGCGGTTAGTTCTGGAAACGGCGGAGTAACTCTGCAGTATGACGATCTGGTAAATCTGTCCGGGTATCAAAAAGCCCGTTCTTCCGGCCATATTATCTATGGCGGAAGCCAGGAAGGGTTTTCCTACGACACCCAGGACACCTCTGTCATTTACGGCTGTAAAACACTGACTACCGATGAGGATAAATTATTCGGTGTAATCCTTCTTTCCATCCCCGAAGCCAGCTTACGGCAGTTTTACCAAAGCTTCAGCAACAGCAGTACCAGTATCCTCCTGTTGTCATCTGATGGGAAAATTCTGTCCAGCAATATCGAGGAAGAAATCGGCTCTTATAATAAACAGCTGCTGGAAACAGCCCAGAGAAACCAGACGAGCCATACCGACTACTCCCACATGAAAGACGGGACCATTATCCTCTCACATTATATTCGTCCCTATGACGCTTATGCCATCAGCCTGATCACCCCATCATTCCTTTACCAGGAATTCGGGCTCAGGATGCAGTCCATCCTGACCATCTGTGTCACCTTGTTCATTCTTGGGCTTCTGGTCGCTGTCATACTCAAGAGCGCCCTGACTCCTCTTGGCGCTCTGGCAGCGCATATGGCAGAAAGCAGGGGAGTTCCGGCTCCGGTCTCCCTTACCGGTTCAACTGAGATAGAAAAGATCACTACAGCCTATAACCAGATGGCCTGCTCCATAAATGATCACGTTAAAAAGCTCCACCAGGCTCATGAGCAACAACGCAAAGATGAACTCCGGCTTCTCCAGATGCAGATCAATCCTCACTTTCTCTACAACACTCTGGACAGCGTTAAACACCTGGTAAACATGAACAATACTGCCGATGCCTGCCGGATCATTGATTCTTTGATTTCTCTTTTCCGGAGTTCCCTGGGAAAGACCAGCACAATGGTAACGGTAGCTGATGAAGTAAAAAATGTGCAGAACTATATTGCTATTGTCGGTCCGCGGTACGGAGGTCTGATCCAGGCAGATATCAGCGCCGCCCCAGACTGCGTAAATTTGGAGATTCCGAACCTTTTGCTCCAGCCGCTGATTGAAAATGCATTCTTTCACGCTTTCCAGAAAACCCGGACCGGAAGCATCCATGTCTTTCTTTACCAGGATCAGGAGATGCTTTTCTGCGAAATCACCGACAACGGAGACGGCATGTCCGAAGAGACAGCAGCGCAGCTTCTTTCCAGCGAAGGTCCCAGACACTCTGTCACTCATATAGGCGTTGTTAATGTCCGGGAACGTCTGGAAATCCTATATCCTGGAAAAAGCTCCTTTGAGATTACCAGCGTTCCCGGATACGGCACACATATCACGCTGTCCTTTCCGGCCACGATCCATCCATCTGCCCGGGAATCTGCTCATGAATAAATATAGAAAACAACGAGGCTGAAATGCCCCTTGGGAGGAATAGAATGAATAACCAGGACGCAAAAGCTTTTTTTAAGGAATATAACGGGCTTGAATACCATATGTTTCATGACGGCACCTTAAAATATAAAGAATACGAAAAACTTCATATTTCTCCATCTGTCAAGGAACTTTGGCGTCAGGAACTGATAGAAGAGCATTTTGAGAAGCTTGAAGATCCAAACTATAAAGAAATGTATGGGATTGTCGTAGGAAGGCTGATCGAAGTGCTGTTTACTGTCTCTACCCCGGTGGAGCCCCACCTCCAACGGCTGATCCACTGCCTTTCCACTGCCGCCAGCACCCTGGATGAACTTCAGAAAATCCGTATTCTGGAGCATATGGCCGGCCACCGGCGCGATCACAAAGACGGGGGGATATATCTGATCCGCACCTTCACCGGCCTCGAAAAGGAATTAAAGGAATGCCTGGACGGGCTCAGCGATTTTCGGCCATCAGAGGAAAATCTTGCCAGGTATCTGAGAGCAGTGCATGCAGTGGAAAGGCTAATCGGGTAACTTTTTGTTGATGTTCTGCCAATCATTTACTCTTCCCTGTAATGCCAAAGTCCGCCAGATATGGTAAGTATTCTTCCCAGAACCGGACATGTGCAGGTTCTCCCATATGTAAGATTTCTGTTTATAGTTATAATCGCAGCTTTTCTTCCTCCAGTCGACTCAAAATACCCTTTCCCAGACACAAGTCCTCTTTCAATCAGTTCATTCACACATTGTGATGCTGTTGGAATACTAATCTCCACCTTTGATGAAAGCTATATTTGAGCCAATCCTCTAAATAAATTTTAAACCCCTGCTAGATGGCTTATTGTAATCCGATCTAAACAGGGGTTTTGTTGTTGGGTAATAACTACCTTATTCAATCTTTAAATTTTTCTTCAATTGGATGATCTAAGCTTCCTTTCGATACTTCTTTAGCAGCTTTAACTCTTGACTTCAGGCGTTCTGGTTCAAGAATCTTTATTGCTTCTCTCGTCTTTTCTACTATAGTTATTTGTTCAGATAATTCTGACTCAACACATTCTTTTACTATGTTAATAAACGAAGACGGGTCACCTTTAACTTGCCATGCCTCTAATGAACTTTTGTAATCTGCCTTTGCGTTATGTTTGATAGCAATAGGTTGATACCCACTTTGTTCAAGCATATAATTGAGTATTAAGCGACCTGTTCTGCCATTTCCATCACTGAATGGATGTATGTTCTCAAACATCGCATGAAAAGCTGTCGCTTTTGCAATGGGATGGGCCTTTGAATTTTCATACATATATATAAGCGAAGGCACTAAACTTCGTATTTCCAATGCATCAGCCGGCGCTGTCCTTGAGCCAACAATCATTGCCGGCGAAAAACGATATGTGCCTCTTACCCGTGGTTGACAATCTAAAGCTGTTCTTTCTTGAATATCCTTGATAAAGTCTTCAGTTAAGGGGCGATTTTCTGATAAAGCTCTCTTTATATATGCATATCCGTCCGCACATCCTTTCGCTGCAAAAATGTCCGCAAGCTTTTTGTCTTCGGATGGCACAAACTCACCTTCTAAAACTAATCCGGTTTCGCCAAGCGTTAAGGTACTGCCTTCTATGGCGTTAGATTCATATGCAAATCTGACCAAAAAGGCCTCTTCGTAATTTTTTATTCCATCTTTTTCTTCTTCACCTAGCGGTTGCAGATTTTGAAATTCTTCCTTTAGCTTATCTGCCTCTGGAAAATCTATTCCTTCTATATCTTTATGAAACGCTTGATATATTTTTTCCTGAAAATCACTCATTTTTCCATTCTCCAATTTATGACGATATATATTATAAAACCATTATATCAAGGTATAAATATAGTATGCAACAATAGCTTTGGAGCTATAAAACATATAGGCAGCAGTTTTATATTTAGAAAATAAAAAACGCAAAGCCAGTAAATACATAGCTTTGCGATATCCCAATAAAAAAATCGGAGTGACAGGATTTGAACCTGCGACCTCTACGTCCCGAACGTAGCGCTCTACCAAGCTGAGCCACACTCCGATAAAGTTCCCAGATACCTCTACTTATGATTTTCAAGGTATCCGGTGCCCCTGCCAAGGAACTACGGATAGAGGACTCGAACCTCTACTAACAGAGTCAGAGTCTGCTGTGCTGCCATTACACCAATCCGCAATGTTTCCAGCGAACATGTTATATTATACCAACTTTTTAACAAAAATCAACCCCTTTTTTTAATTTTTTTCGATTTTTTTCAAACCAGCGAATTTACGCCTTTTCTCCTTGTTTTCCCCTGTTTCCCCGGTTTTCAGGCGAAGTATTTCTTCCGAATCTCATCCACCGGCATCTCGCATCCTGTCCAGAGCCGGAAACTTTCCGCTCCCTGATACAAAAGCATATACAGCCCGTTAAAAGCAGGGCATCCACAGTCTCTGGCAAGACGCATCAGTTTCGTCTCCCTGGGATTATAAATCGCATCGGAGACCACCAGATCCTTATGAAAAACCGAAAAATCCCGGATAATGCACTCCTCTTCATGAGGTGCCATTCCTACATTTGTCCCATTCGTCAGCACCTGGCTGGTCAGAATACTTTCTCCAAGCGCCTCTTCATCCTTCAGATCATGGATCGTCACTTTACAGTCCGTCTCTTGATTAAGCTTTTCTATCAGTGCTTCTGCCTTCTCATAGTTTCTGCCCTTCCGGTTAAAAACCCGGATCTCCTTTACCCCGTCCAGGGCCGCCTGTACCAGAATAGAGGTCGCCGCGCCGCCAGCACCAAGAAGTGTCATCACCTTGCCCGGCAGCGGATATCCTGCCTCGCTGGCAGCTCTCATATATCCGGTGCCGTCTGTCGTATGTCCAGTAAGAACCCCGTCTTTGATCACAATGGTATTGACCGCCCCACACAGACTGGCCGCCGGAGACAGCTGATCCGCCATCCTGGCCATCGCGTTTTTATGAGGCATTGTCAGATTAAATCCCTTTGCTCCCAGAGCCTTCAGACCATCTACCGCAGTTCTTAGCTCCTCCGGCTTTACATCAAAGGCAAGATAGGCATAAGGAAGATTCAAAAGACGAAATGCCTCATTATGCATCATCGGTGAAATGCTGTGAGCCACCGGACTTCCCAGCAGACAGATCAGTTGTGTATGTCCCGTAATCTCAAACATATGCTTATATTCCTCCCGCTTTTTTATCAAACACTCTTTTCTACGAATATAACACAGGAAATCCGGGAAAACAAGGAAAGAAACGCTGTCCGTCTTCCCTTTCCTGTGATACACTTATATCCAGAGGAGGAGCATTTATGAAGCACTACTATCGTATCGGAGAAATCTCAAAGCTCTACGGAGTCGGCCCCGACTCTCTTCGCTATTATGAAGAGCTGGGGATCTTAAAACCTCACCGGGGAGAAAATAATTACCGGATGTACCACATCCATGATCTGTGGCGGTTGAATGTGATCCGGGATCTCAGAGAACTGGGCTTTTCCATGGCACAGATTCAGGATTATCTGGAACACAGAAGCCTTGCCTCTACAGAGGATCTGCTGACACAGGAATTGTCTGTGATTGAAGAAAAGATGCACGCTCTTGAAGAACTAAAATCTAACATCCAGGACCGCCTGAATGTTCTAAGAGAAATCCGTACTCAGCCCCTCGGCGTCATTGAAAAGAAATTCATCGAAGAACGGAGATGCTATCTCATCCCTTCCGGGTATCAGATTGATGAAGAAATGGATATGCTGATCAAACAGCTGATTAACAAAAACCCTGATAAACTATACATTATCGGCAACAACCGGATCGGCTCTGTCATCCCCCTGTCCAGTGCTCGGGAAGGAAACTACCGCGATTATACAAAAGTGTTTATCATTGACAAAAGCGGAGACGAGGTCATCCCAGGCGGCACCTATCTTACCGTCAGTTATGACGGCAGCTGTGCCCGGAATGAAACCTACATCCCCGCGATGCTTTCTTATGCCAGAGAACACGGACTTACACCGCAAGGCCCCGTCCTTGAACTTCTGCTGGCAGATGTCCACCAGACGGATGACATTCAGGAATGCCGGACGGAACTGCAGCTCCTCGTCTCCTAAATGTCAATCTCGCCGTCAAACACCACCTCGGCCGGGCCGGTCATATAAACCGTATCTGCCTGACGGTCCCACTGAATCTTCAGATCTCCTCCCAGGAGCTTTACCGTCACCTGATCCCTGGTGTAGCCGTTTAATATGCAGGCAACAGCCACAGCACAGGCGCCGGTCCCACAGGCCAGGGTCTCTCCGGACCCTCTCTCCCACACACGCATTTCCACCGTATTCTCATCAAGCACTCTGACAAACTCCGTATTGATCCTTTTCGGAAACCTGTCATGGTTTTCAAAAGACGGTCCGATTTTCTCAAGATCCATTCCCTGTACATCATCCACAAAAATCACGGCATGAGGATTTCCCATGGATACGCAGGTCATCCGGAAGGTCTGCCCATTCACAAGAAGGGGCTCGTCTACCACCCGGCTGCCCTCTGCAATCACTGGTATTTTCTCCGGCTCCAGAATAGGCGTACCCATATCAACCTTTACCTGTCTTACCTTTCCGTCCCGGACTTCCAGATCCAGATATTTGATCCCTCCCAGTGTCTCCACCGAGATAGACGTCTTATCTGTCAGGCCATAATCATAAACATATTTTGCCACACATCGGATTCCATTGCCGCACATCTCGCCTCTGGATCCGTCTGCATTATACATCCTCATCTCAAAATCCGCCTTGTCAGACGGGCAGATCAGGATCAGTCCGTCCGATCCGATCCCGAAATGACGGTCGCTGACGCGCTTTGATATTTCTTCCGGATCTTTTACCATCTGTTCCATACAGTTCACGTAGACATAGTCGTTCCCCAATCCCTGCATCTTAGTAAACTTCATATTTCTATTCTCCTTTACCTCTTACTTTGACATCATACTCAATACCATCTCTGCTGTCTCAACCAAGTTTGTCCCACTTTCCATACTGCTTTTCTGAAGGTATCTGTGTGCCTCATCCTCGGACATGTTATTGCGCTCCATCAAAAGCTCTTTGGCCTCCCGGATCAGCTCCTGCTCTCTCGGACTGCGTTTCTTTTTCTCCTGCTTACGCTTTTTACGCCGGCGTTCCATGTCCGTCAGCATCATTTCCAGTGTGCTGATCAGATCCTGCACTTTGATGGGCATGGACAGCCCCATCACCCCTTCTGCCAGCCCATCGCTCCACTTGTCCTGGGAGGCGATCAGAAGCATCTCAAAAACATCCGGAAGATATTCTCGAAGCTCCGTATACATCATATCCTTCATTTTATATCCACAAACCACGATTCCCTCGTCCAGGGTATCGGCATAGTTCATTGCCTGGGCTCCCGTTGTACATACACCAGACACTGTCATCCCGTACCTCACCAGCAGATTGCGGATGTTTGCAGCATTTTCTCTGTTGGGAAAAACAACGATAATACCTATCAATCTGCCACCCCCTGTACTAGATGACGTGCAGATACTTTTCTAATTCCCACTCCGTGACCTGCTCTCTATATTCTGCGTACTCTCTTGTCTTTGCCCGGATATACTTTCTGGATAATTCTTCTCCAAGCACATTCATAATAAACGGATCCTTATGAAACTCTCTGGCCGCCTCCAGAAGACTGCCCGGCAGCCTTTCGATCCCGGCCTTTCTTCTTCCTTCCTCTCCCATCTCAAAGATGTTACAGTCAATGCTGTCCGGCGGCATGATCTGGCTGCGGATACCTTCCAGCCCGGCGGCCAGACATACTGCCAGCGCCAGATAAGGATTGGCGGCCGGATCCGGGCTCCTGAGTTCAATCCTCCTTGATTCCGGACCGCCGGCCGGTATCCGGATCAGAGGAGTACGGTTTTTCGCCGACCATGCGATATAGACCGGAGCCTCATAACCCGGCACCAGACGTTTATAAGAGTTTACCGTCGGATTGGTAATAAAGGTGATTGCCTTGATGTGTTTCATGATTCCGCCGATAAAATAATATGCTTCCCGGCTCAGCCCCTTCTCATCCTCCGGATCAGAAAATACATTCACACCATCTCTGCTGAGAGACAAATTCAAATGCATGCCGGAGCCATTCAATCCATATTTCGGTTTCGGCATAAAAGTCCCATGAAGCCCATGGCGCTTGGCAATCGTCTTCATCACCATCTTGGCCGTCACAATATTGTCCGCTGTCACCAGGGCCTCATCATAATGAAAATCAATCTCATGCTGGGCCGGCGCCTTTTCGTGATGGGAGGACTCGATCACAAATCCCATGTCCTCCAGTGTCAGTACCATGTCCCGTCTGGCATTTTCTCCAAGATCGACAGGCCCTACATCAAAATACGTCGCCTTTTCATGGGTCAGTGTGGTAGGCGTTCCATCCTCATCTGCATGGAACAGGAAGAACTCACACTCCGGCCCTACGTCAAAGGTATATCCCATGTCTTCCGCTTCCTTCAGCACACGTTTCAGCACATACCTTGGATCACTCTCCAGGACAGTCCCGTCAGCCTTATATACATCACAGATCAGACGGGCTACTTTTCCCTGCTGTGGTCTCCATGGAAACATCGCAAACGTATTCAGATCCGGATACAGATACATGTCCGAATCCTCAACCCTTGCAAATCCTTCGATAGAAGAACCGTCAAACATACACTGATTATTCAGTGCTCGTTCCAGCTGACTTGCCGTCACCGCTACATTTTTAAAAGTTCCGAAAATGTCGGTAAACTGAAGCCGGATGAACCCCACATCTTCTTCCTCTACCATCCGAAAAATATCATCTCGTGTATAGTTGCCCATTGTTTGCCTCCTTCTTCCTATATAAAAATGGGCGTTCTCATGCCTTGGATGAAAACGCCATTGTTTTTTCAATTCATAGCTATTATAATGCATATATCCGCAAAAATAAAGCAAAACAAGAAATAAATCGATTCAGAATTTGAAAGGAGCGTCTGCCATGAGTTATTCGATACCGATTGAAACCAGCGCCCGGCATATCCATTTGAGCCGAACAGACTTTGAAGCCCTGTTCGGGAAAGGAAAAGAGCTGACTTTAAAATCCTACTTAAGCCAGCCCGGACAATATGCCGCTGAGGAGCGCCTCACTGTCCAGGGCCCCAAGGGTACCTTTGAAAACGTGGCGGTCCTTGGTCCATTCCGCTCCGAAACCCAGCTGGAAATCTCCATGACCGACGCCCGAAAGCTTGGAGTTCCCGCTGTGATCCGCCAGTCCGGAGATACCAAAGGAACTCCCGGCTGCACCCTCATCGGCCCGGCCGGCTCCATCACCATCGACCACGGTGTGATCGTAGCCAAGCGCCATATCCATATGACGCCCGCTCAGGCAGTGCAGCTGCGCGTCAAAGACAAGGATGAAGTCTTTGTGATCATGGAAAGCTATGAGAGATCCCTGATCTTTGCTGACGTCATCGTCCGCGTGGATCCTAATTTTGCACTGGCCATGCATGTGGATACAGACGAGGCCAACGCCTTTGCAGGCACCGAACATCCTACCGGCGTGATCCTGAAACTCTTTGGCGGAAGAACTTACAATCTCCAGAAATGGGCGGAGGAACTGCAAAGCGGTATCCGCCGCGTCTGATCTTACAGCTTTGCCGTCAAAGTCTTGGCTGTAACTCCCTCTATCATCCCCAGCTTCCCGGACAGGGAGCTGGTGGCATCCTGGGGCGCATCGATCACGATACTGATGATGGATATTCCCCGGTTTCTGTAAGGGATTCCCATGCGGCCCACGATATATTCACGGAACTCATGCAGAAGTCTGTTGACCTCCCCTGCCGCTTCTTCCTCCTTCAATATGATACTGATTACGGATACTTTATTTTCCATTCTTCATCACTCCCGAATATAATCATAAGCATTATATCATATTTTCCAGCAGTCTACCCAGCTATTTTTTCTCATCTGGGATCTGACGTCCTGTCACATCCATGTGGTAATCCTGCCGATAGATCAATTCTGATACCGGCACCAGGTTCAGTCCTTTTCCCCGGACACCTTCTATCAAAGGCTTTAATGCCTCTGCCATATATTCTGTTCCCGCGTGGGCACGGATGATGGATCCATTTCCCAGGTTTTCATGCCCAAGGACTGTTTCCAGGATATTCTTTTTCCCATAATCCTTCCAGTCCATGGTATCGATATTCCACTCAATCGTATAATATCCCAGCTCCCCGGCCGTCCTTATCACTTCATCATCATAGCTTCCATAAGGAGTCCTGAAAAGCTTCATTTCCACTCCTGTAATTCTTTTGACTATCTCATGTGTATCCAGGATTTCCTTTCTTTTTTCTTCATAAGACATCTGAGTCATATTCCGGTGATCCATAGAATGATTCCCAATATCATGGCCGGATGCTGCAATCCGTTTTAACATATCCGGATGCTTTTCTGCCCATTCGCCGGTAACAAAAAAAGCCGCTTTTGCCTCTTCTTTCTCCAGAACATCCAGAATCTCATCCATATCTCCGGCATTCCATGCGACGTCAAAGGTCAGCGCCACCTCCGGCTCATCCGTCTCAACCGAACATACTGGCAGCTCTCTTCCATTTACATTAGAGGAAACCGTGGAATGCTTTGCCAGATATCCTGCCAGTCCCGAGACTGTTACGCCGATGATCACCAACCATAGAATTCTTCCTGCTTTCATTTTCTCGTCTCCGCCCCGGCTGTTACTGGTAATATATGCTTCTTTCTTTTCTTTTATTTCCTTATTTCACTTTTAATGCTATAATACCAAGTATGAAAGAAGCATCTGTAAAAAAGGTTATTAACAATATTATATACACGCTGGTGCTCCTGCTGGCGGCAACTGCGCTGGCCTTTCTCATTTTTTATGTCAGCCAGAACAACACGGCAAATATTGCGCTGATCTATATCCTGGCTCTGCTGCTGATCTCTCTGCACACGGCCAGTTATCCCTACGGTATTTTTTCTGCTTTTTTCAGTGTTGTATGCATCAACTGCTTTTTTACATACCCATATTTTGCAGTGAATTTTACCCTGGCCGGATATCCGATCACATTTATCTTCATGCTGGCCATCGCTATTCTGACAAGCGCTGCCACCATACGGCTGAAAAAGCAGGACCAGATCATTGCTGAACGAGAACGGAAGATCAACGAATCGGAGAAGGAGCGGATCCGCGCCAACCTTCTAAGAGCTGTTTCCCATGATCTGCGCACACCTCTGACCAGCATCATCGGCGCGTCTGCTTCTTATATGGAGAATCATGAGCAGCTGACAGAAAAGGAATGCATGGACCTGATGGCCACCATCAACGAAGATTCTCACTGGCTTCTGAATATGGTGGAAAACCTTTTGTCCGTCACCCGTATCCAGAATGACGGCGGCAAGGTAGCCAAAGAGCCGGAGGTCATCGTGGAGGAAGTGGTCTCTGAGGCCATTACCAGGCTGAAAAAGCGGATTCCGGACGCTTCTTTGAAGGTTTTTATTCCAGAGCAGGTACTCATGATCCCCATGGATCCCCTGCTGATCGAGCAGGTACTGATCAATCTTCTGGAAAATGCACTGGTCCACTCCGGGAGCAAGGATCCGGTGGAGCTGTCTGTCACAGAAGAAAAAGATACCGTGACCTTCCATGTGATCGACCACGGAAAGGGCATCGATATCAACATTCTTCCTGATATCTTAAGCGGACAGTATAAAAAGCCTTCTACATCAGACGCCCACCGGGGCATGGGAATCGGCCTTTCTATCTGCAATACGATCATACAGGCTCATGGCGGGACCATCGCTGCCAGAAATCATGAGTCCGGCGCTGAATTTTATTTTACACTTCCTAAGGAGGACAACCAATGATAACCCCTAGTTATTCTGTTCTGATCATTGAAGATGAAAAAAATATTCTGGATTTTATGACGAAGGCTCTGAAAGCCAACAACTACAAAGTTTTCACAGCTGCCTCCGGACAGGCCGGACTTGCTCTTATCACTTCCCAGTGTCCGGATATCGTTCTTTTGGATCTCGGACTTCCAGACATCGACGGCAATGAGATCATCTCTTCTGTCCGCCAGTGGACCAGCTGTCCTATCATCGTCGTCTCTGCGCGCAGCAGTGAACGAGACAAGGTAACTGCTCTGGATCTGGGTGCGGACGATTATATCACCAAGCCCTTTGGAACACCAGAACTCCTTGCAAGGATCCGGGCGTCTCTGCGCCACAGCAACCGCATGGACTCGTCCGGCCCCTTATATATCCATCCTTATAAATGCAATGGATTGCTGATTGATTTCGATAAACGAATGATTTCTCTGGATGGAAATCCCGTTCACTTAACTCCGGTAGAATATAAGATTGTCGCTTTCCTTGCCAGAAACTCCGGAAAGGTCATGACCTATTCCGCTATCATGTCCAATATCTGGGGGCCCTATGCCGACAGCAACAACCGAATCCTCCGGGTAAATATGGCAAATATCCGCCGCAAGCTGGAACACAATCCGGCACAGCCAGAATATATCTTCACCGAGGTAGGCGTAGGATACCGCATGAAAGAAGACGAATACGAAGCCGGATAGATGTGAAAATATGAACGGGGACGTACACTTTTGCAAATGATATGCTCCCTTCTAAGTAGACAAGTGAAATAATAAAAACTTGTCACTTAGGA
>USDK01000018.1 GCA_900553355.1 uncultured Lachnospiraceae bacterium
TTTATATTTTTTTCACTGTCTACTTGACGGGGAGCACACCAAAGTGTACGTCCCCGTCTGCGTTTTGCCCTGTCCCTCTAGGACAGTTCCAGTTTCCCGGTATAGAGCTGATAATAGGTTCCGTGCTGGGCGATCAGATCTTCATGATCACCTCGTTCAATAATGCGCCCATGCTCCAGTACCATGATCGCATCACTGTTGCGAATGGTGGAAAGTCTGTGGGCAATGACAAATACAGTTCGTCCCTTCATCAGGTTATCCATTCCCTTCTGGACAATGCTCTCCGTTCTTGTATCGATACTGGAAGTTGCTTCATCCAGGATCAGTACCGGAGGATCTGCAATGGCTGCCCTGGCAATGGCAAGAAGCTGTCTCTGTCCCTGGGAAAGTTCTTCTCCGTCTCCGGTCAGCATGGTATCATATCCCTTTGACAGCATCTTGATGAACTGATCTGCATGAGCCAGTTTTGCTGCATTGTATACTTCTTCGTCTGTGGCATCCAGTTTACCATAACGGATATTTTCCATGATTGTGCCGGTAAACAAATGTGTATCCTGCAGTACGATTCCAAGAGAATGCCGCAGGTCTGCCTTCTTGATCTTATTAATATTGATCCCGTCATAACGGATCTTTCCATCCTGTACATCATAGAACCGGTTGATCAGGTTGGTAATCGTCGTTTTTCCTGCCCCGGTAGAACCGACAAACGCCAGCTTCTGTCCTGGCTTCGCATAAAGTGTCAGGTCATGGAGCACCATATGATCCGGTTCATATCCAAAGGACATGTCAAAGAATCTCACATCGCCTTTCAGCTCGGTATACGTAACTGTCCCGTCTGCCTGATGCGGATGCTTCCATGCCCACATGCCGGTACGCTCACTGCACTCGACAATCTCACCGTTTTCATCTTTTCTTGCATTCACCAGCGTTACATATCCTTCATCTGTTTCCGGTTCCTCATCCATCAGATTGAAGATCCGCTCCGCGCCGGCCAGCGCCATGATAATAGAGTTAAACTGCTGTGCCACCTGCATGAACGGCTGAGTAAAGCTTTTGGTAAACTGAAGATAAGACGCCATGACTCCAAGGGTAATATTTCCAATTCCCATAACAGACAGGAACCCTCCCAGAACTGCTGTCAGGACGAACTGCAGGTTTCCGATATTGCCAATGATCGGGCCCATAATACTTGCAAACGTATGGGCGTTTGCCGCACTTTCAAACAGCTTTTCATTCAGAGCATCAAATTCCTGCTCGGACTCTCTCTCGTGGTTAAATACTTTAACCACTCTCTGTCCATTCATTCTCTCTTCCACAAAACCTGTGATATTTGCCAGATCCAGCTGCTGACGGATGAAATATTTTCCACTGTTTCCTCCGATCACTCTGGATACCGCGATCATCAAAAGGATCACCACAATCGCAAGAACCGTCAGGATCGGACTCAGAACCAGCATTGCGATAAAAGTTACCACAATCATCAGCGCCGACATCAGCACCTGCGGAATAGACTGGTTGATCATCTGCCGCAGTGTATCGGTATCATTGGTATAAAGACTCATGATGGATCCGTTGGTATGCTGGTCAAAATAACGGATCGGAAGCTTCTGCATATGCTCGAACATCTCGTCACGGACTCTCTTTAAGACTCCCTGCCCGATCACAACCATCAGTCTGGTGTAGAGGAAAGTAGCCGCCACACCGCAGGCGAAGATGATGCCTAAGACAGTGATCGCTTTATAAAGCTCCGAAAAATCCGGATCCTTATGCCCGATCAACGGGATAATGAAATCATCCAGAAGATATTTCAGTGACAAGGAAACGGAGATGCTGGCAATGGAACTTACAAGGATACAGAATAAAACCAGGACAAACTGTACCTTATATGTGCTGGTCACATATCCAAGCAGCCTTTTTGCTGTCTTTATGGTATCTTTGGTTACTGCAGGCTTTCCGCCCGGAGCTGCCTGTTCTCTACTCATCATCCTCTCCTCCTCTCACCTGTGATTCATAAACCTCCCGGTAAATCTTATTATTCTTAAGAAGCTCTTCGGAAGTTCCGATGCCGTTGATCTCGCCATTTTCCATAACGATGATCATATCCGCATCTTCTACGGAAGAAATCCTCTGTGCAATAATAATCTTGGTCGTATCCGGGATCTCCTCTCTGAATGCCTTGCGGATCAGGGCGTCCGTCCTGGTATCTACAGCACTGGTAGAATCATCCAGAATCAGGATTTTCGGCTTTTTAAGAAGCGCCCTTGCAATACAAAGCCTCTGCTTTTGTCCGCCGGATACATTATTTCCGCCTTCCACGATCATTGTATGGTAACCTGACGGAAATTCCCTGATAAAGCCGTCAGCCTGTGCAAGCTGGCAGACTCTCTGTACTTCCTCATTGCTTGCATTCTCATCCCCCCACCGGATATTCTCATAAATGCTTCCGGTAAACAGGACGTTTTTCTGCAACACCATGGATACCTGGTCTCTTAATTTTTCCAGATTATATCTGCGGACATCATTTCCGCCGACCTTGACACAGCCGCGAGTCACATCATAAAGCCTCGGTATCAGCTGCACCAGAGTAGACTTTGCGCTTCCGGTTCCGCCGATCACGCCGACCACCTGGCCGCTTTTAATATGCAGGCTGACATCCTTTAAAGAAAGGTTTCCATCCTCACCGGCATAGCTGAAATCTACATGTTCGAAATCAATATCTCCATTCGGCACTTCGGTCAGCGCATCCGGAACATCCTCCATCTCCGGCACTTCCTCCAGTACCTCTTTAATACGGTCAGAAGAAGCCTCTGCGATCATAATCATTACGAACACGAAGGATACCATCATCAGCGACATCAGAATCTGCATGGCATATACCATGATACTGGTCAGCTCTCCGGTCTGCATGGTTCCATACACGATGTCCTCTCCCCCCATCAGCACGATGGCGAGTACAACTGTATACATAACAAAGTTCATAACCGGGGAGTTCCACGCTACGATCTTCTCCGCCTTTGTAAACAGATCAAATACCTTCAGAGAAATCTTGTGGAATTTCTCATTTTCATGATCTTCTCTTACATATGCCTTTACTACCCTGGCTGCATTGACATTTTCCTGCACAGTATTGTTGAGAATATCATACTCGTCAAATACCTGGATAAAATGTGGATGAGCTTTCTTGGCAATAAAGATCAGGACACCTCCGAGAATCGGGATCGTGATCAACATCAGGCAGGCAATCTTCATGCTGATCGTTGCCGTCATGATCCAGGACAGTACCACCATGATCGGCGCTCTGGCCAGCATACGGATGGTAAACATAAACGCCATCTGTACATTCGTAATATCTGTCGTCAGTCTGGTCACCAGACTGGAGGTAGAAAAATGGTCGATATTTCCGAAGGAAAAATCCTGGATCTTGTAAAAAATATCGTGCCGCAGATTTTTTGCATAACCGGCCGCTGCCACTGCAGCCACCTGCCCTGCTTTCGCTCCGAAAAAGAGCGATACCATGGCCATAATGACCAGTATGATTCCCATTTTGATGATGTAGTCCATGTCGCCGTTCATGATCCCCACATCAATGATATTGGCCATCAGAAGCGGGATCAGAACTTCCAGCAGCACTTCCAGTGTTACCAGAACCGGCGCGATAAAAGCCTGCTTTTTATATTCCCTTACGGACTTTAATAACTTTCGGTTCATCGCTTTTGTCTCTTCCTTTCCTTTTTATTTCTTTTCCTTTTCCCAGGCGGTCAGATTTGCGGAAATCTGCTTCAATACCCTGAAAAATGTCTGCATATCCTCTTCCGGGATTCCCTCGCGGATCCTCTCTTCGGCCCGTTCGATGGAAGAAAGCAGCTGATGCCTTAAGCATACTGCCTTCCCGGTGGGAGTAATCTTTTTCATTCTGGCATCTTCTCTTGCACATTCCCGGCAGATATACCCTTTCTTCTCCAGAAGCCTGAGATTTTCCGAAGCGGTAGATCTGCGGACTTTAAATTCTTTTTCCAGATCTTTCTGATATAAGTCCCGCTGCATAGTTTCGAACAAAATAAAATGCAGAATATTCTTCTGCAAAATCGTTAGATCTCCCGGCTCATCCTGCCAGAAAATCTGTCTTTTTAATTGATGGGATACGCGACTGACCCACTTTCCCACTGCATCTCCCATGTTCTTATCACCCCTGTCTGATTCATTCGGCTCCTAACAGTTCGGTAACTAACAATAATATACTATCTTCCTTTTTTTTAGATGTCAACCGTTTTTTGATAAAATTTCTCCTCAAAAAACGACAAAATCAGAGGCGGAAATTTATCAATGATTTCCGCCTCTGATCTTACATTTGTTTTCTCATTTTATTCTACGATCCAGCTCTCAAGTCCTTCCGCACCGGCATACAGTTCCAGATATTTTCCCCCGTATTCCATGGCTTTTTCCAGCTCCTTCCTTTCGGAAAAGCAGTAGATCAGGGTCAGCACCTCTTTGGTATCTTCCGTGATCATCGCCCGTCTGGAATCACTGGTGGAGCTTCCTACCGCCCCTTTCTCATCCGCAAGAACGGGAAGCGACTCGATATGAATCTCATCCTTACCAATCCCCTGGTATGTCTCATTCGAACGTCCGATCCGGAAAATCAGATCTTCCCCCAGATGAGCTGTATCATAGGACCCGACAGAAAAGCCGGATTCGATGGAGATGAGATTATTTGTATCTACTACAGTATTGACTTCATAAAGGCCTTTTCCCTGTCCGATGCGCCGGATCAATGCCTCTGATGATACGCGGTAGCGGCTGGGGTCTTTTCCAAATACCTTGTACGCCGCCCGGGATTCTCTGATGTTGGGTATCTCATTCACCCCGTAATCAAAAATCTCATCCTTTACTCTCTTAAAAATATCCTTTTTCAGATATTTCCACATTTCTTCATTTTTCTTTTCCACACTGACCCGGTACCAAAAACAGCCCACTCTGGTATCCGGCCAAAGTTCCTTCATCTTTTGGTCAATCTTCAGCTCTTTTTTCATCCGGCACCTCTTCTTTCTCCAAAATGTACCGGCTGCTACCGCTGGCTTCCCATGCAGAATACAGCTACGACTCCCGGACCTGTATGACTTCCGATCACCGTTCCGATGTTATTGATCAGGATATTGTCGATCCCCATCTTTTCACGCACCAGACCAGCTACATACTCAGCATCCTCCAGACAGTCACCATGTGTAATCATGATAATGTCATTTTCCCAGCCCCTGGCCTGCTCCACGGCCATATCTACAATCTTGTTCAGAGATTTTTTTCTTCCTCTTTCTTTTCCAATCACCTGAAGTTTTCCCTGATTATCCATGTGGATGATCGGCTTGATCTTCACCATGGTACCTACGACAGCCGTCGCCTTAGAAATCCGTCCTCCTCTGTGCAGGTGGTTCAGATCATCCACTGTAACATCATGACAGATATGTAACTTGTTTTCTTCTACCCATTCTGCCAGTTCATCGATACTCATGCCCTCGCTTTTTCTCTTCAGTGCATAGTATAAAAGCAGCCCCTCGCCCAGACACGCGCAGAGGGTATCGATTACGATCAGCTTCCGGTCCGGATACTCCTCCTTTAACTCTTCTGCCGCGATACGCATACTGTTGTAGGTGCCGCTGAGCCCTGACGAAAATCCCAGATGCAGGATATCCTTTCCTTCCTTCAGCAAAGGCTCAAAGGACTCCTTTGCCTGTTCCGGATTAATCTGAGTGGTTGTTGCCATCTTTCCTTCTCTCAGCTTCTGAAAAAATTCTTTCGATGACAATCCACTCATATCTTCATAAGTCTTATCTTCAATCGTATATTTCAAAGGAAAAACCGGGACATGCCTTTCTTCCAGCCACTCCTTTGGTAAATCTACCGTACTGTTCACTGTAATTACATATTCACTCATAGGATCCTCCTTATGGTACTTTCTGTTTTTCTTCCCTATTATATCATCATTCTCTGCTCAATTCAATTTTACATTCAGATAATTACGTCCTGATAAAGTCTTATTAAAACAGATGCTGCAAAGGACGATCACACAGCCTGCCGCAAATCCAATCCAGTTAAATAACGCCGTCAGGATCAACAGGATCAGACGCATAAATTTCAATGCATATCCCAGTTCAAAGTTTGGCTGGGTATAATTGGCAATCGCCACGAAAGCCATATATAACATGACTTCCGAATTAAACCAGCCGGACTGTACCGAAAACTCCCCCATAACCAGGCCCGCAATAACACTAAGCGGTGTACTCAGCATACTGGGCGTACTCATGGCGGCAAGCCGCAGACCATCGATGGCAATTTCCAGCATCAGGAGCTGAAAGATTAAAGGTATATTTACCGTATCCTTCACCGCCACAAAAGCAAAGCTTTCCGGCAGCCAGTTCAGGTTCTGCATAAAAAGCAGGAATACCGGAGTCAGAAAGACTGTCATCAGTGTGATCAGCCCTCTGGCAAACTTCAGGTACACATTGGTCAGAGTCGGAAAATAATAATCATTCGCCTCTTCTATAATATCAAAAATAGAGGTGGGCAGGATCATGGCAGACGGAGAATTATCCACCAGGATGACCACCTTTCCTTCCAGAAGGCAGGCAGCTGCCGTGTCCGGCCGTTCTGTATATTTGAATTTCGGGAAAGGATTATACCACTTGCGCCGGAAGAGACACTCTGCCAGACTCTGTTGATTCATCCGAAGATCTCCTACTTTAATCTCCCGGATCCTTCTGGTTACATTCTCAAGAAGCGCCTTGTCCACGCGGTCGCTCATGTAACACACCGCCACGTCTGTCCGGGAGCTTTCGCCCACCTCCTGCATTTCCATGATCAGATGAGGATCCCGGATACGCCTTCGCATCAGAGCCGTATTAAACACAATCGTTTCTACAAAACCATCCCTGGATCCTCGCAGCGATTTATCCTTTGATGGTTCATCCACGCTTCTGGCCGGATAGGTCCGGCAGTCAATGGCTATGCACCCCTCATATCCATCGACAAAAAGGCAGGTAACACCAGACAGTACATTCCGGAGGACCGCGTCAAAATCTTCCAGCACCTCTACTTCCACATAGGGAAGACAGATCCTGGTAAACTGCGCCGCATCCGCCGGCATTTCATCTTCCTTTACCTTCATCATCGAATCCATCACTTTCAACATGACCTCGTCTTTGGTAAACCCGTCAATAAAATAAAAAGACGCCATTCTCCCTCCGATCATCATGTCTCTCTGGATCAGGTCAAAGCTCTCCTTCACCGGAAGGATCTGGTTCATGTAAGCGGTATTCTCTTCCCTGGAAGCACTGATTTTCTTTTGCTGCATCTCTTTTTTCTCCGGCATCGTTTCATTCTCCTTTATCCAGTCTTCATATCTGTAACGTAGAATAACCGATATTCCAGAAAATTATTCAAAAAAAGGACTGGCAGCTTGCCAATCCTTTTTATTTCATTTCTATATCTGCTTGCCTGTCGTGCTTCCAAATCCACCGTTTCGGATCGTTGTCACTTCATCATCCACCGTAATCCCGTATTCCACAAAAATCCCCTGCATGAATCCGGTGCCGGATTCCAGTTCTACTACCTTTCCCTCTCTGCTGTCATTGGTAAGCTTGGCAAAGATATGTCCTTCATTATCTGATCCGTAATAATCACTGTCGATAATCCCGACTGTATTATTCAGCTGCAGCCTGTATTTGAATCCCAGTCCGCTCCTTGGATAACATTTCAGAACCCAGTCCTGATCCATTTTTACCCGGATCCCGGTAGGAATCTTAACCGTCTCTCCCGGGTGAATGGTCAGAGGAACCGGCGTATAAAAATCATATCCTGCGGAACCGGCCGTTGCTCTCCGTGGTAATCTGATCTCTTCATATATCTTTTGCAGTTGTTCTTCTTTTTCCGGGCCGAAGGAATCCTCATATCCCTCCCGGAACTGTTCAAAACTTACCTTTTCAAACCTGGCGATTCTTTTTGCCATATCTGTATCCTCCTGCTATATCTAGTTGCCGCATTCAATGCTGATCTCGTTGAAGAGAGTCAGGATGTCCTCTACCGACAGCTGCTTCTTTTCTTCTCCCTTTTTGTCCAGGATGACCTTACCTTCATGCATCATGATCAGACGGTTTCCATATTCTACTGCATATCGCAGATTATGCGTCACCATGATCGTGGTCAGATTCTTTTCTTTCACGATCTTATCTGTCAGTTCCATGATCAGTTCTGCCGTCTTCGGATCCAAAGCAGCAGTATGCTCATCCAGGATCAGGAACTCGATGGGCGTCATTGTGGACATCAAAAGAGCCATGGCCTGCCGCTGCCCTCCTGAAAGTGCTCCCACCTTTACATCCAGTTTGTCTTCCAGCCCCAGATTCAACTGTCTTAACTGTTCCCGGTATGTGTCAATGCGGGCACGATTCGTTCCTCTTCCAAGACCATAGATCTTTCCTTTATTATCCGCAAGAGACATGTTTTCCAGAATCGTCATCGACGGGCAGGTCCCCACGGCCGGATTCTGATAGACACGGCCGATCCTGGCGTTGCGCCGGAACTCTTTTTCTTTTGTAATATCCTTCCCGTTGATAAGGATCTGTCCGGACTCTGCCGGAATGCTTCCACAGATAATATTCAGCATGGAAGTCTTTCCAGATCCGTTACTTCCGACTACAGACAGGAACTCTCCCTGGTCTATCTTCAGATTAAAATTCTGAAAGAGACACATCTCATTGACTGTGCCCGGATTATAATATTTATGAATACCTTTTAACTCAAGCATTGCCTGTCACCTTCTTCTTTCTCTCCATGCTGATAATCAGAATAATCAGGAATAATACCGCCGTGATCAGCTTCATAGCCTGAGGCTCAAAGCTCCGGAGCGCAACCGCTACACAGGCTTTATAGATCACAGATCCGATCAGAACGGCCGTTGTCGCCTTCAGGAACGTCACCTTTTTAAACAGGCTGGTTCCGATGATCACGCTTGCCAGGCCGATAACGATCGCCCCGGTACCGCTTGAAATCTCAAACACCCGCTCTTCCTGGGCAAACACACATCCTGCCAGAGAAACCAGCCCGTTTGCGAGAGCAAGTCCCAAGATTTTTACATTCCCCTGATCCTTGGCAAGAGAAGTCACCAGCACCGGATTGTCTCCTACTGCTCTCAGCAGGAATCCGGATTTCGTCTTCAGATACAGATCCAGGAGCACCTTACAGATTACCGTCAGGATCAGGATCAGCAAAAGTGTTGTATACTTCGACATTCCCTCTGGGATGACATTTTCAATAAAATCGTTCTTAAAAATCGTCTTCTGGGAAAACAAAGGCACGTTAGCCGTCCCTGCAATATACAGATTGATAGACCATAAGGCCGTCATCATAATGATTCCGGACAACAGATCTCTTACCTTGCCCTTTACATGGATCAGTCCTGTACATACTCCTGCCAGCACGCCGACGAAAAATGAGATCAAAAGCGTCAGGTATGGATTCAGCCCCCGTGTGATCAGCGCCGCCGTCACAGCAGCCCCCAGAGGAAAGCTTCCGTCTACTGTCAGATCCGGAAAGTCCAGGATCTTATATGTGATGTATACGCCAAGAGCCAGGATTCCATATATCAGCCCCTGTTCCAGTATCGAAATGAAAAAACTCATGAAAATGCCTCCCTAACTATTACTCTGCAGTAATATCATCAAAACTTTCTGTTGCAGAGGATGCCAGTTCTTCCGGAATGGTAATTCCAAGATTTTCTGCCACCTTATTATTTACATAAAAGCCCGGCTCTGTAATGACTTCACAGGGCATCTCGGATGCTTTCTTTTCCCCTTTGAGAATCTGTCCAGCCATTCTTCCAGTCTGTTCTCCCAGTGCAACATAATCGATTCCTTCTGCTGCCAGGCATCCGATCCTCACCTGTTCGATCTCGCTTCCAAAGACAGGAATCTTTTTCTCATTTGCCTTCTCAAGGATCGTCGGAAGCGAAGCTACAACCGTGTTGTCTGTCAGATTTGTGATGCAGTCTACTTTACTTAAAAGATCATCTGCTGCCAGGGAAACATCTGCCGTTGTAGAAATACCTGTAGTCACCAGCTCAAATCCATAATCTCCCGCCAGTTCCTCATACTCTTCAATTGCAGAAATAGAATTCGCCTCGCTGGTAGTATACATGATTCCCAATGTCTTGGCCTCAGGAAGAATCTCTCTCATCATCTGAAGCTGTTCTTCGATCGGCAGCTTATCAGAGGTTCCTGTCACTTCTCCCACCGGCATTCCGTCCTTGTCAGTAAGTTCTGCTGCTTCCGGATCTGTAACTGCCGTATATACCACCGGAATATCCGAATCCATCGCAGCATTATATGCGCTCTGCGCGCTCGGTGTCGCGATGGCACAGATCAGATCTACACCGTCAGACACGAAACTGTCTGAAATCTGCCCGGCTGTTCCCATGTCAGATGCGGCATTCTGATAATCTACTGTCAGATTGTCCCCTTCTACAAAGCCCTCATCTTCCAGTCCTGCAAGGAAGCCTTCCCGGCAGTTGTCCAGAGAACCGTGTTCTGCAAACTGCTCGATTCCGATGGTGTAGCTTTCCTGTTTTCCATCACCGGAATCCCCGGATCCGCTGCCGCACCCTGCTGCCATCACTGTTACCATTGCTGTTGTCAAAAGTCCTGCTACTAATCTCTTCTTCATAATTTTGTCTCCTTTTTTCTTTTTTTGATACGCCCACATCTGCCAGCGGCCGTATGTTGTTAGGAGAGAAAATATTTTGAATGTCCCTGCGGCAAAAAAGAAACCGCCTCAAACTCCAGGTTTGAGGCGGTAATATTATCATATCATCGCGGTACCACTCAAATTGACGAATCGTCCACTTTTCTCATGTACTAACATACACTCCTGATTGATAACGGGTTCGGTTCCCGACAAGCCATACTCTCTAACGATTTCAGGCCGCCCTCAAAAGTCCATTCACTCATCAGATCCATACGGCAATCCCACCATCTGCCGCTCTCTTTG
The DNA here is from genome assembly GCA_900553355.1 of uncultured Lachnospiraceae bacterium. Taxonomy (GTDB): domain Bacteria; phylum Bacillota; class Clostridia; order Lachnospirales; family Lachnospiraceae; genus Merdimonas. The sequence goes on from USDK01000018.1 coordinate 11,032, forward strand.
ACTTCTCCAGGTGAGCTACTCCTCTTTCTCAACGGTTTCACTTATTATCGTTTACTCTTAATACTTTAATCCAACAAAGCGCATTTGTCAAGATAAAGTTTTAAAACCTGTCTCCATTCTATCTCTTAATAACCGGAACAGGAGTCTCATCCTTCATATCCAGATTATTAATATACTTCTTCGTCTCACGTACAATTTCATTGGACAGCAGCAGAACTGCTATCAGGTTCGGTATCGCCATGAACGCATTCAGCGTATCTGCAATCAGCCAGATCAGATCCAGCGCTACGACTGGCGCGATCACTGCAACGGCTATGTACAGGCAGCGGTATCCGATCAGGATGCCTTTTCCAAATCTTCCTGCGAAGTATTCCACACAACGCTCTCCGTAATATGCCCATCCAAGGATCGTGGAATAGGCAAAACAGATAATGCCAAGGGTAAGGATCAATGGGCCAAGAACCGGAATCTGTCCGAATGCCAGAGAAGTAAGGACACCGCCGTCAGATACTTCATCTGCATTGATACTAGGATTCTTCATGATTGTGGTTACCAGAACCAGACCAGTCATCAGACATACAACTACTGTATCCCAGAAAGTTCCTGTAGAGGATACCAGAGCCTGACGAACCGGGTTTCTCGTCTGAGCCGCCGCTGCCGCGATAGGAGCAGAACCCATACCAGATTCATTAGAGAACAGACCTCTTGCAATACCAAACCGCATCGCCATCAGGATACCAGTACCAACCAGACCACCGGCTGCAGCGCCAGGTGTAAAGGCCAGCTTGCAGATTGTAACGATTGCCGGAATAATAAAGTCATAGTTCATACACAGGATGATCAGACATCCAAGCACATAGAAGATCGCCATAAACGGAACCAGCTTTTCACATACGTTAGCGATAGATTTAATACCTCCGAAGATAACGAATGCGGTCAGCGCTGCAATCACGATGCCGACTGCCAGAGGCGGAATATTAAAGTTCTCATTTGCAACGGTTGCGATAGCATTTACCTGGGTCGCACATCCGATACCAAAGGATGCAAGACCTGCCAGAATCGCAAACAGCATACCGAGCCATTTCATATTCAGGCCTCTCTCCAGTGCGTAGAAGGCACCGCCCTGCATACGGCCGTCTTCTGTCTTAACCCTGTACTTAACGGCGATCAGCGACTCCGAATACTTGGTCGCGATTCCGAATACACCGCTGAGCCAGATCCAGAGAACTGCGCCAGGGCCTCCCATGGCGATCGCTGTGCCGACACCAATGATGTTACCGGTACCGATAGTTGCCGCCAGCGCTGTCGTCAGGGCTCCAAACTGAGAAACCTCTCCTTCTGCTTCCGGATCCTTGGTCACAGAAAGTCGGATACCTTTTCCAAGCGAATGCTTCTGGATAAATCCTGTCCGGAACGTCATAAAAATATGAGTTCCCAGAAGCAGGATGATCATCGGCCAGCCCCATACCCATCCGTTAACGGTGGTCACAAAGTTGTTAATCGCATCATACATAAATTCAATTCCCCCTTTTCTTTCTCTTCTCCTTTGTGTTTACCTTGTTCACATGCATCTTTGCTGGAATCTCATTTCTGTTTCCATAACTCAGGAGAACAATACCTCCTTCCGCGCTTCTCCTGCGTATCACTAGGTTTATTCTACATGAATGTATCGAAAATATCAATATCTGTTATAAAAATGACATATTATTCGTCATTTTTACTAAATAATTAAGATATTTCTTTATTGTTTTATATTGTTAATTATATAACTATTGTATTATTTTGAATTTTCTGTATATTAAGAATCTTTTAACATATTTTATGCACAGATATAATTCAATATAACGTCTGCTTTTTGGAAAATTGCATAAAAAGGATGCATCCCCCGTGCTGATATAGTACAATTAAAAAATGAGAAAATACACGAGGGAGACATGTCATGAATACACAATGGGAACGAAAGAGAAAAAGAATCTTTGAAATCATAGAGGTGGGTACAAAATACGACTATCCCAGCAGGGCATACGATCTGTTCAATGCTTTCTGCATCCTGCTGAACCTGGCCGCCAGCATCATGTATACCTTTGATCATATAAAAACAGACTATGGAGAACTGCTGATTATCATCGATAATGTGACCGTTGCTCTTTTCGGTGTAGATTATGTCCTAAGAGTATGGACAGCGAAATATCTGTATCCGATGCTTTCGGAGCCTCTGGCCATCCGGAAATATGTCTGTTCCTTTACCGGAGTAGTGGATCTGTTATGCTTTCTGCCTCACTATCTGCCCTTCTTTTTTCCTCAGGGTGCTGTGGCCTTCCGGATGCTTAGGATTATCCGGATTTTCCGTCTGTTCCGGATCAACTCCTACTATGATTCTCTGAATGTGATCGGTGAAGTCATATCCGGAAAAAAACAGCAGCTGATGTCATCCGTATTTATCATCCTGATGCTGATGCTTGGCTCCAGCCTTTGCATGTACAGTCTGGAACATGAAGCGCAGCCAGAAGTTTTTACCAACGCCTTTTCCGGGATCTGGTGGTCTGCATCTACCCTGCTCACCGTTGGATATGGTGATATTTATCCTGTTACGACTCTTGGAAAAATGTTCGGGATTTTTATCACCTTCTTAGGTGTTGGTATGGTTGCCATTCCTACCGGTATCATATCTGCCGGATTCGTAGATCAGTATTCCAGGATCAAACGAATCACCGAGTACGGAATGGAGAGCGATATCCACTTTATCCGTCTTCCTCTTTCTGACCAGGATGACTGGGTCGGTCATACCATCCGGCAGCTTCATCTCCCTGACCGCATTATCGTGGCCGCCGTCCAGCGTGATTATAAAATCCTGGTTCCCAGGGGGAACACGCTGCTCAAAGCTGACGATGTCATGATCCTCGGGGCAGAATCTTTCCATGATCCCAAAGAGCGGATGAAGCTAAAGGAACTGACGCTTCAGAAAAGTCATCCCTGGATCGGTGAACGTATCCGGGATCTGGACATCTCGCGCCATTCCATCGTCGTGCTGGTCAAACGTCATAAAAAAGTAATGATCCCCAACGGAAAAATGATTCTTCACGAAGGGGATACTGTCATTATCTACACTCAGACACATATGTCTGACGCAGAGGATATTGATTTATAAAGACTGGCGAGCTGTTTAGAATGGTGTCCCGTACAGATCGTACGGGGTTACCTGGTATACATAATAATTCAGCCAGTTTGTATACAGATTATTTGAAGTAGCCCTCCATGTCAGAAGAGGCCGGATATCCGGATCATCATTCGTATAGTAGTTTTTCGGCATCTGGATCGGCAGTCCTTTGGAAAGGTCTCTCTTATACTCCTGATCCAGTGTAACGCGGTCATACTCAGGATGTCCCATCACGAAGATCTGGCGTCCCCCTTTGGCCATGGCGAGAAACAGTCCTGCCTCCTCTGACTCCGCCAGGATCGTCAGGCGCTCATCCGCGCGCACTTTCTCAATCGGGGTCTGAGTATGTCTGGAATGGGGCGCAAGAAACACATCATCAAAGCCCCGTACCAGAGGGATCTTCCTGTTCAGCACCTTATGCCAGAAGACACCGAACACCTTCTGATCCAGCTGTTCTTTATCAATCCCGTAATGATAATACATTCCGGCCTGGGCTCCCCAGCAGAGATGCAGGGTAGAAGTCACATGGGTCTTGCTCCACTCCATGATCTCCTTTAATTCTTCCCAGTAATCCACTTCCTCGAAGGGGATCTGTTCTACCGGAGCCCCGGTGATGATGAACCCGTCAAACTTCTTTTCCTTGATTTCGTCAAACTTATAATAAAATTTATTCAGATGACTGGTCGGCGTATTCTTTGACGTATGCGAAGACACCATCACAAAAGTCACATCCACCTGGAGAGGTGTGTTAGACAGGGAACGCAAGATCTGAAGCTCCGTATCTTCTTTTAATGGCATCAGGTTCAGAAGCCCGATGCTGATCGGACGGATATCCTGGTGGGTCGCCCGGTGCTCGTCCATGACAAATATATTTTCCTTTTCCAGTATTTCTTTCACCGGAAGGTCATTTTGAACTCTGATCGGCATAATTCATTCTCCTTTTCTTAAGAGCATTAAAATTATTATACCCTTCCGGCAAATTACCGTCAACACCAAATGGGGACGGGGGATTTCCAGAAATCCCCCGTCCCCCGTTTAGCGTTGCTTAACATCTAACACTCTTTCTGAAAGGTTGCGCAGGCGGTTTCCTGACACTGGCAGGCTCCTCCGCCCTCTACGCTGATCTTTCCGGCGTGACATTCGCACGAATCATTATACATACAGTTCTGTGCCTTGCAGTCAATACTGCAGAAAGCGGTCGCATCCCCAATAGAATTGGCGGTCGTATTGCTGTTTCTTTTCTCAAAACTGTCGCAGCAGGTATCTTCTGCCTGCTTTGCAGAATTTCCTCCTACTGTGATCTTATCAAGACAGCAGTAATAATCCTGATTGTGTCTGCATGTCTGCACCGTACATTTTAATTCCGGCATAATATTCCCTCCTGTTCTTTTTTTGAAATATCGAGGTATATTATGCCCTTTTTTACGATTAATAAACGTAAGACGATAATTAGTCTTCTGTTTTCTCTACCGCTCTTTGCTCTTTGGAATCAATTTCCTTTTTTATGCTGCAGATAAACTCTTCAAGACTCTTCTGTCCCTCATCCCCGGCGAAACGGCTTCTGACAGACACGGCCTTCTGCTCTTCTTCCTTCGCGCCGACAACCAGCATATAAGGAATCTTATTCATCTGTGCCTCACGGATCTTATAGCCGATCTTCTCGGCACGGGTGTCAATCTCAGCCCGGATTCCTGCCGCTTCCAGCTTTGCAAGAACTTCTTTTCCATATTCCATATATTTATCAGAAATCGGAAGAACCTTTACCTGTACCGGAGCAAGCCAGGTCGGGAATGCCCCTGCAAAATGCTCGATCAAAATACCGATAAATCGCTCGATGGATCCAAAGGCCACTCTGTGGATCATGATCGGTCTGTGTTTTTCGCCGTCGGCTCCTGTATACTCCAGATCAAAACGCTGGGGCATCTGCATATCCAGCTGAATGGTTCCACACTGCCATGTTCTGCCGATGGAATCCTCCAGATGGAAGTCAATCTTCGGGCCGTAGAATGCACCGTCTCCTTCGTTGACCACATAATCCAGTCCCAGATCATCCAGCGCGCCTCTTAAGCCTTCCGTTGCCATCTCCCAGTCTTCATCACTTCCCATACTGTCTTCCGGACGGGTAGACAGCTCAACATGGTATTTAAATCCAAACAGGCTGTAAACCTCATCGATCAGCCTTGCAACTCCCTTGATCTCATCGCGGATCTGCTCCGGCATCATAAAGATATGGGCGTCATCCTGTGTAAAGCACCTTACACGGAACAATCCGTGAAGGGCTCCGGATTTTTCATGTCTGTGTACTACCCCCAGTTCTCCTGCCCGGAGAGGCAGATCTTTGTAGGAACGGGGCTCTGATTTGTAGACCAGCATGCCACCCGGACAGTTCATTGGTTTCACTGCGTAGTCTTCTCCATCAATCTGTGTCGTATACATATTGTCTTTATAATGATCCCAGTGTCCGGAATTCTCCCACAGATGACGGCTTAAGATCATCGGTGTGGAGATCTCCACATATCCGTTTTTCTTATGGAGCTCTCTCCAGTAGTCAAGCAGCGTATTTTTCAGCACCATGCCCTTTGGAAGGAAGAACGGGAATCCCGGTCCCTCATCGCACATCATGAAAATGCCAAGCTCTCTTCCCAGCTTTCTGTGATCGCGTTTTTTCGCCTCTTCCATCATATGGAGATATTCGTCAAGCTGCGCTTTCTTTGGATAGGAAATACCGTAGATACGAGTCAGCATCTTGTTCTTTTCACTGCCTCTCCAGTAAGCGCCCGCCAGACTTAACAACTTAACGGCCTTGACGCCTTTGGTAGACATCAGATGAGGTCCTGCACAGAGATCTACAAACTCTCCCTGCTGATAGAAACTGATTTCCTCTCCCTCCGGCAGATCCTCCACAAGTTCCACCTTGTATGGCTCATTCTTCTCCTTAAAATATGCCACAGCTTCTTCTCTTGTTTTTGTAAATCGTTCGATGGTCAGCGCTTCCTTTACGATCTTTTTCATCTCTGCTTCGATCTTTTCCAGATCCTCAGCCACAAACGGGGTCTCCCTGTCCAGATCGTAATAAAAACCATGGTCGATGGAAGGTCCGATTGCCAGCTTTGTCTCCGGATAAAGACGCTTGACCGCCTGCGCCATAATATGGGAAGTGGTGTGCCAGAAGGCGCCCTTTCCTTCTTCAGAATCAAAAGTCAGAATTTCCAGTTCACAATCCTTGTCCACCTCGGTACGCAGATCCACAATCTCACCGTCTACCTTTGCAGAGGTCGCTGCTCTTGCCAGTCCTTCGCTGATATCCTTTGCAATATCCAGCACCGACATTTTGCTTTCATACTCTTTGACTGTTCCGTCTTTCAATGTGATTTTCATAGTGCTTGTCTCCTCTTCTTTCTTATTTTCTATGATTTTTTCTTTTTCAGCGGATTCTTGGTCAGATGCTCCAGTCTGCTCTGCCCTTCCTTCCGGCCTCTCATGAACATTTCATGAAACTCTGGGGCGGAATGCTTCAGTGACAGGGGTCTGCCCTCACGATTAATGAAGCAGTGTCTGCTCGTCCCGCGACAGTGTACCATTCCGGTTTTATTCAGGATCACTTCATAGACCAGAGTCAGCTTGATCCCGTTATATTCTTTGATATAACAGTCAATCGTGACTACATCTCCAAAATGTACCATCCTGAGATACTCTGCCGACACAGACAGTACCGGGCTTAAGATGCCCTGCGCTTCCATAGTCTCATACCCTATGCCCAGGCATTCCATATAATTCGTCCGGGCTTCTTCAAACCAGCGGATATAGTTGGAATGATGGACGATTCCCATCTGGTCTGTCTCATAATATTGTACCTTATGCTGATAAGCCTTCTGCTCACCCATCCTTTGTGCCTTCCTTTCATAAAAAAATCCCTTACAGCTACTGCTGTAAGGGACGAGTCTTCTCGCGGTTCCACCCTGTTTGAACCGGCAAACTCTCTTGCCGGAACCACTTTATTTCATGATGATAACGGAATCACCGTGCTGTTTTGCAGCCGCTCCAAGGTGGTCTTCAGCCGGTTCCAAGTATGGGAGCTTTCAGCCTGAGGCTCCTTTCTCTGTCTGCTCTTTCCCAGCCTACTCTTCTCTTCAACGCTTTGTCATATATGTAACTATTATAATCACCGCTTTTTTCTTTGTCAACACTCGTTTTACAATCCCGTCCATACTTTCCATACGGCAAAGAACTCCCTCATCATATAATTGGGAAGCAGGACCAGATGACAATCCGACGGCAGAGGGCAGGCTTTTTTATAGCCGCATTTTTCTGCCAGCACACAGGCCCGATACAGATGGAAATTATTGGATACGATTCCCACCGGTTCGTCCGGACTTTGGATCAGCGCCTTTGAAAACTCCAGATTCTCTTTCGTTGTGGTGGAACGTCTCTCCAGAAGCAGTCTTTCCGGATCTATGCCCCTGGCTTTTAAATAGCCCGACATCGCCTCCGCCTCTGTGATATCTTCTCCCTCTCCCCTTCCGCCTGAAAGAACGGCCCGGGTTCCAGGATGTGCATTCAGATACTCAAAGGCCCGGTCCAGCCTCCGCTTCAGAGAATCTGTGATCCGTTTCCCCTCCACATGGGCTCCCAGCACAATGATATACTGGCACTCCGGCATATTCCTGCCGGACATCCCGCCTATGATCCTGGCTTCTGTATACAGAAACAGAACAGCCGATAAGGCCAGTAATATGTATATCAGAAGATCCAGATCGGTCCATCGGATCAGCGCCGCACAGGCAAGAAAACCCATGCCCGCCGCCGGCCAGAATCTGGAAAATGTAGAATCCCATTTATGAAGAGATACACAGATCACTCCATAATATAGAAAGCAGACGCATCCGCAGATAAACAGAACTATCTGCCACAACATTTTTTATACTTTTTCCCGGATCCGCACGGACATGGATCGTTCCGTCCGATCTTTTTCTCCTTCCGGACTGTCCGGGACTCCTTCTGCTCTTTGTATAATCTCTTCAGTTCTTCCTCGGAATAAATCTCCTTCCACTGAGGAAGCTCATACAGCCAGTCTGCCTTTGCGTCCACCATATTTTTATATAATTTTTCTTTATCAAAGGCAAGGCTTACTACAGTATCTTCGTCCATGGTTTCAATCGGGTTTTCTTCCTTCAGGCTTTCATTGATCCCGTCCAGGAATCCCACCATGGTCAGAACCTTCTGTCCATATTTTTCTGCCAGCTCCTTCACCGTCCCTTTCACTTCTTCATCGGGATTAGAAAGAAGCTGCTCATAAATCTCCTTCTCGATCTGAAAATATGTACCCCAGAATCTCTGAAGCTGCCCCTTATCTGCACTTTCATCATATGCGATATCTCTCCACTGCTCTAATAATGTACGACTCATATTCTGATACTCCTTTGTATTGATTGCTTTTTTATTCTGTACTCTATATAATATACTAAAGTCTAATTCAGATGTAAAGGATGATTCGAATGAAAAAGTTAAAACGTATTTTCGCGCTGCTTGGCGCAGCCGCCTTAGTTCTTATGTATCTCTGCACCCTGGTCTTCGCGCTGACAGACCATCCTGCAGCCTCTGACCTCCTGTGGGCCTCCATCGGATGTACGATCCTGATCCCGGTGCTGCTCTATGGCTTCCTGCTCGTGTACAAACTTACATCTCACGACCAGGACAGCGATGACGAGAGGTAAACTTCAAAAGGAACCATTTCTTCCGGCATGTCCTTTTCCTGTTTATCTCTTCTTGCTTTCCGCCTGTTCAGATATTCCTCGATGGATAATGCATTATTTTCCGTCAGTTCCCGGTCTTTCTGGTACATATGGATTCCTCCTTTTCATTTTATTTATACTCGTTCGTCCCCCTTTTGACTTCCGACATTATTATTATATTGTCGTATGACTTATTATATGCATCAGTTGTGACCAGGATATGGCGATATTATAAAAAAATCCTGATACATTTCTTAACAAAACATAAGAAAAGCAGATGCCTTCGCACCTGCTTTTTTTCTATCTGTAGATAATATCGTTTCTTCCCGGTCCGTTGGAAACCATAGTAATCGGGTATCCAATCTGCTCTTCCACAAATTCAATATACTTCCGGCAGTTTTCCGGCAGTTCTTCGTATTTGCGGATGCCGCGGATATCACATTTCCATCCCGGCAATTTCTTCAGCACCGGCTTTGCCTTCTCCAGAAGATGAGTAGTCGGGAAGTCTGTTGTGACCTCTCCGTCAATCTCATACCCCACACATACCGGGATTTCATCCAGATATCCCAGCACGTCCAGCACGGTGAACGCCACATCTGTGGTGCCCTGGAGTCTGCACCCATATTTGGATGCCACACAGTCAAACCATCCCATTCTTCTTGGACGTCCTGTGGTCGCTCCAAATTCTCCTCCATCGCCGCCGCGTCTTCTGAGCTCGTCAGCCTCATCTCCGAAAATCTCACTGACAAAGGCTCCTGCGCCTACAGCGCTGGAGTATGCCTTACATACGGTAATCACCTTCTTGATCTCATAAGGAGGCACACCTGCGCCGATCGCTCCATATGCCGCCAGGGTAGAAGAAGAAGTCACCATCGGATAGATTCCGTGGTCAGGATCCTTCAAAGTACCAAGCTGACCCTCCAGCAGCACTTCCTTTCCTTCCTTCAGTGCCTGATGGAGATACAATGCTGTATCACATACATATGGTGCAACCATCTCTTTGTATTCTTTCAGCTCTTTATATAAATCCTCCGGCGAAATGGCTGGTTTATGATAGAGATGTTCCAGAAGAACATTCTTCTGCTCCGCTACTCTGACTACCTTTTCCTTCAGCAGCTCGTCATCAAACAGCTCGCTGACCTGAAAACCGATCTTGGCATATTTATCTGAATAAAACGGTGCGATGCCTGATTTCGTGGAGCCAAAGGACTTTCCTCCCAGACGCTCTTCCTCGTATGCGTCAAAATTCTTGTGATAAGACATCACGATCTGTGCCCGGTCTGATACCAGGATCTTCGGTACCGGTACGCCTCTGTCAACGATGGACTGAATCTCCTTAAACAACACCGGGATATCCAGCGCGACTCCATTTCCGATAATATTCGTCGTATGTCCGTAAAAGACCCCGGAAGGCAGTGTATGAAGCGCAAACTTGCCGTAGTCATTGACAATCGTATGACCGGCATTCGCCCCGCCCTGAAACCGGATGATAATATCCGCTTTCTCAGCCAGCATGTCTGTGATCTTTCCCTTTCCTTCATCTCCCCAATTGGCGCCTACTACCGCTTTTACCATTATCCATTCCTCCTGTGCGAATAAACTGACTTATAAAGCCACTTTTGCATTATACTACAATTTTTTTCCTCTGTCTACATCAACGGTGCCAACAAACGCAATACCTGTCCGGTTATTTTCGTAAGCATAGTCCGGTTGCGCACCTCGACCAGCGTGACCTTATGACATTTTGCAAGCGTCTGCTGAAAATCCCGTTCAATTCTGTCAATTTCTGAATTGTTATAAATGAATACCCCATTTTCGAAATGCAGATACAGACTCCGGTAATCAAGATTAATGGTTCCTACTGTAGCCGTATCATCGTCTGACACAAACACTTTCGCATGGACAAATCCAGGCCGGTACTCATAAATCTGTACACCGCCTTTGATCAGTTCCTTATAATATGTCTTAGCCACCACAAACGCATACCACTTGTCCGGAATATGCGGCATAATAATGATAACCTCGATTCCACTTTTTGCCGCCCTTTTCAAGGTTGTCAGCATCTCATTGTCCAGAATCAGATAGGGCGTCATAATATGTACATACTTTTTGGCGTGATTCAGGATATGAAAGTATACTTCCTCTCCCACATTTTCATTATCAAAAGGGCTGTCCGCATAAGGGATCACATACCCCAATTCCCGATGAAGACCTTTTCGCTTTGGCGTCAGATAACGCTTATAATTTTCCGCCTTACGTTCGTCTACGTTCCACATTTGCAGAAAAATCATGGTCAGGCTCTGTACTGCGTCGCCTCTTAACAAAACCGCCGTATCCTTCCAGTGCCCGAAACGGACCTTCCGGTTGATATATTCATCTCCCAGGTTCACGCCCCCTGTAAATCCCACTTTTCCGTCGATCACGCAGATTTTCCGATGATCCCGGTTGTTCTGTGTCGTAGATAGAAAAGGCCTGACTTTATTGGACATCTTACATTTGATCCCATACCGCTTCAACTGCTCGGGATAACGGTAGGGAAGCATGGATATGGCGCACATGCCGTCATACATAAACCGCACTTCCACGCCTTCCTGCACTTTTTCCCTTAAAATCTTCAGGATCGATCCCCACATATACCCTTTTTCTACAATAAAATACTCCATGAAAATAAACTTTTTCGCCTTCTGAAGTTCCTGAAGCATTGCCTTGAACTTATACTCTCCCAGAGGGAAATATTTAACATCCGTATTACGATAGGTCGGAAATCCCAGCTGGTTAGACAGATAATAAGACAGATTCGCATTGGCTGATTTGCTGGCCCAGATGGCTTCGATCACCTCTGGATCCTGCTGCATATATGGATCTGTCTCGATCTTCATAGCTGCCAGCCGATTCTTCATAAACTTACTGCCCGGCTGTGTCTTGACAAAAATATAAAACACGACACCAAAAATGGGAACTGCCAGCACAAACAGCATCCAGGTCATTTTAAACGCCGGATTGCCTTCCGCATTGATCAGATAGATCAGTACTACAATCTGCAGGATCACCATCGTTCCATACACAAAATGGATGTATTCATGCAGATAGAGCACACTGCTCATCATCATGCCGATCTGTACAAGCAAAAGAAGAAGAATGATACCGGTTCTGCTAAATACAACCCGGAACAATCCTTTTTTTGCCGTGCTGGGTTCTTTCTGGCTGCTCATATTCAATCTATCTCCTTTAATCCTCTTTTCCTGATATACGGGTAACGGGTACAGTGTAACACAATTTTGGATTCTTCTCAACTTCCATGTATTTTCTTTTGTTTTTTGCGGAAAAATGATACAATATGTGTTATGATAGTGTTTATAGAATGAGGAAAGGAGTCAATCATTATGGCTAAGTGGTTAAAACGTTTGTTAAGTCTGGCAGCAATAGGCGGTGCTGTTGCCGGCCTTGTCTATTATCTGAAAAATTCCTCTTCGGATAGCGAGGATGAGTTTGCTGACGATTTTGAGGATGAAGACTTTGATCTTGACAGTGATCTGAAACCAGTTTCAGACCGCGAATACGTTCCTCTCACTCCGAAGGCGGAAGAAAAGACCGAAGCCGATGACAAAGACAACAATACAGATACGGAAAAAGAAACGGAAACGGAATCAGAATCAGAAACGGAAAAATAAGAAAAGAACCTGCCCGGCCAAATCATTACCGGGCAGGTTCTTTTGTCCAGCACCGGATCAGTATCCGGACTGCTTCTTTGATCTGCTCTTCTGTCAGATTGGCATACCCAAGCAGGATCGTCGGCTCTTTGGGCCTGTCTTTTATAATCTGATAATCCGACATTCCATAGACCCGGATGCCTTCTGCTCTGGCAAGACGGATCAACTCTTCTTCTGTCCGGTTCTCCTGAAAATGCAAAAGCAGATGGACGCCCGCATGTTCTCCGGAGATACGGCAGATTCCGGACAAACCTTTCAGCTCTTCTATCAATGCATCATGCCTTCCTTTATACAGGGCACGCGTCTTATTTAAATGTCTTTCATAATAACCGTCTTCAATAAACTTCTGTACGATTCTCTGATCAACCTTGGACACCGTAGAATGGATAAAACTGTTTTTCTCTTCATATCTTTCCAACAAGGGCATGGGAAGCACCATATAACTCAGCCGGATCGCAGGAGCCACAGATTTGGAAAACGTCCCCAGATAGATCACTTTTTCATGAGCGTCCATCCCCTGCAGCGCCGGAATTGGTTTCCCTTTATAGCGGAATTCACTGTCATAGTCGTCCTCGATGATGTATCTTCCCTCTTCCTGATCCGCCCATTTCAAGAGCTCCTGGCGCCTGCCTACCGGCATGACGATTCCGGTAGGATACTGATGGGACGGCGTGACATAGGCGATGTCCGCCTCCGTCTTTGCAAGCTCCTCCACCATCATCCCGCTTTTGTCCATAGATACCGGCACTGTCTCGTAAGACAGGCAGCGAAAGAGACGATATGCCTGCATATAAGTGGGATCTTCAAAAGCAAGCCTGTGATCTCTTCCCAGTATGGAACTAAGAAGCATCAGCATATAATCATTCCCCGCACCGATGATAACCTGATCCGGCGTACACTCCACGCCTCTTGCCTGGTAAAGATAACCGCAGACTGCATTCCGGAAGCCATATTCTCCCTTGGAGTCTCCGGTCCGGAAAAGCTCCGTCTGCCCGTCCAGCAGGATATCCCTGGACAGCTTTCTCCATACCTGATAAGGAAAGCTGTTCAGATCTACGCCATTGGGCGTAAAATCAAACCGATATTCCTTCTTCGGCGCCTCTGGCTTATGAATCTCACTTTTTGATCTTTTCAACCGGTACAGCTCATCAATCTGAGCTACAAAATACCCCCGGCAGGGCTCCACCTCCACATATCCTTCTGACAGAAGCTGTTCGTAGGCAAGCTCCACCGTACTCCTGCTCACCTCCAGATGCCTGGATAATGCTCTCGTTGAAGGAAGCTTCTCTCCATAAGGAATCCTGCCGTCCTGGATATCTGCCTTGATATAATCATAGATCTGCTCATATAACGGGACTCGGCTGTCTGTCTTCAGATTGATCGTTAATTCATTCATCGCTCTCTTAAAACTCTATTTCTTTGGTAGTTTAAAGGAACTCTTCAGTGAGACGATCCGGTTAAACACCAGATGTTCCAGCGAAGAATCCTTAGAATCAACGCAGAAATAACCATTCCGCACAAACTGGTAGCTGTCGTGTCCTGCCGCATCCTGGAAGCTGTCCTCCACATAGCAGCAAGGTCTCACCTCCAGAGAATGTGGATTCAGGTTCAGTGATCCATCTTCCTTATTATAGACACCTTTTTCTTCATCGATCAGATTCTCATACAGACGTACCTCGGCCTGCTTTGCATGCGATGCCTCAACCCAGTGGATGGTTCCTTTGACTTTTCGTCCGGTAAATCCTGTTCCACACTTGGTCTGCGGATCATAGGTACAGTGTACGACCGTCACATTTCCGTTCTCATCTGTCTCATAGCTTTCGCATTTCACAAAATATGCATGCATTAAGCGCACTTCGTTGCCCGGGAACAGACGGAAATACTTTTTCGGAGGATCAATCATGAAGTCCTCTCTTTCAATATATAACTCCCGTCCGAAAGGAATTTTTCGCATTCCAAGTTCAGGGTTCTCCATATTATTTTCCACGTCCAGGTATTCAATCTGCCCCTCCGGATAATTGTCGATCACCAGTCTGATCGGATCCAGCACTGCCATCATCCGTGGTCTTTTCATCTTCAGATCCTCCCGGATACAGTACTCCAGCATTGCATAATCCACGGAACTCTGGCTTTTTGACACCCCGCACATCTCCACAAACATTCTGATCGACTCAGGAGTAAATCCTCTTCTTCTCAAGGCTGCGATCGATACCAGTCTTGGATCATCCCAGCCGTCCACAATACCGTCCATAACCAGCTTCTTGATATACCGCTTCCCTGTCACTACATTTGTCAGATAAAGCTTGGCAAACTCAATCTGTCTGGGCGCCGGATCAAACTCACACTCACGGACTACCCAGTCATAAAGGGGACGATGGTCTTCAAATTCCAGTGTACAGATGGAATGGGTAATCTTTTCCACCGCATCTTCGATTGGATGTGCAAAATCATACATCGGATAAATACACCATTTATCCCCGGTATTATGATGGGTCATATGTGCCACACGATAGATGACCGGATCTCTCATATTGATATTCGGCGAAGCCATATCGATCTTCGCCCTCAGGACCTTCTCCCCGTCCTTGTACTTTCCATCCTTCATCTCCTGGAACAGCCTCAGATTCTCTTCTACGGAACGGTCGCGGTATGGACTGTTCTTTCCCGGCTCTTTCAGGGTTCCCCGGTATTCTCTCATCTCTTCTGCAGTCAGATCACAGACAAATGCCTTGCCCTTCTTTATCAGCTTGACCGCACATTCATACATAATATCAAAATAGTCAGAAGCAAAATACAGATGATCCTTCCAGTCCGCCCCCAGCCATCTGACGTCCTCTTTGATCGACTCTACAAACTCCATATCCTCTTTGGTCGGATTTGTATCATCAAAACGCAGATGGAATGTGCCGTTATATTTCTCTGCCAGCCCATAGTTTAAAAGGATGGACTTGGCATGTCCGATGTGCAGATATCCATTAGGCTCCGGCGGAAACCGGGTACACACTTCCTGGTACACTCCTTCTGCCAGATCCTTATCGATCTCCTGCTCTATAAAATTTCTGGAAACCACTTCTTCTCCCATGTTGTTCCTCCTCATTCTACGTAACTGTACCTTATATTATCATAAATATTTTTGGGAAACAAGGCGTTCTTTCAAGATCAGAAGCGCCTGCACGATGATCGCGCCATGGTCTACAGCCACCTTCCCCGGATCCTTTACCTCAAACCATTGTTCCTGGATCAGGCCTGTCGTCTTCCTGTGTTCTACGATCACACTGGTCGACTCTCCCCGCTCCGGATATGCAAGAGACAACTGATACAGTTCCTTTTTCAGCACTTTTCCGTCGCGCTCCACCTGTCCGGACCGGAGACATTCCAGATGAAGATCCCACCACAGTGCATCTGCAGCATCGTCTCCTGCTCTCACCTTCACCTGGTCCTTTTCTACCAATGCCATGTAAGCTGTCGTGATCACACGGGTCCTTGGATCTCTTTTATACTCTCCATAGGTGGCAAATTGTTCCATGGTAAGGCCTGCAACCCCGGTCTCCTCTTCCAGCTCTCTCCTCGCTGTATCACGCAGGTCCTCCTTCATATTGGCAAAGCCTCCGGGCAGGGCCCAGAAGCCGATGCTCGGATGATTGCTTCTCTTTACCAGCAGAATCTTAAGGCCTTCCATCTCTTCTGTCAGGCTGCCGTTTTTTGCAAAGATCACCGCATCCGTGGTGCAGCTGGGGGTCTGATATCTGCCGGGGTCATAGGCATCCAGAAATTCCTCCAGCGTCTGTCCGGCTGCATTCTTTTCTCCAGTGCCATAGAATCCTGAGATATCTTTCAAAAATGAGGGCATATCGTTTTCTCCTCCTTTCATCCTTCAAACTCTCCGATAGAAAAAAAGACTCCCAAAAGGGAGTCCCAAAGCTGCCGAGCGGAATCGAACCGCCGACCTCCGCCTTACCAAGGCGACGCTCTACCGACTGAGCCACGGCAGCGCGCACATTTTTCATATGCAACAGTAGTAATATACAATATCCGGCATTGGTTTGTCAATACGATTTTTTTATTTTTTATTCTTTTTCTTTTTCCAGAATCTTCTGTGTTTTTGCCTTGATCCTCTGGAGTGCATTATCTACCGTCTTAGGACTCTTATCCAAGAGCTTTGCGATGGTCTTGTAATCGGTTCCTCTCAGATGAAGATAAAGGACCCTTTTTTCCAGATCGCTTAAACTCTCTTCCAGACGGCTCTCGATCAGCTCCGCGTATTCCCGGCTGACAAAAAGCTCCTCCGGGCTTGCCTCCTGACCGGTACTCATTGTCTCGATCAAAGGAGTTTTTTCCTCGTCATCCTCGTAGAAGGATACATAGGAATTTAAGGGACTGTGCTTTTTCCTTCGGGATGCCGCAATAGCCGAATACATCTGCCGGTTGATGCAGAGCCTTGCAAAACTGAAAAAAGATGCTTCCTGGCGCACATCATAGTCCTGCACAGCCTTAAAAAGTCCGATCATCCCCTCCTGGATCAGGTCCTCATTTTCTCCACCCAGGAGATACATGGCATTCGCTTCCCTGCGCACCTGATCCTTGTATTTTTCCATGATATGGTCCAGGGCGTCCTTATCCCCTTCCCGATATCTGCGGATCAGCTCTTCGTCTGTCATCTGGGCATATTTTGCCATTCCACGTACCTCCTTTTTTCATCAGCCCCTCTGCCTTACGATTTCATAGGCCAGGACCCCGGCCGCCACCGATGCATTCAGAGAACTGATCTCTCCCTTCATCGGAATAGACGCCACAAAATCACAGGTTTCTCTGACCAGACGTCCCACGCCTTCCCCTTCGCTTCCGATTACCAGACCGATGGGGCCTGTCAGATTCAGGTCATACATCCGTTCTCCGTCCATATCTGCACACACAAACCAGAGGCCCTGTTCTTTTAATTCTTCCATCGTCTTTACCAGATTAGTGACCTTGGCAACCGGTGTATAGTTCAGGGCGCCAGCTGATGTCTTTGCCACTACTGCTGTCAGGCCTGCTGCCCGGCGCTTTGGAATGATCACACCATGAGCGCCTGCCAGATTAGCCGTACGGATGATCGCTCCCAGATTATGCGGATCTTCGATGTTATCCAGAAGAATCAGAAAAGGATCTTCTCCCCGCGCTTTCGCAAGTTCCAGCATTTCCTCCACGGTGGAATAGTGATACGAAGAGGTCACCGCGATCACGCCCTGATGCTTTCCGGTTTCCGAAAGCTGGCTTAATCGTTCTTTTCCCACGAACTGGAGGATCGTGTCCTGCTTTCTGGCCTCCCTGAGGATCGTCTGTACCGGGCCGTCCTTACACCCGTCCAGCACATAAAGCTTGTCCACCGTTTTCCCGGACCGGAATGCTTCCAGGACGGCATTTCTGCCTTCAATCATATTTTCATTCATTTTCATTATTATCCTTTCTTGGAACAGTTCTCTTCTTCCAGGCTGTCAATTCCCATCCGGATCAGGTCAAGCATCCGCTTCCAGTCCTTTTTCAGATACAGATAGCCCATCAGCGCCTCAAATCCTGTAGCTCTTCTGTAGTCTGTGACAGACTGATTCTTTGCCGGGGATACGCTTTTGGCATTTCTTCCGCGTTTGTATACGGCATGCTCTTCCTCCGTCAGCTCCTCCTGAAGGCGCCGCATCATCCGGGACTGAGCAGAAGCCTGGACCAGTGCGCTGGTCTCTTTATGAAGCTTCTGCACCTGCTTGTTTCCCTTATTCACCACCAACGTCCGGATTACCAGTTCGTAGATGCCGTCTCCGATATAGGCCAGCGCGAGAGGTGAATATTCCTGGATCTCCACCTCCCGCAGCTGGAAAATCTCCTGCAGATAAGAATCAAACTGCCAGTCTATGCTTTTTTCCATTTTACGCCTTCCCTTGTATCTTCCAGAATGATTCCTTTTGCCAGCAGTTCGTCACGGATGGCGTCTGCTCTGGCAAAATCCTTTGCCTTTCTGGCTGCCTGACGTTCTTCGATCATCTTTTCGATGTCTTCTGCCAGGATTTCTTCTTCCTTATCCACAATAAATCCCAGTACATCACAGAGTTTTACCAGACGGCCCAGCAACTTCTCCATATACTCTTTTGAGCTGCTTTCTGAAGTACTGGTATTGATATATTTTACCAGATCAAAGACCGCTGCCACCGCATCCGCTGTATTAAAGTCATCATCCATGGCATCCTCAAACTCTTTTACAAATTCATCAGTCTTGTCATACGCCTCTTTTTCTGCATCCGTCATAGATTCTGCCGTCCCATTCTTTATGCGGAACTTCAGGTTCTCCGCTGCATTTACGATACGCTCCAGACCGTTCTTTGATGCCTCCATCAGATCCGCACTGAAGTTTAAGGGGCTTCGGTAATGGGCACTTAACATAAAGAATCTAAGTACCTGCAGGTCATACTGCTCACTGATTTCCCGCACAGTCCGGAAATTTCCAAGAGATTTGCTCATCTTCTTGTTGTCGATATTCAAGAAAGCATTGTGCATCCAGTACTTTGCGAATTCTTTTCCATTTGCCGCCTCGCTCTGGGCAATCTCATTTTCATGATGCGGGAATACCAGATCCTCTCCTCCTGCATGGATATCGATCTGCTCACCCAGATATTTCTTGGACATCTCAGAACACTCGATATGCCAGCCCGGACGTCCCTCGGACCACGGGGACTCCCAGAAAGGTTCTCCTTCTTTTTTCGGCTTCCACAGCACGAAATCCAGTGGATCTTCTTTTTCATCCTCACCGGTTACCAGAAGAGAACGCTCGCCGGAGCGCAGGTCATCCAGATTTTTGTGGGACAGTTTTCCATAGTCCTTAAATTTCCTGGTGCGGTAGTAAACCGTCCCATTCTTCTCATAGGCATAACCCTTGTCGATCAGGGTCTGGATCATATCCACCATTCCGCAGATTTCTTCTGTTGCAAGCGGATTTTTGGTAGCAGGCTTGATGTTCATCCCCTCCATATCTTTCTTGCACTCGGCAATATAACGTTTGGAAATCTCATCAGAAGACACACCTTCTTCGATAGCCTTCTTTATGATCTTATCGTCCACATCTGTAAAATTCGAAACAAAATTCACGTCATAACCCTTGTACTCAAAGTACCGGCGCACCGTGTCAAACACGATCATCGGTCTTGCATTTCCGATGTGGATAAAATTATAGACGGTAGGGCCACATACATACATCTTGACCTTCCCTTCTTCCAGAGGCACAAATTCCTCTTTTCTTTTTGAAAGGGTATTATACAGTTTCATTTTTCTATCTTCCTCCTTGCATGATAATCCTTTATCCGATTTTTTCTTCCCTTTGTTCCTGGCGGATCAGCCGCTCCAGCTTTTCTACTCTCTCGTGCAGTCTGATGTTATCTTCCTGCAGCGCCCGGAGATCGTTGTTGATAGGATCCGGCAGATGAATCTGGTCAAGATCCATTCTGGGGATCTTCTGATTCCCCATCCTGACCACACGTCCGGGTACGCCTACCACTGTGCAGTTCGGCGGCACTTCTTTCAGGACCACACTTCCGGCCCCGATCTTGGAATTTTCACCGATGGTAAAAGATCCCAGCACTTTTGCGCCGGCGCTGACCATGACATTGTCTTTAAGCGTAGGATGCCGCTTTCCCTGCTCTTTTCCGGTACCCCCAAGGGTCACTCCCTGGTACAGCGTCACATTGTCGCCAAGCTCTGCAGTCTCTCCGATGATCACGCCGCTTCCGTGATCGATAAACAATCCTTTTCCGATGGTCGCACCGGGATGAATCTCGATCCCCGTCTTCCTTACCGCCCTCTGGGAGATCCAGCGTGCCAGAAAATAATGCTTTTTCAGATACAGCCTGTGCGCAATGCGGTAACGCAGGATGGCTTTGAAGCTGGGATATAAGAACACTTCCATGGTAGACTTGATCGCAGGATCCCTTTCCCGGATCACCTGAATCTCTTCTTTAATATAAGCTATGATTCCCATATACACTCTCCTTTAAAAAAGAAAAAAACTTCGTCTCCTGCACGCAAGAGACGAAGTATATCCGCGGTTCCACTCTTTTAGAGATCTTTCCCTTTTGCAAGGAATCTCTCCACCTTTTGGTACTTAACGCGTACCTCACGTACCCGGCTACCCGTCATGTCCTGACTTTGACACAGCTCGCCGGATCGACTCCCGGATGCACTTCACAGATACTCTGCTGAAAACTGCTCTCAGCCGGTGACAGTTTTTCTCTGGCAGCTTACATATTCTGCTACTCTTTCCGTTCCAAGTCTTTTCCGTATAGGATATATCATATGTGAAAACCAGAATTTTGTCAACACAGATTTTGGAATCTCACCTCTGCCTTAAACAGATCTCCGTCAATATCTATGGAAAAACTGCTTTTATGATACGACGTTATGCCAGCAACGTAAAGACAGAATCCCCCAGAAGATAACCGGCTCCGATAAACAGAAGGTTCCACACAAAGACTCCCAGAAGAGAGCTGATCGTATAGGTTCCGAAGTTCATAGAAATCATTCCGGCCGGTATCGAGATCAGGGTTCTCGCCACTGGGATCAGTTTTGCTGCAAAGACTCCCAGCGCTCCCTTTTTCCGAAGCTCTTCCATCTTTCTATATATGAGTTCTTTCTGTTTCGGAAAATGCTTCAGATAAATTTTTAAAAACTTTTCGCCTCCCTTTCTTCCCAGGAAATACAAAACCCAGCTTCCCATGAGCCCCGCTGCGACAGACAGAAAAACCACTGTTACGATCCCCACATCGCCTCTGGATGCCCAGACTCCGGCAAGCGGAAGGATGACCCCCGCCGGAAATCCTGGAAGGTTCAGATATTCCAGAAACACGATCACAAACACAAAAATCGGTCCGTACTGTGCAAAATACGCTGTCAGTTCTTGTATCTCCATTTCCACTCCTCCTTCTTTGAGTATCAGCATAGACCATATTTCTTAAGAGCATCCGGATGAATTTCTAAAGATATTCTGAAGTTTCATTGGGGACGGGGAATTTCTGAAAATCCCCCGTCCCCAATGACAACGAGAAATAAAAAAGAGCCCCGACACACCCGGAACTCTTATCATATGCATTTTTATACTACCTCATTCAGATAAATCCTGGAGAGAGGAATGATCTTTTTTAGTTCTCCTGCCATCCGGTCCGTCATCATAACGCCTTCTTCTTTGCGGATCTCTTCTATCGTCTTTGCTCCAAACAAAAGTTCCACAAGTGCATGGACCGGCAGGCACCCTTCACTGTTTTCCGGCTTTGCATCCATCAGCATTACTCCGGAAAACTCGGTTCCGGTCAGCACCAGACACCGGTTGTTTTCCTCTATGATCGGGTCTTCCACCGTAAAACATACACTCATCAGCGAAGCAAGCTGAAGAGACATCAGCGTCCGGCGCACATCCAGAATACGGATCATAATTTTTTCCTTCTCCGGCTCCTCCTGCGGCACCCAGATACCAAAATCTGTGATTTTTCCTTCCTGATCTCTCATAATAAGCAGTTTTCCGCCATCGCTTTCGTATTCCCTCAGCATTCGGTGGTAGTATTTTTCATCGCGGACAGCATAGACCTGATACTTCTTGCCAAGACAGTTTTCCGCCCAGTCTGCTATCTCCCCGCAGTCCTTTTCAGACACCTGCTCCCATCCATCCAGTTTCCTGACGTATGGGCGATTCTGTTCATAGACCGTACGGAAATCAAAAGGCTCATATATCTTTTCCGATGCCGGCATCAGAAAAGTAAATAATTCCCCTGCTTCATACATGTCCCTCAAAGCCTTCCTAAGTACCAGGGCCATATATCCCCGCCTGCGACATTCTTCTCTTGTCGCTACTGCCACGATATAATTTGTTTCCTTTCTGCTTCCGTTAACAGACACTGTATAGGGATTCAGATGTACCATCGAACAGATCCTGTCCTCTTCTTCCAGCACATAAATCTGATTGTCTGCTGTTTTCTCTGTATAATAATAATCTGTAAAACTCTGACTGTCCTCTGAAAAGGCCTCCTCATACAGTGGTCTGGTCAGGATGTGTTCTTCTGTCTTTAATTTTCTAACTTTCATCTGTCATCTCTCTCCTTTTCGGACAGCCGCCGCATCCGGCACACCCCGCTTCGCTGGATGCCGCCGTATAGCTGTAATTTGCGATCGTATCCAGCGCCGCTGCCGCCTGGGCCGCGATTCCTTCACCGCTGCCGGTAAATCCAAGCCCTTCTTCTGTCGTTGCCTTGATGTTGACCTGCGATAGATCCAGATGGAGAGTCCTGGCAACCTGCCCTCTCATCTCCTCAATATAAGGAGCCATCTTTGGTCTCTGAGCAATAATCGTTGCATCGATGTTACTGATCACGTACATCTCTTTCTCAATCAGGTCCCCCACATGCTCCAGAAGCTGCAGACTGGAAATCCCCTTGTACTGTGGGTCCGTATCTGGAAAATGCTTTCCGATGTCTCCAAGGGCCGCTGCTCCCAGCAGCGCATCCATGATCGCATGGAGAAGCACATCTGCATCTGAATGTCCCAGCAATCCCTTTTCGTAAGGAATCCTGACGCCTCCGATTATCAGATCCCGTCCCTCTGTCAGCCGGTGTACATCATATCCCATTCCTATTCTCATCACGATCTCTCCTCATCCTCATCCTTCTTGGCTTCTTCCAACGCTTTTTCCATTTCTTCCGCATCATCATCCATCATCTCCTTATAATCATGGGTGGCAAGCTTTTTGACGGCCAGTCCTCCCCAGGCAATTCCAAGGAGTGCAAATGCTGCTCCTGCCAGCGCATAGATCACATAATTTTCCGGCATATCACGAAGGGATGAATAGATCAGATTCCCTCCTACGTATAAAAGCGCCAATCCTGCGATCACACGGAATGTAAGCGTTTTTTTGTCCAGCATATATATTTCCTCCGTTCTTCTTTCATGTTATATAAACCTGTTTTGTATTATACATGATTTACTCTTTTTTGTAAAATAAAACGGAGGGGCATCCGAGAATGTCCCTCCATGTATCTATCATCTTCATTTTTGCATAAAAAAAGTAGCGGGAACTGGATTTGAACCAGCGACACCACGGGTATGAACCGTGTGCTCTAGCCAACTGAGCTATCCCGCCACATTGGTATGGGGCCTATAGGGCTCGAACCTATGACCCTCTGCTTGTAAGGCAGATGCTCTCCCAGCTGAGCTAAGACCCCATATCCTGCGAGTCCGTACCCCGAACTCGCTTTGCTATTATACTATTAAATTTCACCAAATGTCAACACTTTTTTTAAATTTTTTTCAAACAGTGTCAAACCTTTGATTTTTCTATACGATTCCCTGTGCTGTCATAGCGTCTACTACCTTCTCAAATCCGGCAATATTAGCGCCAGCCACATAGTTTCCTTCCATTCCGTAGCGCTTTGCAGCATCCACCATATTGTGGCAGATATTGACCATGATATCTTTCAGCTTGCCGTCTACTTCTTCGAAGCTCCAGCTCAGACGCTCGCTGTTCTGGGACATTTCCAGTGCGGATGTAGCGACACCACCTGCATTTGCAGCCTTGCCCGGTGCAAACATAACCCCGTTTTTCTGAAGATACTCGGTTGCCTCAATTGTAGTCGGCATATTTGCGCCCTCTGCAACAATGATACATCCGTTTTCAACTAACTGCTTCGCATCTTCCAGGAGAAGCTCATTCTGAGTCGCACAAGGAAGGGCAATATCTACTTTCACAGACCATACGCCACGTCCCTCATGATATTCAGAGTTTGGACGATAGTTTTTATATTCTGTCAGTCTTGCGCGTTTTACTTCTTTGATCTCCTTCAACGCAGCCACATCAATTCCATCCGGATCGTAGACCCATCCGGTAGAATCACTGACTGTAACCACCTTTGCGCCAAGCTGTTGTGCCTTCTCTGTCGCATAGATTGCAACATTTCCGGAACCTGATACAGCTACTGTCTTTCCTGCCAGCTCGATACCGTTCATCTTCAGCAGTTCCTCTGTCAGATAAAGAAGGCCATATCCGGTGGCTTCTGTTCTTGCCAGAGATCCACCGTAGCTTAATCCCTTTCCGGTAAGTACGCCTTCATACAGGCCGCGGATTCTCTTATACTGTCCGAACATATATCCGATCTCTCTTGCTCCGGTTCCGATATCTCCGGCCGGCACATCAGTATCCGCTCCGATATATTTACAAAGCTCTGTCATAAAGCTCTGGCAGAATGCCATCACTTCTCTGTCTGATTTTCCCTTTGGATCAAAGTCAGATCCACCCTTTCCGCCTCCGATCGGGAGTCCGGTCAGTGAGTTTTTAAATATCTGCTCAAATCCCAGGAACTTGATGATTCCAAGATTTACAGATGGATGCAGGCGGAGTCCTCCTTTGTATGGACCGATCGCGCTGTTAAACTGAACACGGTAGCCTGTATTTACCTGAACCTGTCCCTGGTCATCTACCCACGGAACCCGGAACTTGATCTGTCTTTCCGGTTCAACCAGTCTCTCAAGAAGCGCATCTTTTCTGTACTTTTCTTCATTTGCCTCAATCACAACCCGAAGAGACTCCAACACTTCCTTTACTGCCTGGTGGAACTCCGGTTCAGCCGGATTCTTGGCCACTACTTTTTCCAGGACTTCATCAACATAAGACATCGTTTTATTCCTCCTTGACGCTTTGATATATACATATGTGAAAAGGAGCCGGCAAGTAGCCAGCTCCTTTGACACCCTTGTCTTTTTAACAGAATAAAGTATTCTGAAGAAAAACTCAAGTGTTTTTTGTATTTTTTATCATTTTTTTGCAGCTTTATAAGTTCATTCCTGCATTTTATCCGGTTTTTCTCAGTTTTATCATTCCGGTTTGCAACATTTTGTGTTTAAAAATGCATTATTTAAAGTAAGCAACTCCTGATTCAAAGATCTTCATATCCTGTTCGCCATAGATATTGACGGCAACGCTTCTGCCCCTCCGCTCGGAATGCGCCATCTTACCAAGCACTCTTCCATCCGGGCTGGTAATTCCTTCAATGGCAAAATAGGAGCCATTGACATTCCATTCCTCATCATTACTGATGTTTCCATCCAGGTCACAGTAACGGGTCGCCACCTGTCCGTTCTCAAACAGTTTCAGGATTGTCTCTTTTGGAGCCACAAACCGTCCTTCTCCGTGCGATGCAGGGTTCACATACACTCCGCCAAGTTCAGCCTGTGCAAGCCATGGAGACTTGTTTGTCACAACCTTGGTATAGACCATCTTGGAAATATGGCGTCCGATGGTGTTGTAGGTCAGCGTCGGAGAATCCTCTGTCTGCCCTGTGATCTTTCCTTCCGGAACCAGTCCGAGCTTGATCAACGCCTGGAATCCATTACATACACCAAGAGCCAGTCCGTCTCTTTCATTCAGGAGCTTTTCTACCGCCTCCTTCAACTTCGCATTCTGGAAGGCTGTCGCAAAGAATTTCGCGGAACCATCCGGCTCGTCACCAGCGCTGAATCCGCCTGGGAACATAATGATCTGTGCTTTTCCGATCGCCTCTTCAAACACCTGGACAGAATCCACGATATCGGATGCGCTTAAGTTTTTAAATACCTTCGTGATCACCCTGGCTCCTGCACGCTCAAAGGCCTTCGCACTGTCATACTCGCAGTTCGTTCCCGGAAATACCGGTATAAATACGGTAGGCTGGGCAATCTTGTGTTCACAGATATGGACTTTAGAGGCATGGAAACATCCGTCTTCTTTCAGCGCTCCGTCTTCCGTCTCTTTCTGAGGCAGGGTCCAGGCTTCTGCACTTTCTTCCGCCCCTGATCTGGTAGCAAAGACTCTTTCCAGCGTTCCTTTCCATACATTCTCTGCTTCGTCAAGGCCGATCACGCAATTGCTATATGAAAACTGTCCGTCATCCGTGACTTCCCCGATCACCGTGTAAGTAATCTGCAGATTTCCCACCTGTCCGTCAGGCACTTCTGCGATGATATCTCCAAATCCCGGGGCAAAGAAATCCCGAGGATCCAGATTATGCTCAATCTTGACTCCCAGTCCATTTCCAAAAGCCATCTTGCTTACTGCCGCCGCAATGCCATGGCGATCCAGCGCATAAGCAGATATGATCCGGCCGTTCTGGATATCTTCATGGAATTTACCATACTGCTCCATCACCTTCTCATAGACAGGAATATCATAATCATCGGTTTCAATCCTGAGCCATACCAGTTTATTTCCGGCTTTTTTAAGTTCCGGAGAGATAATATCCTTCTCTTTTGCAATGTCCACAGCAAAGGATACCAGCGTCGGAGGCACATCAATATCCTCAAACGTACCGGACATACTGTCCTTTCCTCCTATGGACGGCAGTCCGAATCCCAGCTGCGCGTTATATGCGCCAAGAAGCGCTGCAAACGGCTGGCTCCATCTGTGCGGATCCTCTGTCATCCGGCGGAAATATTCCTGGAAAGTAAAGCGGATCTTCTGATAATCTCCTCCGGAAGCCACGATCTTCGCCACAGACTCTGTCACTGCATAGATTGCTCCATGATAAGGGCTCCAGGTAGACAGATATGGATCAAACCCATAACTCATCATGGTCACTGTATCACAGTCGCCTTTCAGGACCGGAAGCTTAGCCACCATCGCCTGTGTCTCGGTCATCTGATATTTTCCTCCGTGAGGCATAAATACGGAACCGGCTCCGATGGATCCGTCAAACATTTCCACCAAGCCTTTCTGTGAACACACATTGAGGTCTTTCAGGGTATTCAGCCATTTCTCCCTGACATCACCGACTTCCTGCCGGGTCAGAATGGTGTCCTTGCGGTCCGGAATATCTACGGCTACCGTTGTTTCCTGGTGTGCGCCGTTAGTATCCAAAAATGCACGGGAAAGGTTGACGATCTCTTTTCCTCTCCAGGAAAGTACCAGCCTTGGCTCCTCGGTCACTACCGCCACCTTTGTCGCTTCCAGATTCTCCTCTGCTGCATAGGCCATAAAAGCATCCGCATCTTTCGGATCTACCACGACAGCCATCCGTTCCTGGGACTCAGAGATTGCAATCTCCGTTCCATCCAGTCCCGCATATTTCTTCGGGACCTTATCCAGATCGACTCTTAAACCGTCCGCCAGTTCTCCGATAGCTACAGATACACCGCCGGCGCCAAAGTCGTTACATTTCTTGATCAGTCTGCTGACCTCTTCTCTGCGGAATAATCTCTGGATCTTCCGCTCAGTCGGTGGATTTCCCTTCTGAACCTCCGCTCCGCAGGTGGTCGTGGATTCCTCTGTGTGTACCTTAGAAGATCCGGTGGCTCCGCCACAGCCGTCGCGGCCGGTACGTCCGCCCAGCAGGATGATAATATCGCCCGGATCAGAGGTCTCACGGATCACCGCCCTCCTTGGGGCTGCCCCCAGTACCGCACCAATCTCCATACGTTTTGCCACGTAATTCGGATGATAAATTTCCTTAACCGCACCGGTTGCCAGACCGATCTGGTTACCATAGGAACTATATCCGTGGGCTGCCTCTCTAACCAGCTTTTTCTGCGGGAGTTTGCCCTTTAAGGTCTCTTTGGCTGAAACCGTCGGATCTGCCGCTCCGGTCACACGCATTGCCTGGTAGACATAGGTACGTCCCGACAACGGGTCACGGATAGCTCCCCCAAGGCAGGTTGCTGCTCCACCGAAAGGTTCGATCTCTGTCGGGTGATTGTGTGTCTCATTCTTAAAGTTTACAAGCCACTCTTCTTCCACACCATCTACAGTCACCGGCACCACGATACTGCAGGCATTGATCTCATCAGATTCTTCCTGATCCAAAAGCTTTCCTTCCTTTTTCAGCTTTCGCATCGCCATCAGGGCAAGATCCATCAGGCAGACAAACTTGTCCTCCCTGCCCTTAAAGATTTCACTGTGATCAGCCAGATATTGCCGGTATGTCTCTTCAATCGGCGCTTTATAATCTCCTTCTCCAAAGGTTACATCCGTAAGCTCCGTAGAAAAAGTCGTATGACGGCAGTGGTCAGACCAGTAAGTATCCAGTACTCTTATCTCGGTCATAGAGGGATCTCTCTTCTCCTCCCCCCGGAAATAGTTCTGAATATGGAGAAAATCTTTAAAGGTCATGGCAAGTCCCAGGGAATCATACAGTTCCCGAAGCGGTGCCTCATCCATGTCTTTGAAGCCTTCGAAGATAATGACATCGGCAGGCTCCTCAAACTGCGTTACCAGGGTATCCGGCTTCTCCATTCCCGTCTCTCGGGAATCCACCGGATTGATACAATGCTTTTTGACTGCCTCAAATTCCGCATCTGTGATATCTCCTTCCACCACATAAGTCGTAGCAGTATGGATCACCGGCTGTTCATCCTCTTTGATAAACTGCACGCACTGAACCGCAGAGTCTGCTCTCTGGTCAAACTGCCCCGGGAGAAATTCGACAGAGAATACCCGGCTTCCGTCTTTCACCGGGAACTCTTCTTTATAAAGGATATCTACCGGCGGCTCGGAAAAAATACCTTTGCACGCTTTCTCAAATGTCTCCTCTGTGATATTTTCAATATCATATCGAATCAGCACCCGGACATTTTGAAGGCCTTTGATTCCAAGATACCCGGAGAGTTCATGATACAGATCCTTGGCCTGTACTGCATACTCCGGCTTTTTTTCAACATATACTCGTTTTACATTGCCCATAAAACTTCCTCCATCTTCCGTTTTATATTAAAATGATACTGCGGATCAATTTATTCCCGCACAATCCTATCACCATCATAACACAGGAATCCCGATTAGTAAAACCAAACTATTTCCTGTCTTCTAATCTTTGGCTCCTCCCCTGTATTTCCAGAGCGCCTTCTGCCGCCAGCCAAGCATGACTGCCAGAAGAATAACAAGTCCGCCGACAAAAAAGGCTCCGATCCGCATGACCATATCATAGAAAAAACCTTCTGGCAGCATCCGGATCATATAATCAGTGGCCGGATCAAACATCCACAGATCGTTCGTAAAGAAAATCTCATGAAAAAGTGTAAAGCTGGCCGTAAAATCTACTGCAAAAGAAATCAGCAGGACAATGATCAGCACCGCAAATGCTCCCAGGGCGCAGAAATACCCTCTCGTAACCTGCTTTCTCATATCTGCCCTGGTAACAGCAAGAAAAAGCAGCAAAAGAACTGCAAGCACGATACAGACGGTGCGAAGTCTCAGGCCCCCCAGAAACAGATTCCGTACATCTGCCATATGAAGTCTGTCCTGCTCGTTAAAGAAATCCTGCACCTGTCCGTCCACATCCGTCTCAATGGACAGGACCTCTTCTCTGCCGATCAGATAATCCATCATATAGCTGGTTACCTCCATGACATTTTCCATAGTCATATCCAGAGATTCTGTTACATGATATTTTTCATATTCTTTTTCATAAAATCCATAATCCGCATCTCCATAGATTCCGATCTGAAAACTGGTGATCAAAAGTGCTATCACGACCAGAAACATGGCTGCACATGCGGCTGCTCCCTGTACCTTTTTCATGCTGTCACTCCTTTTACTGTTAGATCTTATCCGCAGTATTTCCTTCCCAGAACCGGCGGATCTTCTCAGAAGCTGTCCCTGTATTGCAGAAGCTATAATCTGCCCATTCCCTCGGAAATGTCTCACGATACCGCCGGTCTTTGAAGCGGTCGTCAAGAAGCAGGATCACGCCTCTGTCCTCGTCTGTCCGGATCACCCTCCCGGCTGCCTGAAGCACCTTGTTCATTCCAGGATACAGATAGGCATAGTCAAATCCCTGAAGTCCCTGTCCTTCGAAATACTGCCGCAGGAGCTCCCGCTCCCTGCACACCTGGGGAAGTCCTGTCCCTACGATCACGGCTCCGATCAGTTTATCCTCAGCCAGATCAATCCCCTCTGAAAAAATGCCGCCCAGCACGCAGAATCCCATCAGGCTCTGACTGCGCTCCATCTCAAAATTTTCAAGGAAAATCTCCCGGGCCTCCTCCGACATATACTGGGACTGCATCACATATTCTACATCTGCCCCCTGCTTTTCCACGAGATCCAGGAACTCTTCGTACACTTCCTCCATAAACCGGTAAGACGGGAAAAAGGCAATATAATTTCCTGCTTTTGCCTGTGCTACCTCCAGAAGATATCCGGCATATTTCTGATACATTCTGGAGCCGCGCAGCTTATACCTGGTGCTGACATCCGTGCCGAGCATCAACAGCCGGTGACCTGTATCAAACGGGGATTCGGCATAGATTGTATAATCATCCTTCACTGTGCTGAGAAGGGTTTTGTAATACTGGATCGGCAGCAGCGTCGCCGAAAAAAAGATGGTTCCGATGCCTTTTTCCAGATATTCCTTCAGTCTTCTGGCCGGATTGACACAGAAAAGATGGAGATAAAACCTGCCTTCGTTTCCAATCTCTGAATAGATCAGATAGTCCTGGTCCAGCTCTTCATAGACGCTGATAAACGTACGGACAGAAAAGTATAATTCCAGGACTTCTTTCCTGACCTCTTCTTTCTCGCACTCTTCCAGGTAGCGCTCCATCTCTCCCATCAGAGAAATCAGCTTTAAATATACGTTTGCTGCACTGTCCAGCACCCGGCAGCCGTCACACTCTCTTTTCAGAGATAAAAGCTGTCGGTTACAATCCTCCAGGCGCCTGCCCAGCTTGATATCTTCCGTCTTTACCAGTCTTTTTACCGACAGGAAATCCTCTTTGCAGATTCTTGCGCTGTACATCTCCCTGGCCCGGTCTACCAGATTGTGCGCTTCATCGATCAAAAACAGATATTCTCCCTTATTTCCTTCTCCGAAAAAGCGTTTTAAATGCGCATTTGGATCAAACACATAGTTATAATCACAGATAATGGCATCTGCCCACGTAGAGACATCAAGTCCCATCTCAAAAGGACATACCTTCCACTTTCTTGCCTGTTCTTCGATCACTTCCCTGCTGATTGCATCCATCGTGGTCAGGAGCTCATAAACCGCATCGTTGACCCTGTCAAAATGGCCTTTTGCATACGGACAGGCATCCGGGTTGCACTCTGTCTCCTCACAGAAACAGATCTTCTCCTTTGCAGTCAGCACGATCACTTTCATCCTGAGTGCCTGGTCTTTCAATGTCTCGAAGGCCTGCCATGCCACAGTTCTGGTTATCGTCTTTGCTGTCAGATAGAAAATCTTTTCTCCCAGTCCTTCTCCCACTGCTTTGACAGCGGGGAACACCGTGGCAATCGTCTTGCCAACACCTGTCGGCGCCTGAATAAACAGCTTTTTCTTCTGTTCGATCGTCCGGTAGACTGCTGCCGTCAGCCTTTTCTGACCCTCCCGGTATTCAAAAGGAAATGTTACCTCATGGATCGAAGCATTCCTTTTCTCTCTCCACTGGATCTGAAATCTGGCCCATTTCTCATATTGACCCACGATTTCAAAGAACCAGTTTTCCAAATCCTCTGTACGAAAAACATTCTGAAACCGTTTCAAGTCCTCCGTATCCATGTTGC
The DNA here is from genome assembly GCA_900553355.1 of uncultured Lachnospiraceae bacterium. GTDB lineage: Bacteria > Bacillota > Clostridia > Lachnospirales > Lachnospiraceae > Merdimonas. The sequence continues at coordinate 43,159 of USDK01000018.1, forward strand.
AATAAGTCATCTGAACGCCGATCTCATTTAAGTCATGCTGCCTGGCATAGATATAGGCATAACACTTTGCCTGTGCAAGATGAACCGGCACCGGCTCTTTTAAAAACTCTAATTCCTTAAAAACGCCTTTGATCTCATCTATCACGATGCCGGAGGGCGTCTCCATCACCCCGTCGGCACGTCCCTCCACGGACAGGGAAAATCCTCTGCAGGGGACTTCCATTTTCATTGCCACTTCCGCGTGATAGTCCGCTCCCATCCTGCGCTGGATCTTTCGATGTATTTTGCCGCCAAGGAGCATGGCATCCTTATCTGCTCCTGCTGCCCGGTTATCAATGTCACCGCTCCTCAGGATGAACTCTACCAGGTTTCGCACAGAAATCCGGATCAATGGCTGCTCTGTATCCATACGATCTCTTCCCATCTATCAAATTCGGTATCCCCATCTTACCACACTGTCCGGGAACTCTGCAAGCACCGCGCCTTTCAATCAGAATCCTCAGAAAACTCTGTCATATCTGCCCTGTACCGGAGGGGAAGGTGCTGCAGCTGACATCTGGGATTTTTCCGTTCTTCAATAAAAATTGCTTTGCAAAATCCTTTCCACAAACGGGCATATTGCTGTTCTTCCTTCGATTCCTGCCGGATTTTATCCAGTCGGGCATCCTGATCCTGCACCAGCACCCATTTTTTCCCAGCCTCATGGACTGCAAACATCTGATGATTTTTATCATGGATCATCCAGTTCTCCTGTGGCAGACGGTCCGTGAAATGAGGTGCCAGGCAGGTCAGCACCTGAGCCTTCGGTCTGACAGGAGCATACAGTACTCCATTTTCCAGCTCCCGGAACCTGAGAAATCCTTTCAGATTGTGGGCCTCACCTCCTACGGCCCGGCTCAGTTCAAACACCTTTTCCACCATAGGATGGCTCAAATGATCCATAATTCTGGAACTGTCCGAAAGCCTCCTTGCCGCCAGCATTGTTCCAAGAACCGCATTTCCCTTCTCCCGGTCACCGGAAAGCAATGCGTAATAAAGATCTCTGTGCGCAGTTGTTCCCAGATGTTTCCGGATCATCTTGTCCACCGCAGAAGCCTTCCTCTGAGACTCTTCCACCTCAATATAGTCACAGAACAGCTCCTGCTCCACCATTCCCTTCAGCGCGATGCCGCATGCATCCTCTCTTTTTCCACTTTTCCAGGCATCATAGATTCCTGAATAGATACCCGTCACAGAATCTGTGCATATATAAATCGTTTTCATAACACGATATTCTCCCCGAATTTTACATCATCAAACAGTGACATCTGATGGTATCCCATATTGCGGATCTCCAACGGAAGCTTTTCTCTGGTTTCCAGGAGATTCCTTGCAATATAGTCTTCCTCCATCCGGGTGGGATACATCATCTTCCCACCACAGGTAATAAAATAGAGTGCACGTTTCAGCACTACTCCCATCTTCTTCAGGTCCTGAAATCCAAGAATCCCGAGGCGTCTTGCCTTCACAATACGGGACGCTGACTTATAACCGATCCCCGGCACCCGAAGGAGCATCCGGTATTCAGCCCGGTTAATCTCTACCGGGAAATACTCCAGATGCTTTAAAGCCCAGTTGCACTTCGGGTCAAAGAGAATGTTAAAATTGGGCTGATCCTCCGATAAAAGCTCCTCTGCCTGAAAATGATAATAGCGCAAAAGCCAGTCTGCCTGGTACAGGCGGTGTTCTCGAAGAAGCGGCGGCCCTTCCCCTGTCCTGGCCGGGAGGGCGGAGTCTTCATTGACATGGACAAATGCTGAGTAAAAGACTCTTTTCAGATCAAACTTCTGATAAAGGGACTGCGCCACCCGGATGATCTGATAGTCCGTTTCTGGAGTAGCGCCGATGATCATCTGGGTACTTTGTCCGGCAGGCACAAACCTCTGCCCTCCTCTGTAAACTTCTATTTCATGCTTATTCTCTGTCATTTTTGTCTGCACCAGGCGCATCGGTTCCAGGATCTTTTTCCGGGTCTTATGCGGTGCCAGCGCTTTCAGACCTTCCGCTGTAGGCAGCTCCAGATTGACACTCATACGGTCGGCCAGATATCCCAGGCGCTCCACCAGCCCATGACTGGCTCCCGGTATCGCCTTGACATGGATGTACCCCTGGAAATTACATTCATACCGCAGCTTATAGAGCGCAGCATATAAAAGTTCCATCGTATAGTCCGGGCTCACCAGAACCCCTGAGCTTAGAAAAAGTCCTTCGATATAATTCCTCCGGTAAAACTCCATGGTAAGCCGGCAGATCTCATCCGGAGTAAATGAGGCTCTCGGCACATCATTGGTCCGCCGGTTGATACAGTATTTACAGTCATAAATACATTCGTTGGTAAAAAGAATCTTCAAAAGGGAAATGCATCGGCCATCCGCCGAAAAGCTGTGGCAGATTCCAGCTCTCTCGCAGCTTCCCATCCCGGTACCGTCCCCTTTCCGGTCCGCTCCGCTGGATGTACAGGCCACATCATACTTCGCAGCATCCGTCAGAATCTGAAGTTTTTCATATAGATCCATAGACTCCTGAATCCGCATAAAACCGCCTCCCCGGGGACGTACCCCATTGCATCTTCCTACGTCCCCACTCACGCAGAAAAGAACATTTGTTCGATATATCAATTATACGAACAAATGTTCTTTTTGTCAATCCGATCTTCTTCTTTATTCTGACATTGCATCAAGTTCTGCCAGCTGCTTACCAAAAAAGGGGACACCCTAAAACGCAATCAGGGACACCCTGAAACGCGGTCGGGGACGTGGTGTGCTCCCCGTCAAGTAGACAGTGAAAAAAATATAAAGTTTTTTGGTTG
>USDK01000019.1 GCA_900553355.1 uncultured Lachnospiraceae bacterium
AGATATCTGCTGCACTGAAAGGAGCAGATATGGTATTCGTCACCTGCGGTATGGGAGGTGGAACCGGTACAGGAGCTACACCTGTGGTAGCCCGTATTGCAAAAGAGCAGGGAGCTCTGACGGTAGGTGTTGTAACCAAACCGTTCAGTTTTGAGTCAAAGATCCGCATGAATAATGCGCTGGCAGGAATTGAAAAGTTAAAAGAAAGTGTAGACACCTTGATTGTTATCCCGAATAATAAACTTCTGGAAGTTGTGGACAGGCGTACTACTATGCCTGAAGCACTGAAAAAGGCAGATGAGGTATTGCAGCAGGGTATTCAGGGTATCACAGACCTGATCAATGTTCCGTCACTGATCAACCTGGACTTTGCGGATGTACAGACAGTCATGACAGACAAGGGAATCGCACATATCGGTATCGGACAGGGACGTGGCGACGACAAGGCGCTGGAAGCTGTAAAGCAGGCAGTTGCCAGTCCGCTGCTTGAGACGACGATTGCAGGCGCATCACATGTTATTATTAATGTATCTGGAGATATCACTCTGATGGATGCTTCTGATGCGGCTGAGTACGTACAGGAGCTTGCAGGAGAACAGGCAAGTATTATCTTTGGAGCGATGTATGATGACTCCAGAGCAGATGAAGCAACGATCACGGTTATTGCAACCGGCCTTCATAATGCGGAAGGCAGTGCTTCCAAGTTAAAGTCCAGACTGGAAAACCCAAGAATGTCTTCGGCAGGACATACAGCCGCACATTCTGCAACACATACGACGACACATTCCCAGAGTTATGAGAGGCCGCATACAAGCACGACACCTTCTTCTCAGGGAAGCTCATCCAGGCTGGATCTTGGCATGGCGCCGACAAAGAACGGCGGCACGGCCAATGTGAAGAAGCCGGCGGGTGGAACGGTTCCGACGCTGGAGACTCCAAAGACTCCGACCAGTAAGGTAAAGGAACAGTCGATCAAAATTCCGGATTTCTTCAAGAGATAATCACGAAAAGCAATCTATTTCAGGCGTACTTTCTGGTACGCCTGATTCTTTCTAAAATCATTGATATTCTTCAAAACTTTCATTTTTTATTATAATAGTGTTTCTATAGAAATTCTCAGCATGTCGAAAAAAAGTGGAATCATGCCCCACCGTCTGACAAATTCTTTAATACCCAATCCGTATAATAAAACTTGCCCATGAATCCGGATGTCCGCTTCCAGATCAGGAGAGAAGGTGAAATGTGTACTATGAATTGTACATAGATGTTTTTTTTGTGGAAAATTTCATGATGGATTTCCTTCTGCTTCTGCTGACCGGAAGGCTCATGAGGCGGCAGATAAAAAAGGGAAGGATATTTCTAGGGGCGTCAGCAGCCTCATTACTGACCTGCCTGATCATAGCATCGCCTGTTCCCGGCGGAATTCTGAAGATGATACTTTTTCATGGACTTGTAAATGTTTTTATGCTAATGGTCGGACTTGGACTACGCACAGGGAGGGATTTCTTCCGTGCCTGGATCCTGCTGTATCTCGGAAGCTTCCTGATGGGGGGGATCCTGAATTTTTTCCGGCCATACATAAGGAACGCCGCCCTCTTTTTCTTTCTGGCAGTTTTTTCATATTTTCTGCTGTCCAGGATCTGGGATCTGATGGTGTCTGTTTCCAGACAGAAGGAATTTGAATGTACCGCAGTAGCCAGCTTCAGGGGCAGGAAGCAGGAGCTTCATGCCCTGATAGACAGCGGCAATACATTGAGAGATGAAAAAACAGGAAAACCTGTCCACATCATCGGCAGAAACACGGCAGAAAAACTGTGGGGAGACGAACCCGTAGACAGAGTCAGGTATGTGGGATATCACTCGGTAGGAAAAGAGAATGGCGTGATGCCGCTGCTGGAAATTGACAGACTGGAGATATACAGGACGCATGGGAAGATGACCAGACCCTTCATCATAGACCAGCCGGAAGTGGCTGTCTGCAGCGAAGAGAAGGTCACAGAACGATATGACATTATTTTGAATCTTGATATCTGAAATGGGAGGACTGAGAACATGATGATAAAAATGGCTGTACCACATCGATTTAAATTAAAGGTAGTATCGGATTTCCGTACTCTTTTCTTTCCGGACCGCCGCGAGATCCATTACATAGGAGGGGCAGATATTCTTCCGGCGCCTCTGGATCTGGAAGAAGAGTCTGCAGCGATCTGCCAGCTTGGCTCTGAGAGGGATGAACAGGCCAGAAAGCTTCTGATTGAACATAATTTAAGGCTGGTAGTTTATATTGCTAAAAAATTTGACAATACAGGGGTGGGAGTGGAAGATCTGATTTCCATCGGAACAATCGGGCTGATCAAAGCGATCAACACTTTCAATCCTCAGAAGAATATCAAATTGGCTACATATGCCTCCCGGTGTATAGAAAACGAGATTTTGATGTATTTAAGAAGGAATAACAAGACGAAACTGGAGGTATCCATCGATGAGCCGTTGAATGTAGACTGGGACGGAAATGAACTGCTGCTGTCCGATATCCTGGGGACGGAGGAGGATACTATTACCAGAGACCTGGAACAGGAGGCGGAGAGAAAGATGCTGCTTAGAGCCGTCGGACGTCTGTCGGGACGGGAACGGACCATCATACAGATGAGATTCGGCCTGGGAACGCCTGACGGAGAAGAAAAGACCCAGAAAGAGGTGGCAGATCTTCTGGGAATTTCTCAGTCATATATTTCCCGGCTGGAAAAAAAGATCATGAAGCGGCTGAAAAAAGAGATGGTAAAATATTCATAGCAGGCTCCCTGGAAACATGCTACAATAAAAAGAAAAGGGGGTTATCCTATGAGGCTGAGCTGTATCGGCGCGGCTCATGAGGTGACAGGAAGCTGCCATCTTCTGGAAGCGTGCGGGAAAAATATTTTGATAGACTGTGGAATGGAACAGGGACCGGATCTGTACGAAAATCAGGAGCTGTGTGTTTCACCGGGAGAGATTGATTTTATCCTGCTGACTCACGCACACATTGATCATTCCGGCAACATTCCTCTCCTCTGTAAACAGGGATTTCAGGGAGATATTGTCACAACTTTTGCGACAGCTGATCTGTGCAGCATTATGCTTCGTGACAGCGCCCATATCCAGGAGTCCGAGGCGCAGTGGAGGAACCGTAAGGCAAAACGAAGCGGAGGAGCTCTCTATGAACCTGTTTATGGTATGCAGGATGCAGATGCAGCGATCAGTCTGCTTGCCCCCTGCGACTACGGACAACGGATCAATCTGTGCGAGGGCATAGAGGTCCGGTTCAATGATATCGGACACCTGCTGGGATCGGCCAGCATTGAGGTGTGGATCAACGAGGACGGAATCTCCAGAAAGATTGTATTTTCCGGAGATGTGGGAAATACGGATCAGCCGATCCTGAAGGATCCGGAGCTGGTAAAAGAGGCGGACTATGTGGTGATCGAGTCGACCTACGGCGACCGGACTCATGGGGATGAAAGGCCAGACTATGTCAGAGAATTTACCCGGATCTTAAGGGAGACCTTTGAGCGGGGAGGCAATGTAGTGATCCCGTCTTTTGCCGTCGGGCGTACACAGGAGATTCTGTATTTTATCCGTGAGATCAAGGAAAAGAACCTTCTGCCGGAGTATCCGGGATTTGAAGTCTACGTGGACAGTCCGCTGGCGATAGAGGCAACGAATGTATTTAATAAAAACGTAAAGTCCTGTTTTGACGAAGAGGCACTTGCTCTGATCGAACAAGGGATCAATCCGCTGGTCTTCCCGGGTTTGAAGACAACGATTACCAGCGAAGAGTCAAAAATGATTAATTTTGATGAAAAGCCAAAGGTTATTCTTTCTGCATCCGGTATGTGTGAGGCAGGCAGGATCCGTCATCACCTGAAACATAATCTGTGGCGTCCGGAATGTACCATCTGCTTTGTCGGATACCAGGCAGCCGGAACTCTGGGGCGTAAGCTGATCGAAGGGGCTCAGAGTGTAAAGCTTTTTGGTGACAGTATTACCGTTAATGCAAAGATTGAGGTGCTTCAGGGAATCAGCGGACATGCAGATATGAACGGGCTGCTGGCATGGCTGAAGGGATTTCAGACAGAGCTTTTAAGGGTGATCGTGGTGCATGGAGAAGATACGGTGACGGATTCCTTTGCCCGTCTGGTGGAAGAAAAGATCGGCTGTCCGGCTTTTGCGCCTTACTCCGGGGGCTGTGTGGATCTGGCAGAAAACAAGATTTTGAGTGAAGGAGTCAGGGCACCCAAAAAGGCGGCAGAGAAGCCGGCCAGAAGCAGGGCGCAGGCGGCATTTGACCGGGTTGTCGCCGCCGCGAAGCGTCTGCTGGAGGTGGTATATAAAAACGAAGGCCTTGCCAATAAAGAACTGGCCAAGTTTGAAAGCCAGATTCAGAATCTGGCCGATAAATGGGACCGGGAAGATTAAGATCTTCAGGTTTTGTCAAGGACTAAAAGTTTTTTTATTTGTCTGGAAAAGAGAATAACAAAAAGCCATATGGAGAATCATTTTACTAGATAACTTACATTTATCTGGCAGGAGGTTCTTAGAATATGGCACAGGGAAAAGTAGAGATATGCGGGGTGAATACAGCAAAGCTTCCAATTCTGGCAGAGGAGGAAAAGGAAGCGCTGTTTGCCCGTATCAAGGCAGGAGATGAAAAGGCAAAAGAAGAATACATCAAGGGAAATCTAAGACTGGTCCTAAGTGTGATCAAACGGTTCGGAGGAAGTAATGAAAATCCGGACGATCTGTTTCAGATCGGCTGCATCGGACTGATCAAGGCGGTCAATAATTTTAATACAGAGCTGGATGTAAAGTTTTCTACTTATGCGGTCCCCATGATCATCGGGGAGATCCGCAGGTATATGCGGGACAATAATTCCATCCGCGTCAGCCGTTCGCTGAGGGATACGGCATATAAAGCGATCTATGCAAAGGAAAATTATGTAAAACGTCATTTGAAGGAGCCGACCGTCCAGGAGATCGCAGAAGAGATTGGGATCTCCAAGGAAGATATCGTGTTTGCACTGGATGCGATCCAGGTTCCCATGAGCCTGCAGGAGCCGGTCTACAATGACGGCGGCGACGCGCTGTACGTGATGGATCAGATCAGTGACAATAAAAACCGGGAAGAGAAATGGGTGGAGGATCTCTCCCTGGAAGCCGCTATGGATCACCTGGGGGAAAGAGAACGTTATATTATCCGGCTTAGATTTTTTGAGGGGAAGACGCAGATGGAGGTAGCCGAAGATATCGGGATTTCACAGGCGCAGGTAAGCAGGCTGGAAAAGAATGCACTGCGTATCATGCGTCAGTATCTGAGCTGACGGCAGGGCCGGCCATGACAGCCGGCCTTATTTTGTGCAAAAAAGGATGAATAGTGTTGCATTTTTAAAGGACTCATACTATGATAGTGGCAGGAGGAGACTAAAAATGAAGGCTTGTATTTTTGATTTGGACGGAACATTAACAGATACGCTGGAATCCCTGGCGGTTTCTGTGAAAGCGACACTACGGGAAATGAACCTGCCTGAGATCACGACGGAGCAGTGCAGAAGGTTTGTAGGAGACGGGGCCAGGGTGCTGATGGAAAGAGCGCTTCTGGCAGTAGGAGAAAAGGATCTTTCCAGGCTGGAGGAGAGCCTTTCCGTATACCGGCGTATATTTGATGAAAATTGTACATATCATGTAACACCGTACCGGGGAATCCTTCCCTTGCTGGAAGATCTGAAAAAGGCAGGAGTAAAGCTGGCAGTGCTGTCAAATAAGCCCCATGAGCAGGCGGTAAAGGTAGTCCGGGAAATGTTTGGAGAAGGGACGTTTGATTATGTGTCCGGCCAGCAGGAAGGGATCAGGAAAAAACCGGATCCGGCAGGGGTAGTACACATTATGGAGACGCTTCAGATGAAGCCGGAGGACTGCCTCTATGTGGGAGATTCTGAGGTGGATGTACAGACAGGAAAGAACGCCGGGGTAAAAACGGTGATCGTCACCTGGGGATTCCGTACCAGAGAAGAATTAAAGGCCGCAGGTGCCGGGAACATGATCGACAGCCCGGAAGAATTGTTACAGTATCTATAAACGAAAGGTGAATGAGCGCTGCAGGGAGGGAAGTAAAAGATGTATGAATATGATGAAGAATGCCTTAAGACATTTTTAAAGAACCAGGGGCAGTTATTTGATGAGCCGGTGGCAGAGACACTGGAGGAAGCGGAGGCTTTTCTGGAGGACTGCATGGCGGTGATAGCGGACAATATCGATGATGTCAGGACTTTTCTGGAAGAGGAAGGAATGGATGTGGACGGGATGTCCCCGGATGAGATCGAGGAGGCTTCAGAAATCTTTGTGCTTCCCGATGGCCGTTATCTGATCGTGGAAGGTTAGAAGTCATAGAAAAGAGCCTCAGCTTTCATTGGCTGAGGCCTTTTTTAATGCATCCTCAATAGCGCCCAGGATCAGCTGGGAGGTATAGGGACTGTCAGACGAATATTGGATATTTTCCAGCGACTGGGTATCATAGATCTGTTCGGCGATATCTTCGATGGCAGGCTGTACCAGCGGATACATGGCAGCGACAGATTCATCCAGGTTGGAAAAGCGGATCGAGTTGATATGGGATTCATCCACAGTCACTTCTACTTCCAGGGCCGTGTTATTCAGCGTGACATCAGAGGTGTATACCCCTGGGATATATTTAGGCTCACTGTTTGATGAGTCTTTTTTATTTGGAAGAAACATAAATACCAGCAAAAGGATCAGAAGAATTGCCAGGGCCGCAAAAATGACCGTATATATGATCTCTTTCATGTGCAGTACAACGATTTTGGTTTTGGAACTCATAAAGACCTCCTTTATCAGATATCATGATCATTACTTTCTATAATGTATGAGCAAAAGACCGAAATTATTCATGATATTTTTACGTGACAAATGGAAAGGCTTCCTGTAGAATGATTAAAGATACAAAGAAGGGTGATGAAAATGTTTATTATTGCAGGACTTGGAAATCCTACGTCTCAATATGAAGGAACGAGACATAATGTAGGATTTGAAGTGATAGATACACTGGCGGACAAATATAATATAGCGGTGGAGACAAGAAAAAGCCGGGCGCTGATCGGAAAAGGAATCATAGGCGGACAGAAGGTGATCCTTGCAAAGCCCCAGACTTATATGAACTTAAGCGGAGAAAGTATCGGAGCGCTTGTCAGCTACTATAAGGCAGATGAAGAACAGGAACTGCTGGTAATCTATGACGATATAAGCCTGGACGTAGGACAGCTCAGGATTCGCAGGAAAGGAAGCGCAGGGGGGCACAACGGGATCAAAAATATCATCCGCCATCTGGGAACAGATGTGTTTCCGAGGATAAAGATCGGCGTTGGAGAAAAGCCGAAAGGATACGACCTGGCAGATTATGTGCTGGGCCATTTCTCAAGGGAAGAACGTCTGTCCATGGAGGAAGGATATCAGAAGGCGGCAGAAGCTGTGGAAATGATCGTCAGGGGAGAACTGGACGCAGCGATGAATATGTATAATAAAAAGAGTAAGCCTAAGGAGGCCAGGTAACAGATGCAGGCTTTGATTCATCCGCTTGCAGAGCTGGCGGAGTATGAAGAAATCATCAAAAACAGAAGAAGCGCCCCGGGAATGATCCGGATCCTGGGGTGTGTAAACTCACAGAAAACGCATATGATGTATGGAATGAGCGATGGCTGTCTTTATAAAGTCATCGTTTGTTCCAGTGAGTCAAAAGCAAAGCAGGTCTATGAAGAGTATCGTTTTCTTGACCCGTCTACTTATCTGTACCCGGCAAAGGATCTTTTGTTCTATCAGGCAGATTTAAGGAGCAAGGAGCTGGTCAGCCAGAGAATGGAAGTACTCGAGGCGGTGATCCAGGGAGAACCATTGACTGTGGTGACCAGTTTCGATGCCCTGATGGATTCTCTGCTTGCCAAAGAAAAAATTGCCGGACAGACAATAAAAATTCAATATGACAGCGTTCTTGATCTGGCCAGGCTGGAAAAGGAGCTGGCAGAGCTTGGATATGAGAGAGTGGTGCAGATCGAAGGCCCGGGTCAGTTTGCTGTGCGGGGCGGTATCCTGGATGTGTATGCCCTGACAGAAGAGCTTCCCGTGCGGATCGAACTCTGGGGGGATGAGGTGGATTCTATCCGGACCTTTGATGTGGAGAGCCAGAGGTCTATTGAAAATCTGACGGAAGTTTCTATCTGTCCGGCCATAGAATTTCCCAGAGAAGGAGAAAAGGGAGTTTCTTTTCTGGATTATTTTCCGGTGGATCAGACCCTTCTTTTTCTGGATGAGCCGGTCCGGCTGGTGGAAAAAGGACATGGCGTGGAAGAGGAGTTTATGGAGGCGCAGAAAAAGCGCGTGGAGAGCGGATATGAGTTAAAAGACGGCGAAGTACAGCTCTATCTGACCGAAGAGATCCAGAAAAAGATGAATAGATTCAGCTCAATTGGTTTTTATGCGCTGGATATGCGTTGCAAGGGGTTCGTTTTCCGGGAATCTTATCACATTCATGCAAAAAGTGTGAACCCCTATAACAGCAGTTTTGATCTTCTGACGCAGGATTTAAAGCGTCTGAAGCGTAATGGGTACCGGGTGGTCCTGTTGTCGGGGTCAAGGACCAGGGCAAAACGCCTTGCCGAGGATCTGAGAGATTATAATCTAAGCAGCTACTATAGCGATGACTTAGACCGTCTTGTAGAGCCTGGAGAGATCATGACCGCATATGGACATGTGGCAGAAGGATATGAATATCCGATGCTGAAATTTACTGTGATCTCTGAGACGGATATTTTCGGCAAGGTCAGAAAGAAAAAGAAGCGCAAGACCTATGAAGGCCGCAAGATCCAGAGCTTTTCAGAGTTAAAGCCCGGGGATTATGTGGTGCATGAAAATCACGGCCTGGGAATCTATCAGGGAATTGAAAAGATCGAGGTCGACAAGATCACCAAGGATTATATGAAGATTTCCTACGCTCAGGGAGGAAATTTATATATTCCGGCTACTCAGCTGGATCTGATCCAGAAGTATGCCAGCGCAGACTCAAAGAAACCCAGGCTGAACCGTCTGGGCGGACAGGAGTGGACGAAGACAAAGACCCGGGTCCGCGGGGCGGTGCGAGAGATTGCCCGGGATCTGGTGGAACTCTATGCGGCCAGGCAGGAACAGGAAGGGTATGAGTATGGAGAGGATACGGTCTGGCAGAAAGAGTTTGAGGAAATGTTTCCCTTTGAGGAGACGGAGGATCAGCTTCTTGCCATCCAGGCGGTGAAGCAGGATATGCAGAGTAAGAAGATCATGGACCGGCTGATCTGCGGTGATGTAGGGTATGGAAAGACGGAGGTCGCGATCCGTGCAGCCTTTAAGGCGGTACAGGAGGATAAGCAGGTGGTATATCTGGTGCCGACCACCATCCTGGCCCAGCAGCATTATAATACCTTTGTGCAGAGGATGAAGGATTTCCCGGTGCGGATCGACCTGATGTGCCGCTTCCGTACCCCGGCTCAGCAGAAGAAGACGGCAGCCGATACGAAAAAAGGGCTGGTGGATATCGTGATCGGTACCCACCGGGTATTAAGTGATGACATGAAGTTTAAAGATCTGGGGCTTCTGATCATTGATGAAGAACAGAGATTTGGGGTTCAGCATAAGGAAAAGATCAAAAAGCTGAAGGAAAACGTGGATGTGCTGACGCTGACGGCGACTCCGATTCCCCGGACTCTGCACATGAGCCTGATAGGGATCCGGGATATGAGCGTGCTGGAGGAGGCTCCGGAAGAGCGGATGCCGATCCAGACTTATGTGATGGAATATAATGATGAGATGGTACGGGAGGCCATTGAACGCGAATGTGCAAGACAGGGGCAGGTATACTATGTGTACAACCGTGTGGAAGATATTGAAGAGATCACGGCCCATATCCAGAAGCTGGTGCCGGATGTGACGGTGGCCTATGCCCATGGGCAGATGAGGGAGCATCAGCTGGAGCAGATCATGTATGATTTTATCAATGGAGAGATCGATGTGCTGGTGTCCACCACGATTATTGAGACCGGACTTGACATTTCTAATGTAAATACCATGATCATCCACGATGCAGACCGTCTGGGGCTGTCGCAGCTTTATCAGCTCCGGGGAAGAGTAGGCAGATCCAACCGTATGGCCTATGCGTTTCTGCTCTACCGGCGTGATAAGATGCTTAAGGAAGTGGCGGAGAAGAGACTGGCGGCGATCCGTGAATTTACGGATTTAGGATCAGGCTTTAAGATTGCCATGCGTGATCTGGAAATCCGCGGAGCCGGTAATCTTCTGGGAGCTGAGCAGCATGGACACATGGAGGCTGTCGGGTATGACCTTTACTGCAAGATGCTCAATGAAGCAGTACGGATGTTAAAAGGCGAGATTCAGGAGGAGGACTTTCATACAACGATGGATCTGGATGTGGATGCCTTTATTCCGGATACCTATATTCCCAATGAATATCAGAAGCTGGATGTGTATAAGCGGATTGCCGCCATTGAAAATGAAGAAGAGCTGGAGGATATGACAGAAGAGCTTCTGGACCGGTTCGGGGATATTCCAAAGAAGGTAGAAAAGCTTCTCCAGGCAGCAGGACTTAAGAATATTGCGCACAGTGCCTATGTGACCAGTGTGGAACAGAAAGGAACGCGGTTTATTTTTACGATGTATGAAAAGGCAAAGGTGGTTCCCGAAAGAATTCCAAAGCTGATTGAATCCTTCCGCGGCGATTTAAGTTTCCGGGCAGATGCGGAGCAGCCTTGCTTTGTCTATGAGAAGAAAAGCAGGAATAAAAAAGAGAAAAATAAGGATGCGCTGGAGATCGTGAAAAATGTATTAATTGGCCTGAAGGGATTGATAGAAGCATAAAAAAAGACTATAATAAAACAGTTAATGGTGCAAAGGAGGATACAAGAAGAGATGAAAAGAAAAGCAGGAATCTACGCGCTGGCAGGACTTCTGGCTGTATCGACACTGACGGGATGCAGTTCTTCCATCGGTAAAAATGATGTGGCAATTACCGTAGGTGACACCAAGATCAGCGGCAGTGTCGCCAACTTTTATGCCAGATATACCCAGGCGCAGTATGAGACCTATTATGCAGGATATATGGGCGATGATATGTGGAATTCTGAGGCAGATAAAGGACAGACTTATGAGGAATTTGTCAAGGATACCATTTTGGAACAGCTGGAAGACATGGCTGTGCTGGAGCAGCATATGGATGAATACGAAGTCTCTTTGTCTGACGGAGAAAAGCAGGCCATCAAAGAGGCGGCTCAGAAGTTCGATGAGGCCAATGGACTGGATGATAAGGAAAAGGTCTCCGGGGATGAGGATACGGTGGAACGAGTCATGACTCTGATGGCGATCCAGGAGAAGATGAGGGATGCGATCCAGGCCGGTGCAGACACGGAAGTATCAGATGAAGAGGCGGCTCAGAAGAGTATGCAGTACGTGTTCTTTTCATCCCAGACTACAGATTCTCTGGATACAGAAGGAACGTCCGGTGAAGACTCAGAATCCAGTGATATGGAAGAGCTTGTAAAAGAGACGGCTAAGGCACAGGCAGAGTCCTTTGCAGAGACAGTGAAGGATCAGGCGGACTTTGCAGCATATGCGTCGGAGCAGGGACTGGAAGCCTCTACTGCTACTTTTGATGCGGATTCTCAGAGCCCGGCGCCGGAAGTAGTGGAAGCTGCAGACAAGCTGAATGAAGGCGAGACTACAGGGGTCATCGAGACTGACAGCGGCTATTATGTGGCAAGGGTGACAAGCCTTTTTGATCAGGAAGCTACTGATACAGAAAAGCAGAATATCATCGCCCAGAGACAGACGGATCTTTACAATGAAACTTGTGACGGTTGGAAGGAAGAGACGGATATAAAGGTTAACAACAGGGTGTGGGACAAGATAGATTTCCAGACATTGAGCGTAACCTATGTACAGGATGAAACTGAGGACTATGCCAATGAGGTACAGACAGACGACGTGGCAGAGCAGGAAGAAGAAGCCGAAGAATAGGGAAGGGTATCATGAAAGAATCCTATATCAGTGATCTGTATGTTTTTGAAGAAAAAGGAAAACCTGGCCAAAGAGAAGAACAGGTACAGGTAAAGAAAGGAAGGGGCATCCGGGGGGGATCTTCATTTTGAAGATCCGGATGCCCCTGTCAGCATCTGTACCTGTTTTGTAAAGGAATGGATGAAGCGGCAGGAGGTTGAGGGACTCTGCTTTCAGAGATTTAAAGCAAATATCTGGATTGAGACGCAGGGCGAGCCGTCTGGTTTTCAAAAAGGAGTGCAGATCAGATGCGGCGAAGCAAGCCTTAAGATCCGGCGGGGGAAGGGCCGGTGCTTTCAGGAGTGCGCAAGAGTGCAGAAAGGACTTCCCTGCCTTCTGAAGAAAGAATGCTGGTATGCAGTCAGCCTTAGTGATGGCAGAATCCGGGTTGGTGATTGCGTGAATTATTAGACAAATTTGAATAATTTCAAAAAGATTGAAATAAATATGGAATAATAAGGAGATTTGTAATATAATGATAGAAAGAAACATTTAGACAAACTCCGAGTCCTGTGCTTCCGACGCATGTGTCCGATTTGCATGCGGGAAGACCGGACCAATGGGTGGCACCGGGAACGGGGCCGCCTGCCTGATTGCGAAGGGGCCATTATTGTATCGGAAGATACGATAGTGGATTTTTTTATGTAAAGGAGGTCAGTGTAGAATGGGAAAACAGTTGATGATCAAGCCCGAAAAATGTATCGGATGCAGAACCTGTGAACTGGTCTGTTCGTTCGGACATGATCAGGCGTTCAATCCGAGAAATGCCAATGTGACAGTCATGGCATACGAAGAAGCGGCCATCAATATTCCTGTTATGTGCCTGCAGTGTGAAGACCCCTGCTGTCTGGAGGTCTGTCCGGTAGGAGCAATCAGCAGGAATGAGATCGGCGCGGTTGTTATGGACCATGCGAAATGTATCGGCTGTAAGATGTGTATGAATGCCTGCCCGCTTGGCAATATCAGTTTTAACAAAGAGAAAAAACAGGTACATAAGTGCGATCTGTGCGGCGGGGAACCCAAATGCGCAAAATTCTGCCCGACCGGAGCGATCACATTTGAGGACCCGGATGAAGGAATGGACAGAAAACGTGCTGTGGCCGACCGTTTTAAAGACGTATTCGGAGAGGAGGCAAAGGCATGATGAACGGATATATGGGAACGATCATTCGCGTGGATCTTTCTAAGGGAACGATAAAAAAGGAACCGCTCAATATGGAGGCTGCAAAGGATTTTGTAGGAGCCAGAGGCCTGGGAACCAAGTATTTCTGTGATGAGGTGGATCCGAAGATCGATCCTCTGGGGCCGGATAACAATCTGATCTTTATGACAGGACCTCTGACCGGAACGGCGGCAGCCTGCAGCGGCCGGTTTGAAGTGGTGGCAAAAGCGCCGCTTACCGGCACCATCGGAGCGGCAAACTCCGGCGGACATTTCGGACCGGAGCTGAAGTATGCGGGATATGACGGGATCATTTTTGAAGGAGTAAGTGATCATCCGGTGTATCTTTATATCAATGACGATGAAGTGGAGTTAAGAGACGCTTCCGGACTTTGGGGCAAGACGGTTTATGAGACCACGGATGAGCTGAACCGGATCTGCGGACAGTCCTTCCGGGTATCCTGTATCGGACCGACCGGAGAAAATCTCTGCCTGTATGCTGGCGTGATGAACGACAAGCACCGTGCGGCAGGCCGGGGCGGCCTGGGCGCTGTGATGGGAAGCAAAAAGCTGAAAGCAGTCGTTGTGAAAGGAACAAAATCCATCTATGTGGCCAGACCGGAGAAGTTTATGGAGGCCATCGAGAACGCAAGGACGACTTTAAAGGCGCACCCGGTAACCGGAACAGGACTGGCAGCCTACGGAACAGAGATCCTGGTCAATATCATCAATGAGAGCGGCGGACTTCCGCTTCGCAACGGCCGTGATGGAGCGGTTTATGAAAAAGCGGACAATATTTCCGGCGAGACGCTAACAGAGAAATACCTGATCCGGAACAAGGGATGCTTCGGATGCTGTATCGGATGCGGACGCGTGGTGGATATTCCAAGCGGCCCCTTCAAGTCCAGAGGCGAGGGACCGGAATACGAGGCAGGATGGTCCTTTGGCGCGGACTGCGGTATCGACGATCTGGAAGCGGTCTGCAAGGCAAACTTTCTCTGTAATGAATATGGATTCGACCCTATCACTCTGGGAGCGACCATTGCCTGTGCCATGGAACTCTTTGAGGAAGGATATCTGACAGAAGAAGATACAGGAGGCATCCCGGTACGCTTCGGCGATGCCGCGACCATGGTGAAGCTGGCAGAGATGACAGGAAAGAACGAGGGATTCGGAAAGCAGCTTGCCATGGGTTCCTACCGGCTGGCGGAAAAATACGGACATCCGGAACTGTCCATGTCTGTAAAGAAGCAGGAGATGCCTGCCTATGACGGCCGTGCCCTGCAGGGGATCGGACTGGAATATGCCACCTCCAACCGGGGCGGATGTCATGTGCGTGGTTACATGACCTCTCCGGAGGTACTTGGCCTGCCGGTTAAGATGGATCCTCTGGTAACAGAAGGAAAGGCTTCCATGCTGAAGACCTTCCAGGATCTGACAGCTCTGATCGATTCTACAGGCGTCTGCCTGTTTACCTCTTTTGCTCTTGGACTGCCGGAATTTGCGGCGCAGTACAGGGAAGCGGTAGGCAGTGATGAAAGCGACGCGGAGATCCTGCTGAAAGGCGAGAGAGTCTGGAACCTGGAGAAGAAGTTTAATATTGCAGCCGGCGTGGAAAAAGATACCCTTCCGCCAAGACTTTTAAGAGAGCAGCTGCCGGACGGCCCGGCGCAGGGAAAGGTCAATGAACTGCACACCATGCTTCAGGAATACTATCAGCTGAGAGGATGGGATACTGAAGGTATTCCCACACCGGAAAAAGACAGGGAACTTGGATTATAAAGGATTACAGGATGCAGGCGGCATTTGCCGCCTGCAGGGAGTAAGACAATGACTGTTAAATTTTTTGCCTATCTCAGGGAATATACAAATTGCAAGATCGTGGACTTTCCGTATCAGGAGGATGTCCGGAAGCTGACACAGGCTTTGAGCGAGACTTACGGCTCCAGGCTGCGGGAAAAGCTGCTGACCCCCGACGGAACGGATCTGGGTGAAGAGATCATTATCCTGGTAAACGGAAGGCATGTGGAACATCTTGGAGGGATCGACACGAAGCTGCTGCCGACGGATACCGTATCTATATTCCCTGTGGTGGCTGGCGGTTAAGGATAAGGTGGTGAATCAGGATGGAAGTATCCGAGAAGCGGATTGAAGAAATCATACATTCTTACCAGCCGGACCGGCGGTATGCACTTGCCATCATGCAGGATATGCAGCGGGAATTCCAGTATGTGCCAAGAGAGGGAATGGAAGCGCTGGCAGAAGAACTTCAGTGCCCGGTGTCTTCCCTTTATGCCATGGCAACCTTTTATAAGGCATTAAGTCTGGTACCCAAGGGAAAACATATTATTAAATGCTGCGACGGCACGGCCTGCCACATCAGGGGCGCGTCGACTCTGATCGACGGGATCCGAAGAGAACTCAAGATCGGTCCAGGGGAGACCACGCAGGACGGCATGTTTTCCCTGGAGACGGTCAACTGCCTGGGCTCCTGTGCTCTGGCTCCGGTTCTGGTTGTGGACGACGTCTATTATGGAAAGGTTACCCTGGAAAAATTAAAGGAAATTATTCAGGGAGTGAAGGAAGGCGGTGCTGAGTAATATGAAGAAACAGATATTGATCTGCTGCGGCACCGGGTGCCGGGCAAACGGCAGTATGAACGTGGTAGAAGCCTTCCGCAGTGAAATAGAAAAAAACGGCGCAGACGCCGATGTGATCCCGCAGATTAAGACAACGGGATGTAACGGTTTCTGCGAAAATGGTCCGATCGTGAAGATCATGCCGGATAATCTGGTCTACTATAAAGTAAAACCAAAAGATGTACCGGAAATTCTGGAGAAGAGTGTGCTGGAAGATCAGGAGATCCCAAGGCTCATGTATAAAGATAATGAGGGGAACCGGGTTCGTTCCCAGGAGGAAAATCCCTTCTACGCACATCAGCAGAAACTGGCTCTCCGTCATATTGGAAAGATCGATCCGGAGAATATTGAGGACTACCTGGAACTGGGCGGTTATGAGGCGCTTAAGAAAGCCCTGCAGATGACGCCGGATGAAGTGATCACGGAAGTGGAAGCGTCCGGACTGCGGGGACGGGGCGGGGCCGGATTCCCTGCCGGAAGGAAGTGGCGTACAGCAGCTTCCTATGATAACTTCCCCAAGTATGTGGCCTGCAACGGCGACGAGGGAGATCCGGGCGCATTCATGGACCGGTCGATCCTGGAAGGCGATCCCCATGCGGTGATCGAGGGCCTGGCCATCGCAGCCATTGCCATTGGGGCGGAAGAAGGATTCTTCTATATCCGGGATGAATATGATCTGGCAGTGAAGCATGTGAAAAAAGCGCTGGAAGACGCAGAAGCGCGGGGGATCATCGGGGAATCTGTCATGGGTTCGTCAAAGAGGCTGCATCTGTCTGTGGTCCGTGGAGGAGGAGCCTTTGTCTGCGGAGAATCCACGGCTCTTATGGCATCTATCGAGGGAAGGGTAGGAGAACCCCGGGCAAAGTATATCCGTTCTGTCCAGAAAGGACTCTGGGATCAGCCTACAGTTTTGAATAATGTAGAAACACTGGCGAATATCCCGCTGATTATCCGGGACGGAGGGAAAAAATTTGCTGAAATCGGTACAGAGACGAGTACGGGGACCAAGGTATTTGCCCTGGTAGGAAAGGTAAAAAGGACCGGACTTGTGGAAGTGCCCATGGGAACATCGCTCCGGCATCTGATCTTTGATATCGGCGGCGGGATCATCGGGGATCGGCCCTTTAAGGCGGTCCAGACAGGAGGTCCCTCCGGCGGCTGTATTCCGGAGAGCATGCTGGATCTGAAGGTGGATTTTGATTCTCTGGCAAAGTATGGCGCTATGATGGGATCCGGCGGTATGATCGTTATGGATGACAGAAGCTGTATGGTGGAAGTGGCCAGGTATTATACAAACTTCCTCTGTGAGGAGAGTTGCGGCAAGTGTACGCCCTGCCGGGAAGGCCTGCGGAGGATGCTGGAGATCCTGACAGATATCTGTGAAGGCAGAGGAAGAGAAGGAGACATTGAACTGCTGGAGCGGATCGGCCACGCCGTGCAGGACGCATCGTTGTGTAGTCTTGGCAAGAGCGCGCCCAACCCGATCCTTACGACGATCAAGTATTTCCGGGATGAGTATGAAGCCCATATCCGGGAAAAGAGATGTCCGGCAGGCGTCTGCAAGAATCTGACCCGGTTTGAGATCGATGAGGCGAAGTGCATCGGCTGCGATATGTGCGCAAAGGGATGTCCGGCCGGAGCCATCAGTGGAGAAAAGAAGATGCCGCACAGGATCGATCCTTCAAAATGTATTTCCTGCGGAAGCTGCAGAGAGGCCTGCAGGTTTGACGCGGTAAAAGCAGTGGGAAGGGGGCAGGAAGCATGATAGAGATTACCATTAACGGAAAAAAATGCACCTGCGAAAAAGGCGAGTTCCTGCTGGATGTGGCAAGAAGGAATGGTTTTTATATCCCGACGCTGTGCCATCATCCTGCAATCTCCGGACAGGCCTGCTGCAGGGTGTGTCTGGTGGAAGTTGTGGAAAAGGGCAGGAGTAAGATCGTAGTATCCTGCGTGTATCCGGTGGAGCGGCCGTGTGAAGTCTATACCGACAGCGAGCGTGTCAAAGAAGACCGGGCCGTGGTGCTTATGCTCCTGAAGGAGAGAGCGCCGGAAAGCGACGTGATCGACGCGCTGTGCAAAGCTTACGGCGCGGCGGACGGAAGCCGGTTTGCGGCAATCGACGGGGAGAAATGCATCATGTGCGGTCTCTGCGCAGGGGCCTGTGCAAAGCTGGGGACGGGAGCCATCTCCACCGTGCTTCGGGGTACGGCAAAGAAGATCTCCACGCCCTATGACGAACCCTCCAAAGACTGTGTGGGCTGCTTAAGCTGCGCCTATATCTGCCCGACAAAAGCCATTACTTTTAAGGATGACGGGCAGACAAGAGAGGTGTGGGGACGGACCTTTGAGATCGTCCACTGCCGCGAGTGCGGCGCGCCCGTAGGCACCAGGGAAGAGATTGCACTTGCCGCCAGAAGGGCGGGAGAAGAGCCGGAGGAACTCTGTCCCACATGCAGAAAGAAAAAAATGACAGATATCATGGCACATACCTATGGAATCGTGTAGAATAGAGGTAGTGTTTCGATCACGTTTTATTTAAGGAAGAAAGGATGCCGACTCATGAAAGACCAATACGGAAGACAGATCAATTACATGAGAGTGTCGGTTACCGACCGCTGTAATCTGCGCTGCATTTACTGTATGCCGGAAGAAGGAGTGGACCAGGTGTCCCACCAGGATATTCTCACATATGCAGAAATCACAAGGATCGTAAATGCAGCTGCTGCAGCGGGGATTACCAGGATCAAACTGACAGGGGGAGAGCCCCTTGTCAGAAAGAATCTGGCAGGGCTTGCAGGAGATATAAAAGCCCTGCCAGGGATAGAGGAAGTAACCATTACTACAAACGGCGTTCTGTTAAAAGAGCAGCTGGAGGATCTTGTGGCAGCCGGGGTCAGCGCGGTCAATATCAGTCTGGATACGCTGGATCCCGGGATGTATGCGCAGATTGCAAGAAGAGATGCGCTTGCGTCGGCAGTGGAAGGCCTGGAGGCAGCGATAGCCTGTCCGGGTCTGAAGGTGAAGGTTAATTGTGTGTTGCTGCCCGGGATCAATGAGAGCCAGTGGACAAAGATCGCAGAACTTGCAAAGGACCGCCCTGTGGACGTCCGGTTTATTGAGATGATGCCGGTGGGGCTTGGGAAAAAATTTCAGACTGGTTTTCAGGAAGAGGTTCTGAAAAGATTAAGATCCGCTTTTGGCCGGGAGCAGACAGCCAGCGGGCATTTTGGAAACGGGCCTGCGAAATACGTCCAGTTTGAAGGGTTTGCAGGAAAGATCGGGTTTATCAGCGCCCTTTCTCATAAATTCTGTTCAGAGTGCAATCGGATCCGTCTGACAGCGGAGGGGTTCTTAAAACCCTGCCTTCAGTATGCGGCAGGGGAGGATTTAAGGAAACTTGTACGCGGGGAGGTATCGGAAGAAGAACTGATACAGGCGGTAGAAAGAGCGATTTATTACAAGCCGGCCTGCCATCATTTTGAAGAAAAGGATTCTCTGGATTTTGAACAGAAAGATATGTTTGAGATCGGAGGATAAGTACAGGAAGGAAGGGGGAAAAAGAAGAAGGCATTTGCAGGCTGCATACAATTTCATACAGATTGCAGGAATTCGAGCCTGTCTGCCTAAAACTGAACACGTCATGGCAGCAGGCCAAAGGGGATCTTTTGAAAAGAAGATGCCTTCCGGTTTTGAAAAGAATATCCGCAAATGGAACAGGTTCATTTTGTGTGGTCTTCTTTTTCAGAGGCCATTTTCTTTTGGGAAAATGGCAAAACAAAAAAACAGCTGACTGAAAAGGAGGAGATTTTTATGAAGAAGTTAACAGCAGCTTTTTTGGTAACAGTGATGTGTCTTGGACTGACAGCCTGTGCTGGACAGTCTGAAGAGTCTGCGGAAAGCGAAGATACCGATGCCAAGACGGAAGAACAGGCAGAAGAAGCGGCGCCGGAAGACAAGGGAACGCTTATGATGGCAACGACTACCAGTACAGAGGATACCGGACTTCTGGATTATCTTCAGCCTCTTTTTAAAGAAGATACCGGATGGGATCTGGAATGGACGGCAGTTGGTACCGGCGAAGCGCTTGCCATGGGTGAGAGCGGAGACGTAGATGTGGTGCTGGTACACGCCAAATCCAGTGAAGAAGAATTTGTGGCAGAAGGATACGGAGTCGAGAGATTTCCAGTTATGTACAATGACTTTATCGTGGTAGGACCTTCTTCGCCGATTGAAAAGACAGACGATATCAATGCAGTCTTTACGCAGATCATAAACGATCAGCTTCCGTTTGTGTCCAGAGGCGATGACTCCGGTACGGATAAGAAGGAAAAAGGAATCTGGGAAGAACTGGGACTTGACCCGGCAACAGATCCGAATTATGTAGAATCCGGACAGGGTATGGGCGCTACCATTACCATGGCGGACGAGCAGCAGGCATACTGCCTGACCGACCGCGGCACATGGCTGAAGCAGAGCCAGGATGCAACCCTTGACTATCAGCTTGACATCGTATGTGAAGGAAATGACAGTCTGCTGAATCAATATGGCGTGATCGCTGTTAATCCGGAAAAATATCCGGAAGTGAACAATGAAGGTGCGAATGACTTTATCGAGTGGATTTGTTCTGATGAAGTGCAGGAACTGATCGGTGAATACGGGGTAGAAGAGTACGGACAGGCTCTGTTTACACCCAACGCAGGAACAGACGCGTAACAGGAGGTAGTGAAGATGGCAGACTGGCTGAAAAACGTACTGTCGGATCCGAATATATTGAGTGCTGTGAGAGTGACGTTTACGATGGCAGTCTGCTCCACTGCGATTGCTTCTGTACTGGGGATCACGTTTGGGATCCTGCTGGAGCGGTTCCGCTTTCCGGGGAAAAAGATCGTGATCCGCATCAACCGGACACTGATGGGCTCTCCGCCTGTAGTGGTCGGATTGATCGTTTATCTTTTGCTGATGCGTAGAGGACCGCTTGGTCCTCTGTCGCTGTTGTTTACGATCCAGGGGATGGTGATCGCCCAGACGCTGATCATCACCCCCATTATCTGCGGCATGATCTATTCTTATCTCCGAAGATCTGCTCCTTCTATCCGGGAATTTGCCGTAACCATGGGAGCGGACAGATGGCAGACCATCCGGCTCATTATAAGAGAACTGCGAAAAGAGATTTATTTCTGCATGGTGACAGGGTTTGGGCGTTCTATCAGTGAAGTGGGGGCGGTAATGCTTGTAGGAGGAAATATCCGGGGACGTACCCGTACCATGACGACAACGATTTCTCTTCTGAAAAGTCAGGGGATATTTACAGAAGGCGTAGCGCTTGGCATCCTGCTTCTTTTGATGGCGTTTGTCCTTCAGTGGATCTGTGATATGCTGCAGAGGGAGGAACAGGAAGATGAAAATTACTGATCTGGAAAAAAGAATAGGAACATTCAGACTTCAGATCGATCACCTGGATATAGAACCGGGGCGGATCCATGGGATCATCGGCCCCAACGGCTGTGGAAAGACGGTTCTTCTTAAGACGATCGCGGGAATTTATAAGCCGGATCAGGGAAGGATCGATTATGAGGGGGTGACCTCCCGGGAGATTACGATGATGTCTCAGCGGCCCTATCTGATGGACACAACCGTATATAAAAATCTGATCTATCCACTGCAGATTCGAAAGATCCGGCCTGAGGAAGGGCGGGTAGATGAACTGTTAGAAAAAGCAGGGCTTCTGGCACAGAAAAAACAGTATGCCAGATCCTTATCCAGTGGAGAAAGACAGAAGCTTTCTTTCCTGCGGGCTGTGATTTTCCGCCCCAGGATTATTTTGGTTGATGAGACATTTTCCAATCTGGATCCAGAGAGTGAGGCTCTCTTTATGGAAATGATCCGGGAGATCCAGAAGAAAGATCCGATCACATGGGTCATTGTAAGTCATCAGATGGAGGCGGTCCACCAGTTGTGTGAGGTCGCCCATCATATGGAAAAAGGAAGAGTGGTGGAAAAATGAAACTGCTTCAGGTAGACACCGTGGCCAGGGCCAGAGAAAAATTGAAGAAGGCTGTGCGGGATCAGGGAGTGAAGAAGCTGAGGGTCCCGCTTGAAGAGGCGCTCGGCGGGATCCTTGCGGAAGATGTGTACGCAAAAGAGCCGGTACCGGGATTTGACAGATCTACGGTAGACGGATATGCAGTGCGAAGCGCAGATACGGCAGGCGCCTCAGACAGTGTCCCTGCCTTCCTTCAGATCACAGGGGAAATAGAGATGGGACGTGTGCCAGAACACGGGATCCGTCCGGGAGAATGTATGTACATTCCGACCGGCGGCATGATTCCGGAAGGGGCGGATGCAGTCGTTATGATAGAATACTGCGAATTGTTTTCTGAAACAGAGACGGCGGTCTGTCATTCGGTTCCGGCAGGAGGAAATATTGTGCGTGCGGGGGATGATGTACAGGAAGGTGAAAAAGTACTGAAAAAAGGAACCCGTTTAAGACCGCAGGAGATCGGCCTTCTGGCGGCTGTCGGAGAGGAAAGCGTAATGGTAGTAAAACCCTGGAGCGTGACCATTATTGCAACCGGTGATGAACTGATCACGCCGGGAGACAGGATGGAACCGGGGAAAGTGCGCAATATCAACAATTACGGTCTGGAGGCAATTGCCAGACAGATGGGGTTTGATATTAGCGGATGCTTTCTTTTAAAAGACGAAAGAGGGCTTTTGGAGGAAACGGTACGCAGTGCGATGCGGCAAAGTGATGTCGTGGCTGTTTCCGGAGGGAGTTCCAAAGGGAAAAAAGATGAGACAGCGTCTGTGATCGGAACACTTGCAAGCGAAGGGATCCTGACACAAGGCCTGGCATTGAAGCCAGGAAAGCCTACGATCCTGGGGTATGACGTGCCGACCGGAACGATTCTCCTGGGCCTGCCAGGGCATCCGTCCGCGGCAATGATCGTATTTCAGCTTCTGATCGGCTGGCTGTGGGAAGATATAAACGGTGGGAAAAAATCCTGGCCTGTGCCGGCAGAACTTACCGTAAATATCCCGGCGGCGCCTGGAAGAGCCGTCTGTCAGACGGTACAGCTCCTTTGCGGAGAGGATGGCGGGACAAAAGCAGTACCGGTGTTTGGGAGATCCGGACTGATCAGTATTTTGACGAAAGCAGATGGATATATTGTGATCCCGGAGAATCAGGAAGGCCTAAAAAAGGGAGAAATGGTGGAAGTGTTCCTGATCTGAGGAGGTGAGAAGATGGAGAAGCGAAATTTATATCTGCATACAACGCCTGTAGAAGAAGCAAAAGAGCGGTATTGCAGGGCAGTGAAAGAATGTATTTCCATTCGAACGGAAGAAATCCCTGTTGACAAGAGCCTTGGGAGAGTTACGGCGGAAGCGGTCTATGCCAGACTTTGTTCGCCGCTGTTTAATGCGTCTGCGATGGACGGGATCGCAGTAGAAGCAAAGAAGACAAGAGGAGCCAGCGAAGAACATCCGCTGGTCTTAAGGCGGGGAGAAGATTTTCAGGTGGTAGATACCGGGGATCCGATCAGAGAGCCTTATGACGCGGTGATCATGGCGGAGGATCTGTTGGAAATAGATGAAGATACGGTGCAGATCATGGCTGCTGTCGCGCCCTGGAATCACATCCGGCCGATCGGAGAAGATATTGTGGCCGGAGAGATGCTGCTGCCCGGTCATCATAGGATCCGTCCGGTGGATATCGGCGTGCTTCTTGGCGGAGGGATTTTGCAAGTCAGGGTTCATGCGGTTCCCCGTGTCGGGATCATTCCCACAGGCACAGAGATGATCCCGCCGGGACAGGAACCGGAAGACGGTCAGATCATAGATTCTAATTCCGGGATGTTTGCGGCGCTGGTACAGCAGTATGGAGGAGAGCCGGACCGTTTCCCGATCATTCATGATGATTATGAAAAGATCAGGGAAACGGTAAAAGAGGCTGTATCCAGGGATGATCTGGTGATCGTGAACGCCGGATCCAGCGCGGGTACGGAGGATTATACGGTGCATGTCCTGCGGGAACTGGGGGAGGTTCTGATCCACGGGGTTGCCATTAAGCCTGGAAAGCCGGTGATTCTGGCGATTGTGGATCACAAACCGGTTATCGGACTTCCCGGGTATCCGGTGTCAGCATATATTGATTTTGAGACTTTTGTAAAGCCGGTCATAGAGTTTTTTACAGGCAGCAGTCTTAAGGCGCGTCCACTGGAGCAGGCAGTCATATCCAAACGCCTTGTTTCTTCTCTGAAGCATAAAGAATATGTACGGGTAAAGGTAGGAGAGGTGAACGGCCGCCTGGTGGCGTCGCCCCTTGCCAGAGGAGCGGCCGCGGCTACCAGCCTGGTAAAGGCGGACGGTGTATGTATCATCGATCAGAATCTGGAAGGTTATGAGGCCGGGGAACAGGTGCAGGTGGAACTGTGGGGGCCGAAGGATGAGATCCGCCATACGATCGTATCCGTGGGAAGTCACGATCTGATCATGGACTTTCTGGCAGATCTTTTGCCGGATCTGTTTCCGGGCGTACATCTTTCCAGTACGCATGTTGGCAGCATGGCCGGACTGATGGCGCTGAAGCGGGGAGAAGCCCACATCGCGCCTACGCATCTTCTGGATGAAGAAACCGGCGTTTATAACATTGCCTATCTGAAGCGGATCTTTCCGGACCGGGAGATGGCGTTGATCAAGGGTGTGAGCCGGATCCAGGGGCTGATGGTAAAAAAGGGCAATCCCAAAGGAATCCGTGGTGTGGAAGATCTGCCTGGATGCAGGTATGCCAACCGGCAGCGCGGCGCGGGCACCCGGGTGCTTCTGGATCATCTTCTGAAACAGGCTGGCATCCGTCCGGAGCAGATTGAAGGATATGAACTGGAGGCGGCAACCCATATGGCTGCGGCAGCCCTTGTGAAGGACGGGGGAGTGGACGCTGCGATGGGAATCTATGCGGCGGCAAAAGCCATGGACCTTTCTTTTATAGAAGTGGGAGAAGAGGAATATGATTTTGCCATTGAAAGGAAGAATCTGGAACTTCCCTTCATCCAGGATTTTATCCAGGCGCTCCAGTCAGAGCCGTTTAAGTCCCGGGTGAAGGAAGCAGGCGGATATGGCACAGAGAATGCCGGAAAAATCATCCTGATATAAAGACGGGGAGAATGTGTATGAGATATGACAGGCAGATCCTGATGCCGGAGATCGGGATCGAGGGACAGAAAAAACTGGAAAGTGCTGTGGTAACTGTGATCGGCTGCGGCGGCCTGGGCTCGCCGGTCCTCACCTATCTTGCGCAAGCCGGTGTGGGGACGATACGCCTGGTGGACGGAGATATTGTTTCTGATACAAATCTGAACCGGCAATTTCTTTACCGGGAAGAAGACATCGGGAAGAAAAAGGCGGATCTGGCGGCGGAAAAGTTAAGGAGAATGAACCGGGGGATCCGCGTGGAGGCATTTGCCTGCGCTCTGACAGGAGAAAATGCCGGCCAGATCCTGAAAGGATCGGATGTTGTGGTGGACTGTGTGGACAGCCTTGCAGTCAGATGTATTGTCGGGAGATACTGCCTTGCAGAGGATATTTTCCTTGTGGAGGGAGCTGTGCAGGGGTTCTATGGGTATGTGATGGACATTTCCCGGGAAACGGCCTGTCTGGAATGTCTCGGGTATCATCTGGGAAAAAGTCCAGTACCTGTGCCGGCGCTTGGCGCCGCAGCCGGGGTGATCGGATGTCTGCAGGCGGTAGAGGCGGTGAAAAAGATCCTTGGGAGGAAGGAACTTCTTCTGGGGACAATGCTGCAGTACGACGGGTTAAACGGTGAATTTGATAAAATTGAGGTGGAAAAAGATCCAGAGTGCAGGGCGCATCTGTCCTGTCTGGAAGAATAGAGCAGGAGGATAGAGGATACGATGGGAAAGGTACTTGGAATCTGTGTCAGCGAGAAGAGAGGCACACAGAAAAAAGAGGTAAACGAAGCGGTTTTAAAAGAGAACTGGGGAATCGAGGGCGACGCCCATGCCGGAGACTGGCACCGCCAGGTGAGCCTTCTGTCTTTTGAAAAGATCGAGGCATTTCGCGAAAGAGGAGCAGATGTGGACTTTGGAGCCTTTGGAGAGAACCTGATCGTGGAGGGATACGATCTTCGCAGGCTTCCGGTGGGAACCCGGTTCCGGATCGGCGAGGCGGTACTGGAACTGACGCAGATCGGCAAAGAATGCCACAGCCACTGTGAGATCTATAAGAAAATGGGAGACTGTATCATGCCAAGAGAAGGTGTGTTTACCGAGGTGGTAAAAGGCGGGCGGATCCGTAAGGGAGACGCGGTGGAGATGGAGGCGCCGTCCCCGGACCGCCCCTACACAGCCGCGGTCATCACCTTAAGTGACAAGGGCGTAAAAGGAGAGCGGGAGGACAAAAGCGGCCCGAAGATCTGTGAACTGGCAGAAGCGGCTGGATATCAGATCAGGGAGACACTGCTCCTTGCAGACGGCATCGAGCCGTTAAAGAGCCAGCTGATCCGTCTGGCGGACCAGCGGCAGATGGATGTGATCTTCACAACCGGCGGCACCGGATTCTCCGAACGGGATCTGACGCCGGAAGCCACGATCCAGGCCTGCGACCGGATGGCAAACGGCATCGCGGACGCCATCCGTAATTATTCTATGACGATCACGCCCCGGGCCATGTTCAGCCGGGCGGTCTCCGGGATCCGGGGAAAGACCCTGATCATCAACCTGCCGGGAAGCCCAAAGGCAGTGGCGGAAGCGCTGGAGTTTCTTCTGCCGCAGCTGGATCACGGGCTGGATATCCTGCGGGGAACCGGCGGCGAATGCGCAAGATAACAGGCTTTAGACTGCGCACCATGAAGGAATGGGAGTTAATCGCTTCCTTTGGTGGCATAAAGAAAGGTGGCCAGATACCAGGCCACCTTAAAAAATATTAGAGTTTTAGGTTTTTAAAGAGATCGCCCAGGCTGGTGCCGATGTTCTCGGATTTGGGAATTTCTACCTTTTCTACAGGAGCTTCTTCCCGTTCTTCCAGGGCTTTCATGCTCAGGCTGATCTTGCCGTCTTTGATGCCGATGATCTTTACCTTCACCTCGTCGCCTACATTCAGCACGTCTTTGGGGGATTTTACCCGTTTCTGGCTGATCTGTGAAACGTGTACCAGGCCGGAAAGACCGTCCTCCAGACGGACAAAGGCTCCGTAATTCTGCAGAGACTCTACGGTTCCTGTCATGACAGTGCCGATCTGGATATTTGCGATTTTTTCTTCCATCGCTTTTTTCTCTTTTTCCTTCAGGATCTCACGGGCGGACAGCACCAGACGGTTTTCTGCCTCGTCTGCTTCGATGACCCGGACTTCAATATCTTTCAGAAGATAGGTCTCCAGATCCTCGATATAGGAAAGGGAAAGCTTGGATGCTGGAATAAAGCCGCGCAGTCCTTCTACCATAGCAATGGCGCCGCCATTGACGATTCCTTCTACCTTGACCGGAAGGATGGTCTTGTTTTCCATGTATGACTGAACAACGTTCCAGGGATTAGCATCATCAAAATGCTCCTCCAGGTCAGCCATTGTTGTTTCTTCCTGTAATAATTCTTCGCTCATAGTCTTAAAGTTCCTTTCTCAGAGTAGTTTTTGTATCCATATTTACATATTTCTTTCAGTATAGCATAATTTTCCGGACTTGTTCAAAGAAAAATGAATTCTTTATCTAAATTTATGGTTGACGAAAGGAAGAAAAGATGGCAAGCTTAAATTTAGGGTCATCTTTTATGGCAGATGTCGAGTGAGGTGTAAGAATTTATGGGAAAGAAATCAGGAAAAGTATATGTGGTAGGGCATAAGAATCCGGATACAGATTCCATCTGTTCTGCAATCGCATATGCTCATTTGAAAAAAGAAATTACAGGAGAAGAGTATGTTCCCAGAAGAGCCGGGCTTATCAATGAAGAAACAGCCTACGTCCTTCAGCGGTTCGGTGTGGACGCACCGCCTCTTCTGCAGAATGTCAAACTCCAGGTGAAGGATATCGATATCCACAAGATCGACGGTGTGGATCCGCAGATGTCTATTAAAGATACCTGGCAGAAAATGAAAGAAAATAATATCAAAACAATTCCTGTTCTGAAGGATGAAGAGCTGGTTGGTGTGATCTCTACCGGAGATATAGCTACATCCTATATGGACGTATATGACAACCGGGTACTGTCAGCTGCAAAGACTCAGTACCGCAATATTATCAAAACGCTGGACGGTACGCTGGTGACCGGCAACGAGCACGGGCATTTCACCAAAGGAAAAGTGGCGATCGGTGCATCCAATCCGGATCTGATGGAACAGTTTATCGAGAAAGACGATCTGGTCATCCTGGGAAACCGGTATGAGTCTCAGGCCTGTGCGGTGGATATCGACGCCAGCTGCCTGGTGGTATGCCAGAATGCGGAAGTGCCGGATGAGCTGATTAAAAAGGCGGAGGAGCAGAGTATTGTCATCATCCGCACGCCGCATGATACATTTACGGTGGCAAGGCTGATCAACCAGAGTATCCCGGTGAAATATTTTATGACAAAGACACCGCTGACCAGCTTCCAGCTCAATGATTATGTGGATGATATCAAGGAAGTTATGACGAAAAAGAAGTTCCGTGATTTCCCGATCCTGGACCGGCACGGACGGTTCCGCGGCTTTATTTCCAGGCGGCGATTCCTGGATGTAAGTAAGAAAAAGGTTATCCTGGTAGACCACAATGAGAAATCCCAGGCCGTAGACGGCATCGAGGAGGCGGAGATCGTGGAGATCATCGACCATCACCGGCTGGGAAATATTGAGACGGTAGGACCTGTATTTTTCCGGAATCAGCCGGTGGGCTGTACAGCGACGATCGTGTATCAGATGTATCAGGAGGCCGGGGTTAAGATCAGCCGGACGATTGCCGGGCTTTTGTGCTCCGCGATCATTTCGGATACATTGTTGTTCCGTTCGCCTACATGTACGGCAGTGGATGAAAAGACGGCCAAAAAGCTTGCGAAGATCGCAGAGGTCGATCTGGAACAGCTGGCCAGTGAGATGTTCCGGGCAGGAAGCAATCTGCAGGGCAAGAGTGCGGAAGAAATCTGCTTCCAGGACTTTAAGCAGTTTACGGTCAACGATATGGTATTCGGCGTAGGACAGATCAATTCGATGAATAAAGAAGAACTGGATGAGATCCGGCAGACCCTGGATCCTCATCTTCCAAAGGTATTGAAGGACCACAATCTGCAGATGATCTTCTTCATGCTGACAGATATCCTGGAAGAGTCCACAGAGCTTCTGTGCTGTGGAGCCGGGGCAAAGGAAAAGGTGCTGGAGGCCTTTGATCTCAGGGAGGATACAGACCGGATCATTCTGAAAGGCGTGGTATCCAGGAAAAAGCAGCTGATCCCTACGCTTGTGAGCACAATGCAGCAGTAGGAGATGACAGGAAAGAAAGGATAATATGCTATGGGAAGACAAGTGTGGAAGCCGGGAAATATGCTGTATCCGCTTCCGGCGGTGATGGTGAGCGCCGCCGACAAGGCAGGCAGTGCAAATATACTGACGGTGGCCTGGACAGGCACCATCTGTACAGATCCGGCGATGCTTTATATTTCCGTGCGCCCGGAGCGCTATTCCTACGGAATGATCCGGGAAACCGGAGAATTTGTTGTGAATCTTACGACGGAGGAGCTTGCAAAGGCCACGGACTGGTGCGGTGTAAAATCTGGAAGAGATGTGGATAAGTGGAAGGAAATGGGGCTGACAAAGGGGAAAGCGAGTACCCTTTCTTATGCGCCGGTGATCCTGGAAAGCCCGGTGAATATCGAGTGTAAGGTGACAGAGGTCAAAGAACTGGGAAGCCATCACATGTTTCTTGCCAGGGTAACGGCTGTTCAGGTCGATGAGAAATATATGAAGAAAAATGGAAAATTTGAGCTGAACCATACCGGGCTTCTGGCTTATTCCCATGGGGAATATCTGGGACTTGGCAAAAGCCTGGGAAGATTCGGATGGAGTGTTAAGAAAAGATAGCTTCTGAAAAACTGCGGATATTCCGCAGTTTTTCTTGGCATACAGGAATGGAGAAGACTTATGGTACATGAATTTTCAAGGACGGAGCTTCTGATCGGAGAAGAGGCGCTCGGGAAGCTTCGAAGGACAACGGTCCTGGTGCTTGGAGTGGGGGGCGTAGGCTCCCACTGCATCGAGGCCCTGGCAAGGAGCGGCGTGGGAAGACTGATCCTGGTGGATAATGATAAGGTGTCTCTTACTAATATCAACCGTCAGTCCATCGCGTATCACAGTACGGTGGGAAGGTATAAGACTGAAATCATGAAAGAAAGGATCCATGATATCTGTCCGGAGACAGAAGTCCTTACTTACGAAACCTTTGTGCTGCCGGAAAATATCGAAGAGATTTTCAAGATCCGTCCGGATTATATCATCGATGCCATCGATACGGTGACAGCGAAACTTGCCGTGATCGAGAAGGCAAAGAAAGAAGAGATCCCGCTGATCAGCTGCATGGGTACCGGCAATAAACTGCATCCGGAACTGTTTGAGATCGCGGATATCAGCAGTACATCCGTCTGCCCGCTCTGCAAGGTAATGAGAAAAGAGCTGAAGGCAAGAGGGATCCATGGGGTGAAAGTGTTATATTCAAAAGAGAAGCCTGTGGATGTATCCGGCAAAGAGACAGGAGAAGAAAAAGGGGGCAAAAGGTCGCTGCCTGGGAGTATTTCTTTTACGCCGCCGGTGGCAGGGCTTCTGATCGCCGGAGAGGCAGTCCGGGAAATCATTGGATGGGAAGGAAGATAGGAAGCAATGGATTTATTTGATTATATGTGGGAACAAAACCAGGAAAAGGAATCGCCGCTTGCGTCCAGACTAAGGCCCACGACTCTGGATGAGGTGGTGGGGCAGCAGCATATCATCGGGAAGGATAAGCTGCTGTACCGGGCGATCAAGGCAGACAAGCTAAGCTCTGTTATTTTCTATGGGCCGCCGGGAACCGGGAAGACGACGCTTGCAAAGGTCATTGCCCATACCACCAGTGCGGAGTTTACCCAGATCAACGCTACGGTAGCGGGGAAAAAGGATATGGAAGAGGTAGTAAAGAAAGCCCAGGATCTGCAGGGGATGTACCAGAAAAGGACGATTCTTTTTATAGATGAGATCCACCGGTTCAATAAAGGGCAGCAGGATTATCTTCTGCCGTTTGTGGAGGACGGGACCATCATTCTGATCGGCGCTACTACAGAAAATCCGTATTTTGAGGTAAATAGTGCGCTGATCTCCCGGTCGGTTATCTTTGAGCTCTATCCCCTGGAGCCGGAGGATATCAAAACCTTGATCCGCCGGGCGGTTTATGATGTGGAAAAGGGAATGGGAAGCTATCAGGCGGTGATCGAGGATGACGCACTTTCTTTCCTGGCAGACATCTGCGGCGGAGATGCAAGAAGCGCTTTAAATGCAGTGGAGCTGGGGATCCTGACGACGGAGCGAAGCGAAGACGGAAAGATCCATCTGACTCTTCCGGTAGCCAGTGAATGTATCCAGAAGCGGGTGGTCCGCTACGATAAGACCGGGGATAATCATTATGACACGATTTCTGCATTTATTAAAAGTATGCGGGGATCTGATCCGGATGCGGCGGTCTACTACCTGGCCAAAATGCTCTATGCCGGGGAGGATATCAAGTTCATCGCCCGCAGGATCATGATATGTGCGTCAGAGGATGTGGGAAATGCAGACCCTATGGCTCTTAACGTGGCGGTTTCAGCGGCTCAGGCAGTGGAGAGGATCGGTATGCCGGAGGCCCAGATCATCCTTTCGCAGGCAGTGACCTATGTAGCCACAGCGCCTAAGAGCAATTCTGCAACAAATGCGATCTTTTCAGCGATGGAAAGCGTGAGATCTAAGAAAACGACGGTGCCCTCCCATCTTCAGGATGCGCATTATAAGGGCGCCGGAAAGCTGGGGCACGGCATCGGCTACCGGTATGCCCACGATTATCCTCATCATTATGTAGAGCAGCAGTACCTGCCGGATGAGATCCTGGGTGCGAAGTTCTATGAACCCGGCGAGAACGGATATGAAAAGAAGATCGGGGAATGGATGAAATTTTTAAGGGGCGAATAGTCGCCCCTTAAATGTTATGCATTTGATTCCAGAATAGTTCCATCGATTTTTACTGTCACCACCTGCCAGGGGATAAATTTTCCACTGGCCTTTAAAGCTTGGGTGGCGGCATGCTGGATCCCGCCGCAGCAGGGAACCTCCATGCGGACGATGGTCAGGCTTTTGATGTCGTTGCCCCGGATGATCTCCGTCAGTTTTTCTGTATAGTCCACCGGATCCAGCTTCGGACATCCGATCAAAGTGATATGGTTCCGGATAAAACGCTGATGAAAACCGGCATAAGCGTAGGCAGTGCAGTCGGCTGCGATCAGAAGATGGGCGCCCTGGAAATACGGCGCTTTTACCGGGGCCAGCTGGATCTGCACCGGCCACTGGGAGAGCTGGCTTTGCGGAGCAGGTGATTCCAGAGGAGTTTTAGCGGCGCTGCAGTCGGAAGGTGTATGGCTGATGGATCTGGGGGCCTGGCCGGGACAGCCTGAGAAAGCCGGCTGTGCCTGAGAGCTGGAATCCTTTCTGGTTTTCAGATGAAGCTGGACGGCTTCCGGATCATAAGCGGCGGCCTCCCGCTCTTCAAAAGTGATGGCTCCGGTAGGGCAGGCCGGCAGACAGTCTCCCAGTCCGTCGCAGTAGTCGTCCCGGATCAGTTTTGCTTTTCCGTTTATCATCTGGATGGCTCCCTCGTGGCATGCAGCCGCGCAGGCGCCGCATCCGTTACATTTTTCTTCATTTATCTGGATAATTTTTCTTATCATATGAAATCCCTCCTTGACTTGATGTCTGCAGTTTACTATAATTTCCTCCAAAAGTATGTTGGATTTCCAACAAAGGAGAAAAATTATGGAAACATATCAGGATTTGTTTGCGAAAATGCCCCTGTTTCAAGGGATAAGCAGGAAGGATTGCGAGAGTATCCTGCACTGTCTGGATGGCAGGAAAAAATATTTTCAGAAGCAGGAAGTGATCTGGTCAGAAGGCGAGCCTGCCAGAAAGGTAGGAATCGTCCTGAGCGGTTGCGTGCAGGTGGTCAGCGAGGATGTGTTCGGGAACAGGAATATCCTTGAGAAACTGATGCCGGGGGAATTGTTCGGGGCGGCCTACGCATGTGCGGGCGTGGGAGGAAGTCCGGTCAGTGTAGTGGCTGTAACAGACAGTCAGGTTTTCCAGGTGGATATACAGCGTGTACTCGAAGTGTGTCCGGCATCCTGCCCGTTTCATCAGCAGCTGATCCGGAATCTGGTGACGATCCTGGCCGGGAAAAATGTAATGCTCGGTGAAAAGCTGCGTCATCTGTCCAAACGGACGACCAGAGAAAAATTACTTTCTTATTTATCAGAAACGGCGAAGCAAAAGAATGCCCGGCATTTTGTGATTCCGTTTAACCGTCAGGAGCTGGCGGATTATCTGTGTGTGGAGAGAAGCGCCATGTCGGCGGAGCTTTCAAAGCTCCGCCAGGATGGGGTCTTGGATTACCGGAAAAGTGAGTTCTGGCTTATTTGATATCCCGCTTCTGGAAATGTACCATTCCGATGAGAAGCGCTGCCAGAAAAAATCCGGCGGCAACGAAGAGTGCGCGGATCACGGAAGTTCGGGTAAGTCCGCCAAGCAGAGCATTCATGTTAGCATCAATCAGATAATTAGATAATGTCATGGTTTTGCCTGTGAATTTTTTGACCAGCATTTCTCCCAGCATGGCAAACAGAGATAAAAATTCCAGGAAACAGATGTTAACGGCCAGCGATCCTCCATTTTGCCGGATGATAAAGCTAAACATTACGAAAACAGATATGAAGGCGAAAAGGAGCAATAGCTCAAGTCCGGCTCCCCCGAGTGTCCGGGGCCAGTACCCTGAAGAAACAGGGCCAAATCCCCAGAGGATGGAAGCCGTGACAGCTGCGAACAGGACGTAGACCAGGGTCAGAAAGGCTCCTGCGGCCATGCCTGTGATCAGCTTGGAGCCATAAAGGGCTGCCCGGCTGTACTGTCTGGAGGCCATGTTTTTGATTGTGCCATGGTTAAATTCGCTGCCTACGAACAGAGAGATGAGTACCGCCAGGATCAATGTTGTGTTGCCGGCAAAGAAGGAGAGGAGCTGGCCTGAACCGCTTAGCTCGTCGTAGCTTAAGGGTACGCCTTCCACAGAGACACTGACGCCGCTTTCCTCCAGCGTTTCCTGCTGTGAGGCGACCTGGGTCTCCATCTGGTCTCCCGCCAGACGATAGGTAAAATCCAGAAGAAAAACACTCCCGACAGCTAGGATTACCGTGACAGCCAGGCAGACCCAGAAATATCTGGCTTTTCTCAGTTTATAAAAATCACTTTTTAATATATGTGTCATTTTTAGATTCCCCCTTGTATTTTCTTTAAGAAATAATCCTCCAGATCCATGATCGGTGTCCCGTCCGGGGCACTGCATCTTTGAATCAGCTGTTCCTCTGTAAATTCATCGATCAGTTTTCCCTGATGGATGATCCCGTAGCGCGTGGCAAATTTGGAAAGCTCTCCTAAGATGTGAGAGGAGATCAGAACGGTGATCTTCCGGTCACGGTTTAATTTCAGGATCAGGTCCCGGATCTCTTTGATCCCTTCCGGATCCAGGCCGTTTGTCGGTTCATCCAGAATCAGGAATTTCGGATTTCCGATCAGAGCGATGCCGATTGCCAGGCGCTGCCGCATCCCCAAGGAAAAGTCCTTTGCCTTTTTCTTCCCGGCATCGTCAAGACCAACCAGTGTCAGGATAGAATCAGCCTGGGATTCATTCCGGATGCCCTGGAGCTTATACTGGGCCAGGAGATTCTCCTTTGCTGTCATTCCTGGATAGAGTGCGGGAGATTCGATAACGGTGCCGGTAAATTTACGGCCCTCGGGCAGATCCGGGCTCCCGAACATAAGGATGGTCCCGTCATCCGGGGCGGCAAGTCCGGTGATCATGCGTATCAGCGTGGTCTTCCCGGCTCCGTTTTTTCCGATAAATCCATAGATATCACCTTCGTGGATGGTCATGGAAAGGTGATCCACCACAGTGCGGTGAGCGTAACGCTTTGTCAGCTGGTTTGTGCGTAATATGACACTCATATTTGTGCTCCTTTCAAATGTATTTATGTATTAGTGTATTATTAAGTTAATACAATAATATATTTAAGAAATGAATTTGTCAAGATAAAAAAAGAAGAAGATTGTATTTTTTATTTTCAGAAGCTATAATTTACATAGAAACTTTTAAATAGGAGGAAATGTCATGAAGGTTTATGATGCAGTGAACAAGACAGAGGTAGAGGTGGACGGGACCAAGGGCCTGATCGAAAAGATGAAGGAAGGCCGGCAGGTAGACCTGTATCTGAAAGAAAAAAAGTCAGATGAGGACGGATACATGAGCTGGGATGTGGAGCACTGGTCCAGCGTAGACGGGAAAAGATTCATCCGCTGCTATTCTCTGGAGGGAAGAGTCTTAAGCGAGTCTACCGGCCATAACATCTACGATCTGCAGAATGACTTTAAGCCGGAAGAGGCAGAAAAAGTAGAATTGAGCTAAAACTGGACTGGCAAAGGTCCTTGAAAAGAAAAACGCTGAGGTCATAGGACTCCGGCGTTTTTTTGTAACGAAATTTTTGCAAATAGTGTTGACAAACAAAGAGCATAGTGCTAAATTAATAGTCGAAGATGTTAGCACTCAGTTTTAAAGAGTGCTAATAAAATCCGAAAGGAGGCGGACGGATGGTGGCAGATCATGGATTGAGTGAACGAAAGCTGAAGATTCTTCATGCGATTATCCAGAATTATCTGGAAACCGGTGAACCAGTAGGATCCAGGACTATATCAAAGTACACGGATCTGAACTTAAGTTCAGCGACGATCCGGAATGAGATGGCAGATCTGGAAGAACTGGGATATATTCTGCAGCCTCATACGTCAGCTGGACGTATCCCTTCGGATCAGGGCTATCGCCTCTATGTGGATATGCTGATGGAGCAAAAGGAGCAGGAGTTAAACGAGATGCAGGAGCAGATGCTGGATAAGGCTGATAAAATGGAGCAGCTTTTAAGGCAGGCTGCCAGGGTTCTGGCAAATAATACAAACTATGCAACGATGGTTTCGACTCCTGTGAGCAACGCTAATAAGCTGAAATTCATCCAGCTGTCAGCTGTAGATGAGGAACAGATCATCGCAGTCATTGTGCTGGGAGGCAATGTGATCAAAAATAAGATCATTAATGTAGAAGAGCCTTTGAGTAATGAAAATCTTCTGAAGCTGAATATGTTGCTGAATACGACACTGACAGGAATGTCGATAGAAGAGATCAATCTGGGATTGATCGCCAGGCTGAAGGAACAGGCCGGGATCCACAGCGAAGTGGTAGGCAATGTACTGGATGCGGTGGCAGAAGTGATCCAGGTGGACAACGACATGCAGATCTATACCAGTGGAGCGACCAACATTTTCAAGTACCCAGAGCTCAGCGACAAGCAGAGCGCTCAGGAAATCATCAGTGCCTTTGAAGAAAAGCAGCAGTTGAATGAACTGGTCACACAGACACTGGCAAGAGAGGATAATACAGGGATCCAGGTATACATCGGAGATGAGACCCCGGTTCAGAACATGAAGGACTGCAGCGTTGTGACGGCAACTTATGAATTAGGTGAAGGCATGAAGGGAACGATAGGTATTATCGGTCCCAAGCGTATGGATTATGAGCATGTGCTTAAGTCTATGAAACGCCTTCAGAATGAACTGGATCAGATGTTTCATAAAAAAGATGAAAACGAGACATAGCAAGTATAGAAAGAAAGGTGGAAGAACCCTTGGAAAATAAGCAGGAAAAAAGCCAGGAAGAAATGGTAAAGGAAACGGATCCGAAAGAAGAGGTTGAAGGCGAAAAGACAGAAGAAAAAGAGCCGGAAACGGAAGAGACACAGGAAGGTGCCGCGGATCAGGAAGATTCCGAAAGCCATGACGATGGCGAAGAGAAAAAAGAAAAGAAGCTTTTTGGCAAAAAGAAAAAAGATAAAAAAGATGAAAAAATCGAAGAACTGACGGATAAACTGACACGTCAGATGGCAGAGTTTGATAACTTCCGCAAACGTACAGAAAAGGAAAAATCCCAGATGTACGAAGTAGGCGCGAAAGATATCATAGAAAAGATTCTTCCGGTGGTAGACAACTTTGAGCGAGGACTTGGAGCAGTCACCGAGGAAGAAAAAGAAAACCCGTTTGTACAGGGAATGGAAAAAGTATATAAACAACTGATGACCACCCTGGAAGGAATCGAGGTGAAACCAATCGAAGCCGTCGGCAAGGAATTCGATCCCGACTATCACAATGCAGTGATGCATGTGGAAGATGAAAACCTGGGAGAGAATGTCATCGCCGAGGAGTTCCAAAAAGGTTATATGTACCGTGACTCTGTTGTGAGACACAGTATGGTAAAAGTAGCAAATTAACTTTCATATTTGGAAATAAAAATATTTATATTAGGAGGAATTTACAATGGGCAAGATTATTGGTATTGACTTAGGAACAACAAACAGCTGTGTAGCCGTTATGGAAGGTGGACAGCCAACAGTTATCGCAAATACAGAAGGCGCAAGAACAACACCATCAGTTGTCGCTTTCACAAAAACAGGAGAACGTCTTGTAGGTGAACCTGCAAAACGTCAGGCAGTAACAAACGCAGAGAGAACAATCTCTTCCATTAAAAGAGAGATGGGTACTGATTATCGTGTAACAATCGACGACAAGAAATATTCCCCACAGGAAATTTCCGCTATGATTCTTCAGAAACTGAAAAAAGATGCAGAAGGATACCTTGGTGAGAAAGTTACAGAGGCAGTTATCACAGTTCCTGCATATTTCAATGATGCTCAGCGTCAGGCAACAAAAGATGCCGGTAAAATCGCAGGTCTTGATGTAAAACGTATCATCAACGAGCCTACCGC
Organism: uncultured Lachnospiraceae bacterium; assembly: GCA_900553355.1. Lineage (GTDB taxonomy): Bacteria > Bacillota > Clostridia > Lachnospirales > Lachnospiraceae > Merdimonas. The sequence continues at coordinate 38,039 of USDK01000019.1, forward strand.
AGCAGCTCTGGCATACGGACTGGACAACGAAAATGAGCAGAAGATCATGGTATACGACCTTGGAGGCGGTACCTTCGATGTTTCCATCATCGAAATCGGTGACGGTGTTATCGAAGTTCTTTCCACAGCAGGTAACAACCGTCTGGGCGGCGATGACTTCGACCAGAAAGTAACAGATTATATTCTTGCTGAGTTCAAGAAACAGGAAGGCGTAGATCTTTCCAATGATAAAATGGCTCTGCAGAGAATCAGAGAAGCAGCAGAGAAAGCAAAGAAAGAGCTTTCCAGCGCAACTACAACCAACATCAACCTGCCGTTCATCACTGCAACCGCAGATGGCCCGAAACATCTCGATATGAACCTGACAAAGGCTAAATTCGATGAGCTGACCCACGACCTGGTAGAGAAAACCGCAGAGCCGGTACAGAGAGCACTCTCTGATGCAGGCCTTCAGGCATCCGAGCTTTCCAAAGTCCTTCTGGTAGGCGGATCTACCCGTATCCCGGCTGTACAGGATAAAGTAAGACAGCTGACCGGACACGAGCCGAGCAAGAGCCTGAACCCGGATGAGTGCGTAGCACTTGGTGCTTCCGTACAGGGCGGTAAACTTGCAGGAGATGCCGGCGCAGGCGACATCCTTCTTCTGGATGTAACTCCGCTGTCTCTGTCCATCGAGACGATGGGAGGTATTGCAACTCGTCTGATCGAGCGTAACACCACAATCCCGACCAAGAAGAGCCAGATCTTCTCCACCGCAGCTGATAACCAGACAGCAGTAGATATCAACGTAGTACAGGGTGAGCGTCAGTTCGCGAAAGACAACAAATCCCTCGGCCAGTTCCGTCTGGATGGAATTCCGCCAGCAAGAAGAGGCGTTCCGCAGATCGAGGTTACCTTTGATATCGATGCCAACGGTATCGTAAATGTATCTGCAAAAGACCTGGGAACAGGAAAAGAGCAGCACATCACCATCACCGCAGGCTCTAATATGTCCGACAGCGAGATCGACAAAGCAGTCAAAGAAGCTGCTGAGTTCGAAGCTCAGGATAAGAAACGCAAAGAAGCAATCGACGCAAGAAACGATGCAGACTCTATGGTATTCCAGACCGAGAAAGCAATCGAGGAAGTCGGCGACAAGCTGGATGCAAACGATAAGACAGCAGTAGAAGCTGACCTGAACGCACTGAAAGACCTCATTGCAAAATGCAATCCGGAAGAGATGACAGATGCACAGGTAGCTGACCTGAAAGCAGCTCAGGAAAAACTGATGACAAGCGCTCAGAAACTGTTCGCAAAGCTGTATGAGCAGCAGGGCGGCGCAGCAGGCGCTGGTGCCGGAACAGCTGGTGCAGGCCCGGATATGGGAAATGCAGGAGCAGCAGGCGGCCATGACGACGATGTCGTAGACGCTGACTACAAAGAGGTTTAATTTTCAGCATGTCACACTCCGTGAAAATACCGACTGTGAGTTGAAACAATAAGTAAATAAACGCAAAAAGCCCTGTGAGGCGAATGTTTGCAGGGGACGGAAAATACATTCCGCCCCCTGTATTTATGCTGGTATTGCTTTCGGAAAAGTGCTATACTGGAGCGTGCGGAAAAACATTTCTGCAAAGATGAAATTTGTGGAACAGAAATGAAAAGGTGAACATAAATGGCAGAAAAAAGAGATTATTACGAGGTCCTCGGCGTAGACCGCGGAGCGGACGATGCAACATTAAAAAAAGCATACCGTAAACTGGCCAAGAAATACCATCCGGATATGAACCCGGGCGACAAAGAGGCCGAGGCAAAATTTAAAGAGGCGACAGAAGCCTATGGCGTGCTGAGTGATCCGGACAAACGGCGTCAGTACGATCAGTTTGGCCACGCTGCATTTGAAAACGGCGGTGGCGGCGCAGGAGCCGGCGGATTCGGCGGCTTCGACTTTGGCGGCGGAGATATGGGTGATATCTTCGGCGATATTTTCGGCGACCTGTTCGGTGGCGGCGGAAGCAGAAGAAGAGCAAACAATGGACCGATGAAGGGAGCAAACCTCCGCGCTGTTGTCCACATTACGTTTGAGGAAGCTGTTTTCGGATGCCAGAAAGAGCTCGAGATCAACCTGAAGGATACCTGTACAACGTGCCACGGAACCGGCGCAAAACCAGGAACTTCACCGGAAACATGCTCCAAATGTAACGGTACCGGTCAGATTACGTACACACAGCAGACCATGTTCGGTTCTGTGAGAAACGTGACGACCTGTCCGGATTGTAACGGAACCGGAAAGATCATTCGCGATAAATGTACCGCATGCCACGGCACGGGCTATACATCCAGCAGAAAACGCATTCAGGTCAACATTCCGGCTGGAATCGACGATGGACAGAGCATCCGGATCCGTGAAAAAGGTGAGCCGGGTGTAAACGGCGGACCGAGAGGAGATTTGCTTGTCGAGGTTCAGGTAACCCGTCATCCGATCTTCCAGAGACAGGATATGAACATTTTCTCCACTGCACCGATTACGTTTGCGCAGGCAGCGCTCGGCGGTGATGTGAAGATCAGCACCGTTGACGGAGACGTTCTCTATACTGTAAAACCGGGAACCCAGACCGATACGAAGATCCGTCTGAAGGGAAAAGGTGTTCCGTCCCTTCGCAACAGCAATGTGCGCGGTGATCACTACGTAACACTCGTAGTCCAGACTCCGACGAAACTGAATGAGAAAGCAAAAGAAGCCCTCCGCGCCTTCGACGAAGCCTGCGGAAACCGCCCGGCAGCAGAAGCAAAAGCAGCCGACGGCGAAACTGCAGAGCAGCCGAAGAAGAAAAAAGGCTTTATGGATAAAGTGAAAGAGGCCTTTGAGGACATCGATAAATAAAGAACGGCGGCAAGCCGGAAAAGAAAGAAGAATCTGTGGAAAAAGCAGGTTCTTCTTTCTTTTCTATGAAAGAACCATGAAAATTTGGTGAATTTATACACAGAATGGTCGGATTTTGATATAATGTGGAAAACTTAAGGGGAGAGAAAAGAAAGGAAACGGGGAAAATGAGATTTCGACCATGTATTGATATTCATAACGGAAAAGTAAAACAGATTGTCGGGGGATCGCTGAAAGATCAGGGAAATCAGGCGAGCGAGAATTTTGTCTCGGAGCAGGATGCGTCGTATTATGCGCAGCTGTACGAAGAGCAGGGCATTACGGGCGGCCATGTGATTCTGCTGAACAAGAAAGGTACCGAGTTTTACGAGGAGACGAAGCGCCAGGCATTGCTGGCACTCTCGACGTACCCGGGCGGCCTGCAGGTGGGAGGCGGCATTGATGCGGAGAATGCGTGCGAGTTTCTGACAGCGGGGGCAAGCCATGTGATTGTGACTTCGTATGTGTTCCGCGACGGCCATGTGTTCTATGAAAATCTGGACAAGCTGGTGACGACGGTAGGAAAGCAGCGGCTGACACTGGATTTAAGCTGCCGGAAGCGGGACGGAAAATACTATATCGTGACGGACCGCTGGCAGAAGTTCACGGACGAAGAAGTGACAGAGGAACTGCTGCATCACCTGTCAGAATACTGTGATGAGTTCCTGATCCATGCCGTGGATGTCGAGGGAAAGGCTTCCGGCATTGAGACGGAGCTGGTGGAACTGCTTGCGAAGATGAAAGATTTTCCGGTGACGTACGCCGGCGGCGTGGGAAGTTTTGAAGACCTGGAGCTGCTCAAAAAACTGGGAAACAACCACGTCGATGTGACAATTGGCAGCGCACTGGATCTGTTCGGCGGCAAAATGAAGTTTGAAGACGTGCTGGCAGTATGCCGCCGGTAAGCGGAAACGGACGTTCACCCGCGCCATTCGCAAAACCGCGCTTTCAGCGCTCTCCGCTGCTGCGCAGCTCCTTTTTGCTCATAACCAGGCGCTCCCTTTGTATCTTATTCTCGACAGATTTCATGCGAGCATGAAATCTGTCAAAAATAAGATACAAGTGAACTGTAACAGAAAAAACTCTAAAATATTCATGAATTTTCTAAATACTATTGCAAATAAAGACAACTATTGCTATAATTAGAGATACTTACAGGGGAAGTGAAAAACCTGTAAAATTTGAGAGCAAAGGGGTTGGGCATAATGAAAATTACCATCAGCGGAAAAAATATTGACGTGACAGAGGGATTAAAAGCCGCGGTCAATGAAAAACTTGGCAAACTGGAGAAATATTTTACGCCTGACACAAATGTCATTGTAACCTTAAGTGTAGAGAAAGAAAGACAGAAAATTGAGGTTACCATTCCGGTAAAAGGAAATATCATCCGTTCCGAGCAGGTAAGCAACGATATGTACGTATCCATCGATCTGGTAGAGGAAGTCATCGAACGCCAGCTTCGCAAATACAAAAACAAAATTGCCGACAAACAGCAGGAAGCAGGAAACTTCCAGAAAGAATATCTGGAGCATGACTATCTGGAGGACGAAGACATCCAGATCATCCGTACGAAAAAATTCGGCATGAAACCAATGTATCCGGAAGATGCCTGCGTACAGATGGAACTTCTTGGGCACACCTTCTTCGTATTCCGCAATGCAGAGACCGACGAAGTAAACGTCGTTTACAAGAGAAAGAACAACACCTACGGTCTGATCGAGCCGGAGTGCTGAAAAGTAAATAAAGAATGAACAGTCACCCTGTTTCCAGCTTAGAAAAGCTGTGAAACAGGGTGACTTTTTCGCGGAAAGGGCCGGAAAGTCCGGGAAAAGCCGTAAAAACAGCGGAAAACCGGGGAACGGCACCAAATGTTTACGAAAAATTCATTGTTATCTTGTGCCAGAAGTGGTAGAATAGTACCATATGTTAATATGGAAATTAATAGAGAAAGCAGGAGCAAACATTCTATGAAATTCACAGAAAAACTTTTTGGTACGCACAGTGAGCGCGAGTTGAAACGAATCTATCCAATCGTAGACAAAATCGAAGCTCTCCGCCCGACCATGCAGGCGCTGACCGATGAAGAGCTGCGTGCCAAGACAAAGGAATATAAAGACCGCTACAACGGAGGCGAATCCCTGGATTCCATTCTCCCGGAAGCATTCGCAACCGTCCGCGAGGCAGCAAAACGTTCCCTCGGTATGGAACACCACCGCGTACAGCTGATCGGTGGCATTATCCTCCATCAGGGCCGTATCGCCGAGATGAAAACCGGTGAAGGAAAAACCCTCGTTTCCACCCTTCCGGCTTACCTGAATGCACTGACCGGACGCGGTGTCCACATCGTTACCGTCAACGATTACCTGGCAAACCGAGATGCTGAGTGGATGGGCAAAGTCCACAGATTCCTCGGTTTGACCGTCGGTGTCGTTCTGAACGATATGAAGAACGATGAGCGCCGCCAGCAGTATGCATGCGACATCACCTACATCACCAACAACGAACTTGGTTTCGATTACCTGCGTGACAACATGGTGATCTACAAAGAGCAGCTCGTACAGAGAGAGCTTGCTTACTGTATCATCGACGAGGTCGACTCCGTCCTGATCGACGAGGCAAGAACACCTCTGATTATTTCCGGACAGAGCAGCAAATCCACCAAGCTGTACGAGACCGCAGATATTCTGGCACACCAGATGCAGCGCGGCGAGGCAAGCGGCGAGATGACCAAGATGACTGCGATCATGGGCGAGGAGATCGAGGAGACCGGAGATTTTATCGTGGATGAAAAGGAGAAGAATGTTTCTCTGACAGAAGAAGGGCAGTTGCTTTTTCATCATGTATCGGACGCTTTCCATTCTCTGGAAGCAGGGGAAGCGGAACTCTCCCGCATTCGCGATATGGGTCTTGGACACCTTACCATCGGCGTCAGCACAACACTCTGCAGGTACCGTCTGCTGCCTTATCTGAAAACATTTATTGCGCAATATCCGCATATCAGTATCAATATTTCCTGCCAGTCCACCAATCATACACTGGATATGCTCAGAGACGGCTCTATTGATCTCGGCCTGGTGGCCAAACCGGAAGACACCGGACATATTTCCTTTGTTTCACAGGGAAGAATCGAGGATGTTTTCGTCTGTACACCCAACTATCTCAACAATCTTCAGATGCGTACACAAGCCTCCGGCTTGGATCTGCTCAATGCCGGCACACTGATGCTTCTTGACAAAGCCAATGCATCCCGGCAGTTTATTGATTATTTCCTTGAGGAAAATCACATTCATGCCTCCAATCTGATTGAGATTACAACAATGGATCTTCTGATTGAATTCGCCAGAACCGGGCTTGGCATTGCCTGTGTCATCAAGGATTTTGTCGCTGACGACTTGAAAAGCGGCCTTCTCGTCGAAATACCCACCCCACAGGCCATTCACCCGAGAGAGATTGTCTTTGCCTGGAAAAAAGGCCGATCATCCCACCGTTTTCTCAACGCTTTCATTGATTTTGTCTCTTAGTATCTGAAAAACAGCATTGCGAAATTCTCTTTCACAATGCTGTTTTTTTACGGCTCATTTAAAATTAAACATCCGTTTTTTATTGTCTTTCACTATTATTTTTCAGGATAAAAGCCTGACGGTGCTTCAGAAAGATTGATCATAATATTCTTCATCTGTGTATAATGTTCAAGAATCACTTTATGTGTCTCTCTTCCAATGCCAGACTGCTTGTAGCCACCAAACGGTGCACCTGCCGGAATCGCATTGTAAGTATTGACCCACATTCTACCTGT
>USDK01000020.1 GCA_900553355.1 uncultured Lachnospiraceae bacterium
GCCCATCCGTCACCACCGAAGATCCACTGGGATTTCTTAGCAAGGAAGTCTTTCTGTGTAAGAATGTCTTTTGCCTTGTCGCATCCGCAAGCCTCAAGAGCTGCAACCAGTTTCTCTGTTGCTGCACCGTTGGTAGCACCGCATGCGAAAGTATCCAGCCATTCCTGACCAGCAGCTTTAACGTCTGCATTGTCACCGTTAGCTACAACATCTTCAATTTTTGCTTTCAGGCCATCACGGATAGCTTTCTGAGCAAGAAGCATACCATAACCGAACTCAGCATTATCCTCAAATAAGGAGTTGCCCCATGCAGGACCCTGTCCCTTAGCATTTACGGTATATGGTGTAGAAGGTGAGGAGTTACCCCAGATAGAGGAGCATCCTGTAGCGTTTGCAATGTACATTCTGTCACCAAACAGCTGGGTGATCAGTTTTGCGTAAGGAGTCTCGCCGCAGCCTGCGCATGCGCCGGAGAACTCAAGCAGCGGTTTCTTGAACTGGCTGCCCTTTACGGTATTCTCTTTGAATTTTGCTACAACATCTGTCTTCTCTGGAAGAGCTGCTGCATAATCGAAGTATTTCTGCTCTGCTTCGTGTGCTGCAAGGCTTTCCATAGCCAGTGCTTTCACACCCTTCTTGCCCGGGCATACGTTTGCACAGGAACCACATCCGGTACAGTCAAGCTGGGAAATAGCCATTGTGAAGGTGTAGTCCGGCATACCGGTCATCGGCATGGTCTGGATGCCTTCCGGAGCTGCTGCTGCTTCTTCTGCGGTCATGGCAACCGGACGGATAACAGCGTGCGGGCAGACAAAGGAACATCTGTTACACTGGATACAGTTTTCCGGATTCCATACAGGTACGTTTACGGCGATACCACGTTTCTCGTATGCGGATGTGCCGGACGGAGTTGTTCCGTCTACGTAGTCTGCAAATGCGGATACAGGCAGGTTGTTTCCTTCCTGGGAAGTTACTTTTGCCTGGATGGTATTTACGAATTTAACAGCGTCAGCGCGGCCGCTCTCTGCATGAGTTGTGGTCAGACCTTCGTCTGCTGCATTTTTCCAGCTTTCCGGAACTGCAACTTCTTTGATCTGTTTTGCACCCTCATCGATAGCTGCCCAGTTCTTTGCTACGACATCATCACCTTTACGGCCATAGGTAGCTTTTGCTGCTGCTTTCATGAGTTCGATGGCTTTTTCTTCCGGAATGATCTTCGCAAGCTTGAAGAATGCAGACTGAAGAATGGTGTTGATACGGGTCGGTCCCATGCCGGTCTCGATACCGATCTTAACGCCGTCGATCACATAGAATTTGATGTTATGGTTTGCGATGAATGCTTTTACCTGACCTGGCAGATGCTCTTCCAGTCCTGCTTCATCCCATGGACAGTTCAGAAGGAAGGTTCCTCCGTCTACCAGTTCCTGAACCATGTTGTACTTATTTACATAAGACGGGTTGTGGCAGGCTACAAAGTTTGCCTGATGGATCAGGTATGTGGACTTGATCGGAGATTTACCAAAACGCAGGTGAGACATGGTAACACCGCCGGACTTCTTGGAGTCATAATCGAAGTAAGCCTGTGCATACATGTCAGTATTGTCACCGATGATCTTAATGGAGTTCTTGTTTGCTCCGACTGTACCGTCAGCGCCAAGACCCCAGAATTTACAGTTGATCGTTCCTTCCGGTGTGGTAACCAGAGCCGGACCTTCCTCCAGAGACAGATTTGTCACATCATCTTCGATGCCGATCGTAAATCTTTCTTTCTCAGTATTATTGAATACTGCAACGATCTGTGCAGGTGTGGTATCCTTGGATCCCAGTCCGTAACGTCCGCTGTTTACCGGAACGCTGTCGAACTTGGAGCCCTTCAGTGCGGATACAACATCCAGGTACAGAGGCTCTCCCTGTGCTCCAGGCTCTTTTGTCCTGTCAAGAACGTTGATATATTTTACAGTATCCGGAATCGCATCGATCAGAGCCTGTGCGCAGAACGGTCTGTACAGACGTACCTTTACAACACCGACCTTCTCGCCTGCTGCCATCAGATAGTCAATGGTCTCCTCGATCGTATCGCAGACAGATCCCATAGCAACGATGACTTTCTCTGCATCTTCTGCTCCGTAATAGTTAAACAACTTATAGTTTGTGCCGATCTTTTCATTGATCTTGTCCATATATTCCTGGACGATTCCCGGCATTGCATCATAATATGGGTTGCATGCCTCTCTTGCCTGGAAGAAGATGTCCGGATTCTGTGCGGATCCTCTCTGGCATGGATGATTTGGATTCAGAGCATGATTTCTGAACTCGTCAATCGCATCCATATCTACCAAGTCTTTCAGATCTTCGTAATCCCATGTCTCGATCTTCTGGATCTCATGAGAAGTACGGAATCCGTCAAAGAAGTTGATAAATGGGAGCTTTCCTTTCAGGGCTGCACAGTGTGCCACCGGACTTAAGTCCATAACCTCCTGAACGCTGGACTCGCAGAGCATAGCTGCTCCGGTCTGACGACAGGCATATACATCTGAGTGATCTCCAAAGATGGAAAGTGCATGGCTTGCAAGCGCACGCGCAGATACATGGAACACGCCCGGGAGCTGCTCACCTGCAACTTTGTACAGGTTCGGGATCATCAGAAGTAATCCCTGAGAAGCTGTAAATGTAGTGGTCAGCGCACCTGCGGACAGAGATCCGTGTACGGCGCCTGCTGCACCTGCCTCTGACTGCATTTCTGTAACCTGAACCGTCTGTCCAAAGATATTTTTTCTTCCCTCGGTTGCCCACTCATCTACATGTTCTGGCATAACAGATGATGGAGTAATCGGATAAATTGTTGCAACTTCTGTATAGGCATATGCCACATGAGCCGCAGCCTGATTACCATCCATGGTCTTCATTTTTCTTGCCATTTTCGTTGTTCCTCCTTCGAAAAATTGTACAAATTATAAATAATTTGGCATATATAAATATTATAGTCCCTGGTATTTTAAAAGTCTAGTGATTCTTAGGCTTATTTTTGTTCCTTTTTCGGTACAAACCGGTGGGATTCCGGCTCTTTTATATCTATCCCAGATATACCACATCTTCCTTCGGCTTTGGCGCCTCTTCAAGCTTCTCCAGATACAGGACCGGCTGTTCATTTCCAAATCCGACAGCCTCATAGGCAAACCGTGCCGTTACCTGATAATACTTCTTTTTATCTCCGTCAATCTTCTTTTCTGATTTGCAGGGATAGCCATAAAAACGAATGTCTGCTGCGCAACAGGTCATGATCTTACGCACGGGCACAAACATGTTGTCCTCCATTCCCTTCGGCCGGAATATCTGCGCTTTAAATTCAACCTCTTTATCCAGATAACGGTCCGGATGATCGTAGGCATCCACATACCAGATTCCGAAATCCTCATCCTCGATCTTGATGACATCCTGGTCGGTATCGTAGGGCAGATCTTCAGAAGACGGCTGGATAATTCTTCCTTCTGTATCCTCAAAGATCAGCTGCGCCATTGGATTTTGTACCTTTAAAGCCCTGCGGAACCCTGAGCGGTCCACTCCTTCTGCGCACCGGTTGACCACGATCAGCTCGGATTCTGTCAGCTGCTCCATCAGCATATTTCTCATATTTTTCAGATACATGTCCAGGGTCAAACCGTTGACCGTTGAATATACCCCCTGCAGTTCCCAGTTATAAGGATACTTAATGCTCAAAAGATCCTCCAGTTTCCACATGCCGTTATACTCGATCACCACCTGGACCGGACGATATTTTTTCCCTAAGCTCTTAAAAAATGCCGGCGTCAGCTGTTCCTTTTCCGTCACTTGCTCCAAAACCATATTTTTTGAATCCAGATATGCATCGGAATACTCGATCTCGCCCTCTTCACAACAGATCAGGAGTGTCCTGCCCGGCTGGATCCACTCCTGCTCCATCAGGGTCTCCTGGACCAGCGTCGTTTTTCCGCTGTCCAGAAACCCCGTCACTACAAATACAGGTATCACTGTCATTTCCTAATCACCTTCCGTTTTCCTTTTTCTTCTCCGTTTATGAAAGATGGAAAAGTCCTGCCAGATCTTCCTCTTTCAGATCCGTTCCAATCACACACAGACGTCCGGTATAGTCTGGCTGACCTTCCCGCACCTCATATTCTCCCGGCACCAGGTCAAACTGCTTCCAGGATCCATCTTCCATGGAAATGATTCCTTTTGCTCTGAGCACGGTACCATAATCAGTTTCTCCGGACAGTTCTTTTAAAATCTGCTCCAGCTCTTCTTCTGTATACTGATGAGCTGTCTCTTTTCCCCAGCTGGTGAAAACCTCGTCTGCATGATGATGGTGGTGATCGTGGCCGCAGCCACAGTGGTCATGGTGATGATCGTGCTCATGGCGGCAATGATCGTGCTCATGCTCGTGTTCATGATGGCAATGGTCATGTTCATGTTCGTGCTCATGATGGTCATCTTCCTCCATCAGATCCTCCATACCTGTCCGATGTTCTAATGCACGGCGGATGGCATCTGATCCTAACTGATCCCACGGAGTCGTAATGATGGCCGCACCTTCATTTTCCGCTCTTAAAAGGCCCACGCATTCTTCAATCTGTTCTCCTGTCATCTGCTGTGTACGACTGATGACGATGGTGGAGGCGCTTGCTACCTGATCTTTATAAAATTCTCCGAAGTTTTTCATATACATTTTCGCCTTTTTCCCGTCTACAACGGTGATACGGCCTTCCACTTCAATCGGTGCATCTTTTCTGACATCTTCCACAGCCCGAACAATATCTGAGAGTTTGCCCACTCCCGATGGCTCGATCAGCACCCGGTCCGGCTGATATTCGGCCAGCACCTTTTTCAGCGCCACGCTGAAGTCTCCTACCAGAGTGCAGCAGATGCATCCTGAATTCATCTCCGTGATCTCGATCCCGGCATCCTTTAAAAATCCGCCGTCGATCCCGATCTCTCCGAATTCATTCTCAATCAATACCAGCTTTTGTCCCGCGAATATCTGATCGATCATCTGCTTGATAAACGTAGTCTTTCCTGCCCCCAGGAACCCTGAAATAATGTCAACTTTTGTCATTTTTTCTGCCTCTTTTCTAAAAAAATCAATAATCAATTAGATCGTTTTTCCCTTATAGCTCCGCTGTCTATCTTATCACAAATCCCTGCACGAATCCAGTTTTTCCAGTTTTTGAGAATACTTATCGCGAAAGGGGACAGGGCAAAGCACGATTGGGGACACCCGAAAGTACAAACGGGGACGTACACTTTTGCAAAAAGTGTACGTCCCCGTCCTTTCCCGTCCTTTTATAAAATTCCTCCCACTGCAAGGAACAGTGGTGCAAATACCAGTGACACGATGGTCATCAGTTTGATCAGGATATTGATTGAAGGTCCGGATGTGTCCTTGAAAGGATCTCCTACGGTATCGCCGACGACAGCGGCTTTATGAGCTTCGCTGCCTTTTCCGCCGTGATTGCCGTCTTCAATGTATTTCTTTGCATTGTCCCAGGCTCCTCCTGCATTTGACATGAAGATTGCCATCATCACGCCTGTTGTCAGAGCTCCTGCCTGCATACCTCCAAGGGCTGCGGTACCCAGTAAGATTCCTACGATCAGCGGCGCCGCCACTGCCATGATACCTGGCACCAGCATTTCCTTTAAGGCTGCTGTGGTAGAAATTGCCACACAGGACTTATAGTCCGGCTTCTCTGTTCCCTTCATAATCCCCGGCATAGTCTTAAACTGCCTTCTGACTTCTTCAATCATCTGATAGGCAGCCTTGGATACGGACTGCATAGTCAGCGCAGAGAACAGGAACGGAAGCATACCTCCGATCAAAGTTCCAATGATGACACGGCTGTCAAGCAGGTCAATTTTTTCCAGATGGACTGCTTCTGCATAGGATACGAACAGCGCCAGCGCTGTCAGAGCTGCAGAACCGATGGCAAATCCTTTTCCCATGGCTGCTGTAGTGTTTCCTACCGCGTCCAGTTTATCTGTAATCTTGCGGACTTCCGGATCCAGGCCCGACATCTCCGCAATACCGCCTGCATTGTCTGCCACCGGTCCATAGGCATCCACTGCTACCGTAATCGCTGTCGTAGACAGCATTCCTACCGCTGCCAGTGCAATTCCATAGAGACCAGAGAACTGATAAGCCACAAAAATCCCCACACAGATCAGCAGGATCGGAATCGCTGTAGACTTCATACCTACGGAAATACCGCTGATAATAGTAGTCGCCGCTCCAGTCTCAGACTGTTCTGCGATTTCTTTTACGGATTTATAATCTCCGGAAGTATATACTTCTGTGATGATTCCAATGATCAGTCCAACGATCAGTCCGGCGATCACCGCAATCGCTTCGTTGTAATCTCCGAAACAATATCTGCTGAAAATCACAGCTACCACCAGCACGATGGCACTGGACACATATGAACCCATCTTGAGAGCCTTGTGCGGATTGGAATTTTCATCACCACGGACAAAGAAGGTAGCAAGGATGGAAGCCACCAGTCCAAGTCCGGCTACGATCAGCGGATACGCCGCACCCGCAACCTGGAAATAAACGATCCCCAGTGTCAGCGCAGATACCAGCGCGCCTACATAGGACTCAAACAAGTCGGCACCCATACCTGCCACATCGCCTACATTATCTCCTACATTATCAGCAATAACTGCCGGATTTCTCGGATCGTCCTCCGGAATACCTGCCTCTACTTTTCCGACCAGGTCTGCACCTACGTCAGCTGCTTTTGTGTAGATTCCACCACCCACACGGGCAAAAAGAGCAATGGATGATGCCCCGAGACTGAATCCAGACAGCACGTCTACATTTTTTGTCAGTAAATATACCATGCTGACTCCCAGCACACCGAAGCCTGCCACACACATTCCCATGACTGCTCCTCCGGAAAACGCGATAGAAAGCGCCTTATTCATTCCCTGGAGTCTTGCAGCATTAGCGGTTCTTACGTTTGCCTTTGTAGCCACTGTCATGCCGCAGTATCCGGCCAAAGTAGAAAACAGTGCCCCAACTACAAAGCATACGGCTGTCACCCAGTTACCGATCCCAATACCGATCAGAACAAACAAAACAGCTACAAACACCACCAGAATACGATATTCCGCCATCAAAAAGGCTCTTGCACCTTCACTGATGGCTGACGCAATCTCCTTCATCCTTTCCGTTCCTTCTTCCTGCCGGCCGACTCTTGCAGCCAGGTATCCGGCAAATAACAGCCCGATCACACCCAGGACAGGAACAATGTTCATAAACATCTGCATACTTTTTCTCCTCCCATAAAATTGTTTTTTTCTATATTATCCTATCAACCTGTCATTGTACAGTATTTTTTAACACAATTATGAAAGATACTGGATTTCTTTCAGCACAAGACCTTCCGGCGGCGCCGTAACACAGTCCTTTGTACGCCTTTTGGCCTCCAGGATTTCCTGTATCTTTTCCGGAGCATAAAATCCCCTGCCTACCCGGATCAAGGTTCCTGCTATGATCCGCACCATATTATATAGAAAACCGTTCCCTGTAATGCGGATTACAACCTCTTCCCCTTCTTTTTCAATTTCCAGCGACTCTACCTTCCGCACCGTACTCTCTGCCTGTGTACGCACATTGCAGAAGCTGACAAAGTCATGCTCCCCTACCAGACAGGCCGCTCCCTGCCTCATACGCTCCACGTTAAGCGGGAACGATACAAAAGAAGCATATCTTCTCCTCAAAGGATTCGGCACCGGCGAGTTATAAATATGATATTCATAAGTTTTCCGGATCTTTTCCTGATATCTGGGATGCCAGTTTAAAGGCACTTCCTCGGAGTTCACCACAACAATATCCTTTGGCAGGCGCTGGTTCAGGGCATAGCTCATCCTCTCCGGAGGAATCGATGAGCTGGTATCAAAGACTGCAATATTCCCCAGCGCATGCACTCCCGAATCTGTCCGGCTGGCCCCGGTCACCCGGATCTCTTCTCCGGTCAGTTTATGGATCGCATGGTTCAGTACTTCTTCAATTGTGATTCCATTTGGCTGAATCTGCCAGCCGCAGTAATCCGTCCCATCATAGGCAACGGTCAGTTTGATTCTTTTCATGATCCCCACCATTATCCTGTCCTAAAATATCCAGACGTGAAGCGGAACATAACGCCCAATCAAAAAAACTGCTGCCACATAGACCACCACGATCACGTAAGTCAGATAGTCCCTTGTCTGATACCGCAGAGGCTTCATCTTTGTCCGGCCTTCTCCGCCATGATAACAACGGGCCTCCATTGCCATGGCAAGATCATTGGCCCGCCTAAATGCAGACACAAAAAGCGGCACCAGGATCGGGATCATCGCCCTGGCTCTCTGGATCATATTTCCACTTTCCAGGTCCGCGCCCCTTGCAATCTGAGCCTTCATAATCTTATCCGTCTCCTCCAGAAGAATCGGGATAAAACGAAGGGCAATAGACATCATCATTGCCACTTCGTGGACCGG
The DNA here is from genome assembly GCA_900553355.1 of uncultured Lachnospiraceae bacterium. Taxonomy (GTDB): domain Bacteria; phylum Bacillota; class Clostridia; order Lachnospirales; family Lachnospiraceae; genus Merdimonas. The sequence continues at coordinate 8,512 of USDK01000020.1, forward strand.
CACCTTCACCCGGTTCAGAGGCCGCAAAAGATCTTCCAGACCGTCTGTCAGCTCATTCGGCGTCGTAGTAAAGGTCATAAGAGAAGAGCCGATGATCAGATAGATCAGACGTACCGCCATGAAAACAGCTGTCCGAAGTCCTCCCTCGGTGACCGTAAAGATCCAGGCATGCAAAAGTACGTCTCCGTCCCTGGTCAGGAACAGATTAAACAGTACAGTAATCATCAGAAGCATAATGATCGGTTTCAGTCCCTTTACAATATAAGAAAGAGGAACCTTTGACAGACGGATCATGCATACCAGAAAGATTGTGGCCACCAGATATCCGGAGATACTCCGGAACAGGAACAGCGAGATCAGATACAAAAGGGTGGACACCAGCTTTACCCTTGGATCCAGTCTGTGCAGTATACTTTTTGCCGGATAATATTGTCCAATTGTAATATCTCGTATCATTTTCTTTTCTCCAATGCCTTCATGATCTGATCCGCCGCCTCTTCCACCGTAGTCACGTCTGTGGTCACCGGCAGCCCATGTTCTTTCAAATCATGCATAATATAAGTCACCTGGGGGGCTGCAAGCCCCATTTTTTCCAGGTCCAGATAATGAGCAAACACCTTTTTGGGCGTATCATTATAACGCACCTGTCCGTGATCCATGACAATGATACGGTCCGCATACCTGGCGATATCCTCCATGCTGTGGGAAACCAGGATTACCGTCATGCCCGTAGCCTGGTGAAGATAGGCAATCTGCCCAAGAATCTCATCTCGTCCTTTTGGATCCAGTCCGGCTGTCGGCTCATCCAGCACCAGTACTCTGGGCCGCATGGCAAGGACTCCGGCGATGGCTGCCCGGCGTTTCTGGCCTCCGGAAAGCTCAAAGGGAGAAGACTTAAAATATTTTTCTTTCAGCCCTACCAGCTTCAACGCCTCTTCTGCCCTCTCTTTACATTCCTCCGGGGAAAGCCCCTGGTTCTTCGGGCCAAAGCACACATCCGTGATCACATCCACCTCAAACAACTGATACTCAGGATATTGAAATACCAGCCCCACCTGATTTCTCAGCTCCTTCATAGGATATCCTTCTTCATAGATATTCCTGCCGTCATAATACAGAGCCCCGCTGCTGGCTTTTAACAATCCATTTAGATGCTGGATCAGGGTAGATTTCCCAGACCCTGTATGACCGATCACCCCTACAAACTCACCATCCGGGATCTCTAGGCAGACGTCCTTTAATGCATGCTTTTCATAGGCTGTTCCTTCACTGTAAATATAGTTCAAATGCTCTAGTTTGATCGACATAGCGCTTCTACCAACTCCTCTTTTCTCAAAATGCCTGCAGGGATATCCAGCCCCCGTTTTTTTAGCTCATCGGCAAGAATCGTCACCTGAGGCACATCCAGACGGTATTTTTTCAGAGTATCTACCTGTGAAAAAATCTCCCTCGGCGTTCCTTCCATCACCACATGCCCATGATCCATGACAAATATTTTGTCTGCATCAATGACTTCTTCCATATAGTGAGTGATCAGGATCACCGTAACATTTTTACGACGGCGCAGCTCCTGCACCGTCTTAAGAACCTCTTTTCTTCCGCAGGGATCCAGCATAGCCGTGGGTTCATCCAGCACAATGCATTTTGGTTCCATCGCCACGACTCCGGCGATCGCCACCCTCTGCTTCTGCCCTCCGGACAGCTTATTCGGAGAATGATGACGGTACTCCAGCATTCCTACTGCTTTGAGACTTTCCTCCACTCTCTGCCAGATCTCGTCTGTCGGCACTCCCAGATTTTCCGGTCCAAATCCCACATCCTCTTCTACCACAGTCCCGATGATCTGGTTATCCGGATTCTGGAATACCATCCCGGCCGTCTGTCTTACATTCCACAACTCTTCCGGATCCTTTGTATCTTTCCCGTCCACCCACACGGTACCATCTGTGGGAACCAGAATCGCATCCAGATGTTTGGCAAAGGTAGACTTCCCCGAACCATTATGCCCCAGCACTGCCACAAACTGGCCTTGTCTGATATCGATATTCACGCCATCGATCGCGCGGGAGGTTCCGGTTACATTCCCTTCCTCATCACGCTTTTCATATTCATAAACAAGATCTTCTGTCTGTATGATATCCATGGATCTTCTGCCTCCACTCTAAGTAACTTGACTATTTTCACTATTGTACGTTATCCGTATCCTTTTTTCAAGACACAGAAAGAAAACCGGGGTCTTGCCATAAAAAAAGTGCCGCCCCTAAAAGTGCGGCACCTTTTCGTCATAACCATGCAGTTCTATGCTTTTTCTGGTTCAGGATATGCTTCTCCCTGGGTATCAACTGTGACTTTTTTCATCCTCTGTTCTTCCAGAGGCCTGTCGCTGTAGTCGGTGTCTGTGCAGGCAATCTTATCTACCACATCCAGCCCTTCTATGATCTTTCCAAAGGCCGCATAAGCCCCGTCAAGATGGGGTGCATTCTCATGCATGATAAAGAACTGGGATCCAGCTGAATCCGGGTGCATTGCCCTGGCCATAGACAGCACTCCCCTGGTGTGGGCCAGAGAATTTTCAAACCCATTCTGGGAGAATTCTCCCTTGATCTGATATCCTGGTCCCCCGGTTCCGGTTCCCTGCGGGCATCCGCCCTGGATCATAAACCCACGGATCACACGATGAAAGATCAGCCCATCATAAAACCCTTTGTTTACCAAAGAAATAAAATTATTTACAGTATTGGGGGCAATCTCCGGATAAAGCTCCGCCTTCATCACATCCCCATTTTCCATTTCGATTGTTACGATTGGATTTGCCATAGTCTTCTGCTCCTTTATTTTCCATAGTCTTTTTTATTGTAACGAATCCTTTCCCTCCCGTAAAGAGGTGTTCCCGATTTTATTCTATATTACGGAAATAGAATCCGTCAAAATCATATTTAAATACGCGATATATGAATTTTTCCGCCTTCATCGTATACTGTGCGATCAGCTCATGATCTTTGTCATACTCTCCAAAAATCCCCTGCATCCCCGAATCTACGATCGTATTGTCTCCCAGGTTCTGGACACTGCTGACATATCCGGAGTATGGAACCTTAAACGAATCCACCAGTTCAAAGGTCCCCGCATTTTCATCCACCAGATATTTATAATAATAAGAGGTTTCCCCGTCTTTGGCAGACGTCTCCGTAAGGCCGGTCCCGCTCCAGTCAAACTCCGGCCTCGTCTCACTGATTCCGATATGATTGTCGAACATGTACAGGTAATACTGTCCGTCTGCAAGCGTCGGGTCTTCTACATAAGTGATCGTATGCTGGCCGCCCTGGATCGTAAAATCACCTTTTCTGGTAAATACCAGATTTTCATATTCCGTACCTTTCCATACTGATTTATCCGAAATGATATAGGATATCAGCGGCTTGTCATACAGACTGTCAATCTTGATGATAGAAGAAGTCTCTCTGGAACTTAAAAGTACGGATCCATTTCCCATCCACTGGATTGTATTTATATGCATCCAGTCCAGTTCGCCGTCTGAATTTTTCTGGCACTCTTCTTTGAAACTTCCAAACAGATCTCCCAGATCCAGGACCTCTGTAACAGAGCCGCTGTTTACATCCAGCCGCAGTACGATATCCTCCACACTGTCCTGGGTAGTATCTGTAGCCAGAATCAGCATATTCCCATTATCATCAAAAACATAATCATGGTGCAGCTTATAATTTCCAAGATCATAGACATTCGTCACCTGTCCCAACCGGTTCATCTGCGCCATCTTCGTCTCAGATATACTGAAATACATGGAATCCTCATCAAATAAAAGACGATGACTCCGGTACCCGATGATTGGGATCTCACCTCTTAACACACCCTGATTATCGTAATAATACATGAAGTCCAGCCCATCGCTGTCATTTCCAAGTATGGCATAAAGACCATCTTCCAGTTCTTCAGCCTCCCCTTCCATATCTGTATCCAGCATCACTTCCTCCGTACCCAGAAGATCTCCCATTTCATATACGATCTCTCTCGTATCTGTGGAGCCGTCTTCCCTGGTGAGGAAAAAGGTCACCGTATTTTCCATATCCGGGATGAGTCCAATCACCTGAAACTCATGCTCTGTTGTATAGAGGTCCTCCTCCCACACATCTTTTCGAAAATCCTCGATATCAGAATCTTTTACATGGATATTATAGGAAATACTGACCGGCTCTTCTGTATTAAAGTAGACGTAGAGAGACTGGCTATCTGTCCCAAAGGGATTGTACTCGATCAGCATATTGCTGTCCGTATAATCCTGAGCTGCCTTTTCTTTCTCCAGCTTCTCCGCAACAGCCTGCTGATTTTCCACGTTGTAAGTTTCTTCAATCTGCGTCTGGACCTTCTCCTGATCTTCTGTCAGGCCCGTTTTTGTCTCTACATCCATATTTCCGGATGCTTCTTCTGTCTGCACCTGATCCTGGTCCTGCCGGGTGATGCTCCTGATCTCATCAACAACAGCGCTCCCCCCAAAAACCGCCACCAGAACCGCACATATACAAACCAATATTTTTTTCTTCACGTTCACGCCCTGCCTCTTCCTGTTTCTTACAGAATATCAGGATTTTGTGTTTTTTTTATGAATTTCCTATCTCAGAGAATATAAAATCATCCCGCCTTTTTCAGCATATCCGGTATCCCATAGCTGATAAAACGGAAGTTTGACTGCTTCTCCATACGTGGCTGCAGTAACGGTCATCTTTTCGCCGCTCCCTTCACAGCCGATCAAAAGAAACCAGTGCCAGATAAAATCTTTGAACCGCTCCTCATCCTGATGCTTCAGCATCAGATAAGGAACCGGAAGTCCTTCCGTAAGCTTTCTGGCAACTGCCTCTTCTGCCTGCCCAACGGAATGGTCGCCGGAAAATTCTTCCATCCGGATCCCATAACTTTTCTTATGTTCTCTTTCCATATCCTGAATATACCTGGCCAGACCGTCCACATACCAGGCAAGCTTCCTGACTCCTCCGACTCTTGGCCGGATATAAGGCTTCATTTTCTGCCCGAACCGGACATAATCTGCCCGGTTTAAATGCTCTATATCATATGGGTAAAGTCCATTCATCCCATATTCCTTTGCATAATAAATGCAGCTGTCGCAGGCTGTGGCCGCCGCACAGCCTCCCATATACATCACCACATTCGTAAACCACTCCTGATTTCCGCCGACACAGCCGTCAATTCCAAAGTAAGTAAGCTCTTTTTTCATTCCGATCTCCTTCAGACATGCATACAGGGCAGGCCTTTAAAAGTCCTGCCCTGTCTATTATACTCGGATTTTTCATCTCTTACAAGCTCTTGGAAATCTCCTCACATACTTTCATTGCTTCAATGATCGCGCTTCTGAATCCACGCTCTTCCAGTACTCTGACTGCCTCGATGGTTGTTCCTGCCGGTGAACATACCATATCTTTAAGTTCTCCCGGATGTTTTCCTGTATCCAGAACCATCTTGGCGCTGCCGAGAACTGCCTGTGCAGCAAACTGATATGCCTGTGCTCTGGGCATTCCGCCGGAAACCGCTGCATCTGCCATTGCCTCGATCATTACAAATACATAAGCCGGTGAGCTGCCGCTGACAGATACGACCACATCCATCAGTCGCTCCGGAATGATCTCTACACGGCTGAAGCTTTCCAGAAGCTTCTTCACATAAGCCACTTCATCTTCTGACAGATAAGGATTCGGGCATGCTGCTGTCATCCCCTCTCCCACCATAGCCGGAGTATTTGGCATGGTACGTACAATTTTCACCTGCTTACCGAACTGCTCTTCCAGCCAGGAAAGTGTTTTTCCAGGTGCAATTGTGATGATGATCTGGGAATCCTTGATCTCATCTTTGATCTCCTGGATCACATCCGCATAAAACTGAGGTTTTACAGAAAGAATGATTACTTCTGCATTCTGAGCCACTTCTTTATTATTGTCTGTCACATGGATGCCAAACTGCTTTTTAACCCGTTCTCTTCCCGGTGCAAACAGATCTGCTCCGATAATCTCATCAGCCGGGATCACTTTGTTGTTGATTACTCCTCCCATAATCGCAGAAGCCATATTACCTGTTCCGATAAATCCTAATTTCATAGTACCTACCATCCTTTTTCTTTTTTAATTGGATGTATACATTTTTATAATTTGTATACAACTTCTTTCTGATGTGACTATAGCACTATCTGATAGAAATGTCAATTCTTTTTTTATTTTTATCTTGCGAATTTCCCGAAAAGCCGTTATAATTTGTATACAAATTCATTTTGCGTATACTATTTATATTATATGATGTTGGGGTGAGTCCCAAGGTCATTCACCTACTTATGAGCAAGCTCATGTAGGTTCAGACCTTTTGACCCTGGCATCATTATATTGAGTAAAGTTGGAAGGAGGCTTCTATGGCAAGAAAATCAGTTTCCCTGACTGACCAGGCTTATCAGACCATCAAAGACAGGATCCTGGATCTTTCTTACGCCCCCGGTATGACTCTCACAGAAGCGATGCTGACGGAGGACCTGGGGATGAGCAGAAGCCCTGTGCGGGCCGCGATCCAGCTTCTCCAGGCAGAGGGGCTGCTGGTCTCAGATTATTATAAGTCGATTAAGGTAAAAGAAATTACAGATAAGGATATCCAGGACATCTATCAGCTGCGTGAGCTGCTGGAGGGCGCTGCGTTTCATCTGATCTTCACCTCCGGCCGTTATGAAGAGTATTCCTATCGGATCGAGGAAAAGGTTGTCCGGATGTGTGCCGTGGCATCGGATTCTTATGCCTGGGAAATTGCCGATACAGACATGCATATGGAGATCTTGGGTATTCTGGATAATGAAAGGATCAACCGGATTTATGAAAATAATCTTTCTGAACAGATCCGGATCGGTCAGTACTCGGTCCGCCACGGAATGCATATTCCCCGTACGAACGAACGGTTGAAAAAGATGATCCGCTATATGCGTAAAGGTGACTACGAAAAAGCCTATGAGATTCTGAGAGATGATCATTTTATGCTGGGGCGCGATTCCGCACTGAAGCGCAAAAAAGATCCGGGAAACGTTTAACTTACGTTTCCCGGATCTTTTGCAGTAAGATTATTGATTAAGTATCGTATGTTCCTCGGCATATTTTTTAATATTTGAAGCATTGGCAAGCTTTTCTACATGGTCTTCTTTTGCTACTACCAGGGTAGGCGCCTGCATCACTCCATACTTCCTTACCAGTTCTTTATTTTCCTGCGCATCCACCACCTCATACTGTATATGAGCTTCTTCCAGCGCTCGTTTTGCGACCGCACAGTTCGGACAGGTTTTCGTTGTAAAGAGCATCGTTCTATTCCCTTCTTCGCCCGCCTGCATCTGCATTTCCTCTCCTTCAGACTCAGCAGATTTTTCCTGCCCATGGAAAACGGAATGTGTCAGATCATATACTTTTCTGTCCTTGAATTCCTGGGCCTTTCCATCATTCCAGTTCTGAACCGGCCGGTAATAGCCGGTGATCCTGCTGTATACCTCTGTGGTCTCTCCACATTCCGGACATACATACTGCTCACCATTGATATAGCCGTGGTTTTTGCAGATGGAGTAAGTCGGTGACATCGTATAATAAGGAAGCTTGTAATTTTCTGCAATCTTACGTACCAGAGCCGCAGCCGACTGCCAGCTTGGGAGTTTTTCTCCCAGGAATGCATGAAATACTGTACCGGAGGTGTAAAGTGTCTGTAGTTCATCCTGGATATCCAGAGCCTCAAAAATGTCTTCCGTATATCCAACCGGAAGGTGGGTGCTGTTGGTGTAGTATGGCGTGCCATCCCCTTCTGCCGCTGTGATAATGTCCGGGAACTGCTCTCTGTCATGCTTTGCAAAGCGGTAGGCAGTGGACTCGGCCGGGGTTGCTTCCAGATTATACAGATCGCCGTATTCTTCCTGATAAGAAGACAGACGTTCCCGCATATGATTCAGCACCTTCTTGGAAAACTCCTGAGTTTCTTTATGCGTCATATCCTTGCGGATCCATTTTGCATTCAGGCCTGCCTCATTCATTCCTACCAGACCGATGGTGGAAAAATGATTTTCAAATGTTCCCAGATAACGCCTTGTATATGGATAAAGCCCTTCATCAAGCAGCTTTGTGATAACCGTTCTCTTTACATGCAGGGAACGTGCGGAAAGATCCATCAGGCGATCCAGTCTGGCAAAGAATTCATCTTCATTCTCGGACTGGTAGGCAATCCTTGGCATGTTGATTGTCACAACTCCCACAGATCCTGTACTCTCGCCGCTTCCGAAGAATCCGCCCGACTTTTTGCGCAGCTCCCGCAAATCCAGCCGCAGGCGGCAGCACATACTTCTGACATCACTTGGCTGCATATCGCTGTTGATGTAGTTGGAAAAATATGGCGTCCCGTATTTTGCCGTCATCTCAAAAAGGAGCCGGTTGTTTTCCGTATCAGACCAGTCAAAATCCTTTGTGATGGAATAGGTCGGGATCGGATACTGGAATCCGCGCCCGTGGGCGTCTCCCTCGATCATAATCTCAATAAATGCCTTGTTGACCATATCCATTTCTTTTTTACAGTCACCATATGTAAAATCCATTTCTTTTCCACCCACAATGGCCGGAAGATTTGCCAGGTCATCGGGAACGGTCCAGTCCAGGGTGATATTGGAAAACGGCGCCTGGGTTCCCCATCTGGACGGTGTGTTGACGCCGTAGATAAAGGATTCAATACATTTCTTTACTTCTGGATAAGTCAGGCCGTCTGTTTTTACGAAGGGGGCAAGATAAGTATCAAAGGAGGAAAAGGCCTGCGCTCCTGCCCATTCATTCTGCATGATGCCAAGGAAGTTAACCATCTGGTTACAGAGTACGCTTAAATGCCTGGCCGGAGACGAGGATATTTTCCCGGGAATTCCTCCCAGTCCTTCCTGGATCAGCTGTTTTAATGACCACCCTGCACAGTAACCTGTCAGCATGGACAGATCATGAATATGGATATCTGCGTTCCGATGGGCCTGTCCGATCTCTTCATCATAAATCTCTGACAGCCAGTAATTGGCTGTGATTGCACCGGAATTGCTCAGGATCAGTCCTCCTACGGAATATGTTACCGTGGAATTTTCCTTCACACGCCAGTCTCTTACTTTCACGTAGCTGTCCACAATCTCTTTATAATCCAGCATGGTAGACTTCAGATTCCGGATCTTCTCTCTCTGCTTTCTGTACAGAATATATCCCTTGGCCACGTCCGCATATCCGGCCTTGATCAGTATATTCTCTACGCTGTCCTGAATATCCTCTACCTGAATCAGCCCGTCTTTGATCTTCGGTTCAAAATCCGCCGTCACTTTTAATGCCAGAAGATCAATGATGTCCTGGTTGTAATCCTTCTCCTGTGCGTGAAATGCCTTTTCGATCGCCACGCATATCTTGGATAAATCAAACTTTGCAATCTGTCCGTCCCGCTTCATTACCTGATACATATGATAACCCCCGTTTCTGTCTTAGTTTCTTTATCATATCACCATATCTATTGATTCGTCAACAAAAATAACAATATATTGTGTTTTGTTTTATGCTCACTCACAATATATTGTTACTATTTTCTCATACTATTTATATTCCCCTCAGTTCCGCAGACGGCACATATTTTCTTACCACGTCCAGGGCCTGATGCATGATATTTTCATTATAGGCATGAAGTCCCGGCCGGATTAGTTCCCCGGAATCTTCAAACTGCTGCAGATAATAGCGCCTTGCTCCCCAGATCCAATTTCCGATCTCCTCAAAATCTGATCTCTGATGGAACTCCTGCACCACTGTTGTCCGGAATTCATATTCCACCGGACCGCTTAGCAGATACCGGACACTGCGCTCTACTTTTTCGGTATCATACCCCTCAATCCCGATCGTCCTTCCATAATTTTTCCGGGAATTTTTGATATCCATGGCAACGTAATCCACCAGCCCTTCTTTCACAATCTTCTCAAGCTTATCCGGAAAACTGCCGTTGGTATCCAGTTTCACCGCATACCCCATCTCTTTTAGCCTTTCCAGAAAGATCTCAATCCCATGCTGGATCAAAGGCTCTCCCCCCGACACACAGACTCCATCCAGGATACCTTTCCGCTTCTCAAGAAACAAATAAATTTCTTTTAAGGATATTTCCGGATTTCTGTGCGTATCAATGACCAGCGGCGCATTGTGGCAAAACGGACACCGGAAATTACACCCGGCTGTAAACACAGTACAGGCAACCTTCCCCGGATAATCCAAAAGCGTAAGCTTCTGCAGCCCCTGAACGATCATACTCTCTCCTCCTTTTGTATGGGGACGGGGGATTTTCAGAAATCCCCCGTCCCCAATGAAATTCATTTCATTTACTTTTTAAAATGCTCCAGCATAATCGGCATACATTTTCTACTATACTCTCCCAGAGAATAACTTCCTCTGTTTAGACACCAGTCTGAAACCAGTGCACGTTCACACATAGAATAGTAATTGGAAATCTCACTCACCGTCATATCCGTCCGTATCTCACCGCGTTTCTGCCCCTCCTCAATGACCCTGGTCAGCAGTTTGTAATATTTCCGGTTCTGATCCAGAAGATTTCTCTCCCCCTGAGAAACCAGCTGTGTCGAATACAACGATGCCAGCAGATCAATACTGATCTTCTCCTCCATCATCGTATGTGTTTTATAATTCATATACAATAATTTCTCAAAACTATCCATATCCGGATCCATCGCAACATCAAGCTCTTCATAATAATCATCCAGAATCACCGATAACGTATTTAACAATTCATCCTTAGTATTAAAATAATAATAAAAAGATCCCTTCGACGTCCCCGACAACTCAATAATATCATCCACCGTCGTCCCATTATATCCCCTCTCATGAAACAACTGCCACGCCGCCGAAACAATTCTACTTTTTACTCCCCGATTTTCCACACTTTTTCCCATTTTTCCTCCTTATTCATTGGGGACGGGGGATTTTCAGAAATGCCCCGTCCCCAATGATTTTTTATCCACATTTTCCACATCTATCCACATTACTTTACATAAAAACCTTTTTCATTTTCCACAGGAATATCCTGGGTATCTATCCAATCAATGCTGATGAAACTATTATGATTCAACCCTTCCATCAACTTATAAATCAATGCCTCTCTTCCCTGTACCTCCAGCAGCACTGTTCCATCATATTCATTTTCCACCCAGCCTGTCAGTCCTAATGAATGAGCCAGATGCTTTGCTGTATAACGAAACCCTACTCCCTGAACACGTCCGTGGAAAATCATTCTTTTCCTAACTTCTCCCATTTCTCTTGTTCCTTTTACTTTTTTCCACATTTTTATCACATCTATTTTTTATTGTATATGAAAATGAGGATAAATGCAAATGGGGGACGGGGGATTTTCAAAAATCCCCCGTCCCCATTCAAAGAAGGTTCTCCATACTTTTTAAACTTATCAACAATGTGGAGGAATTGTGGAAAAGTGCGGATGTTGTCGGCTGAAGTATTCCGGCTACACCGAGAAGCAGCAGGCCGGAATTGAACCCGACAATCTGATGATAATTTTTCTTTATACGGATCATCAGCATATCGCTTAGTTTTTTCAGTATGACGATCTGGTCCAGATCATCCGAGCTGATTGTAATATCCGCAATCTCCCTTGCGATCTCTGCGCCGTCGCTGATTGCAATCCCCACATCCGCGGCAGACAAGGCCGGCGAATCGTTTATCCCATCGCCGATCATAATCACTTTACGCCCGGCCGCCTTTTCTTTCTCTACAAAACCAGCCTTATCTTCCGGAAGGACTTCGGAATAATACTCGTCCACTCCGACTCTTCTTGCAATAGATCTGGCAGTCCGTTCGCTGTCTCCAGTCATCATTACGATTTTTGAAATTCCGCACTCCTTCAACTGCCCGATTACCTGCGATGCCTCTTCCCTCAGCGGATCTTCAATGCAGATGACTGCGGCAAGCTTATTTTCAATCGCCAGATACAGATGGGAATACTCTTCCGGAAGGCTGTCAAACAATTCCTGTCTGCCTTCTGGAACCGTGCATTTTTCATCTTCGAACACAAAATGATAGCTTCCGATCACTGCCCGTTTCCCATCAATCGTAGTAGAAATACCATGGGCTACCATATATTCTACTTTCGAATGCATTTCATCGTGGTCAAGATTTCTCTTCTTTGCCGCATCCACAACTGCCTTTGCCATGGAATGCGGAAAATGTTCCTCCATACATGCAGCAAGACGCAGCAGTTCATCCGGCTCTTCATCGTTAAACACAATCATTTTTGCCATGGTTGGCCTGGCTTTTGTCAGCGTTCCTGTCTTGTCAAAGACAATCGTATCTGCTTCTGCCACTGCCTCCAGATATTTTCCGCCTTTTACGGTAATGTGGTATCTGCCTGCCTCCCGGATCGCAGACAGCACAGAAATAGGCATGGCAAGCTTCAGTGCACAGGAAAAATCTACCATCAGCACAGATAATGCTTTCGTGACATTTCTTGTCAATAAATAAGTAAGTACCGTCCCTGCCAGCGTATACGGCACCAGTCTGTCTGCCAGATGTTCCGCCTTCCCTTCCAGAGACGATTTCAATTTTTCCGATTCTTCGATCATCGTCACAATCTTTTCAAAACGGCTGGAGCCGCCCACCTCTTTTACCCGGACTGTCAGCTCACCCTCTTCCAGAACCGTGCCTGCATACACAGAATTGTGGATGGCTCTTCTGACCGGAACCGATTCTCCTGTTAAAGATGCCTGATTTACCATCGCCTCTCCAAAGGTCACAATACCATCGAATGGAATAACATTTCCCATATGTACCACAATTTCATCTCCGACTTTAATGTCCGATGCAGAAACCCGTATTTCCTGGCCATCTTTTAAAAGCCATACCTTACTTACATTTAAAGACATCGTCCTTGCAAGATCATCCACAGACTTTTTATGTGTCCATTCTTCCAGAAGTTCACCAATTCCCAGAAGGAACATGATGGAGCCAGCCGTCTCAAAATCTTTTCTCAGGACAGACACCCCGATCGCCGCCGCATCCAGCACCGGAACTTCTATCTTTCCCTGGCCCAGTACCTGAATACCTTTATACAGATATTTCAAAGACCGCACGGCAATATATCCATACCGGACCGAGCAGGGCAGAAATAGCTTCCCTGCATAGCGACACACCGTTTTCATCACTAAATTTTCCTGAAATCTGGCATTTAACTCTCTCCCAGACGTCTCCAGATACCCTTTGGGCAGTTTTACATTTTCATATCGAAACCTTCGCAGCGCCCCTATCAGTTCCTCCCGGCTTCCCTCATACCGGATCAGCGCATCCGCAGTCCTTTCGTAGACCTTTGCAAATGTCACCCCGGAAATATTCTGCAGATAATACAGCAGTGTATCTGCCTGGGCATAGGACATCGTCTTCTGCACCAGATGAATACGGAGTCTCCCCTCTATTTCATGCTTGATACAAAACTTCATTATTATTCCGTCACTGCCTCTTCTGTCTCTTTTGTCTTTTCTGCCTCTTCCGCTTCACGCGCCTCATTGATGCTCATTGCCTCTGCATAAATATCCTCAGCATTTTCCTGGATCGTTGTAGCCGTCTTCATCACACATTCTTTCGCACGAAGAACTGCTGCCGTTCCATGTGTATAGACTTTCTTGGCATCCTTACTGGATAAAACCTTCACACCGGCTGTTCCAAATGCAACACCTGCAGCGAAAATACCAAATTTCTTCCATCCAATCTCCTTTAAACAATCAAAAAACATATTCTTTTACCTCCTGTTTATTTGTGTTTGTAGCCTGTGTAGAGCGTCATTATCAGACACACCACCATCGCCCATGCCCAAAATCTGTGGTTTTTCATTCTCAAACCACCTCCTTGTCTGCCACCTCATTTGACATTGATTTACATGATAATCTCACACGGCTGTACCTTTACGCTCCGTATCTGCTGCCCGTCAATATACCCACATGCCTTCAGCCCTGCGGATATCACGCCGATCCAGTTCTTGGCCGACAGCCGCCGTACTGTGTCGTCATCCAGTTCGATCAGGCAGGCCTCTTCTTTTTTGCAGTCGGAACTACAGGCAATCTTATACATGTTTTTTCTGCTGATCGCTCCGATTTCTTCCAGTTTATTGACCATCCGGTACACAGTAGCCGTTCCGATATTGGGGTCCAGCCTGGAAGCGCGGTAATAAATTTCCTTACAACACGAACACTCTTCTTCCAGAATAATATCCAGAAGCATCAGGCGCTGTTTGGTGATTCTACACCCACTGTCCTTAAGTTTTTGAATGACCACTGCTTTTTGTCCGTCCATCCGGGCTCCTCCTTGTTTTTGAATGTTAAGGCCGAATCGACACCACCTGAAATCCTGCCGCTTCCACGGCACCGATCAATTCAGCGTCATCTATCTCCCGTTCAAAAGAAACTACTGCTTTCTGTTCTTTCAGGTTTACCTTAGCCGAAGCCCCTTCGATTTTATTAAGTTCTCTGGTCACAGACTGCACACAGTGATCACAGTGCATCCCCTGGATCCGAATCGTTTTCTTTCCAATTACAGGACCGTTTAATCTCTTTTTTCTGGGCTTCCTTGTCTTTACCGTACCAGATCCGCCGCAGCAGGATCCTTCCCCTTTAAAATGTTTGACCGAACTTTGAATCCCTACTGCCAGCAATACCATCAGAATTAAAATAATGACTACATTTACCATACTATTCCAGTCCCTTCATTCTGTTTATGAGATATCGGTAACATGATACCCTTTCTTTTCCACCGCATTCTTCAAAATACCATCTCCGATTTCTCTGTCATAAGAAACCCTTGCTCTGCCCCTGGAAAGATCAACTTCTGCGCGTACGCCGTCGATCTGGTTTAATGTATTCACCACGTCTACGGCACAGTGAGCGCACTGCATTCCTGAAATTTTTATTGTTCTTCTTCCAATCACAGGCCCGGACAACTTCTTTTTCGGTATTTTCCCCGATCCGGAACAACTTCCCCCTGCAGGGCATCCGATACATTTCACTCCACTTTTCTTCGCTTTTACAATATAGGCAACTGCTCCTCCGATGATGGCAGCCAGAACAAGAAACGCAATAACATTGCTCATGTAAATCACCCTCTCTAAAATATAGAACGCCTCCAAAGCCTTCCCCTGTCTGAAACATTAAGCGGCGGACAAAACGCTTCAGCTTCGTCCACCGCCTGACTTCATGTTTATTCTTATGCAGTATGTAAGCTGTAAGTAGCCGAAAACTCCTTATCTGACCGGCGTATTCTCCAGATGATGATCGCTGCAAATACCAGAATCGCAATCAGGCCAGGAACAAATGCCGTTCCCAGTGATCCGGTAGTAGCCAGCGTACCAATCTGGTACACAAGGAAGGCTACTGTATACCCGGTGGCAAGCTGGAGACAAATACCGCCAAACAGCCATTTTCCACTCTTCATCTCAGAATTCATTGCTCCAAGAGCCGCAAAGCACGGTGGTGTATAAAGGTTAAACATCAGGTAAGCAAGCGCCGCCACCTTGGTAAGACCCATAATCGTAGCCACCTCATTTCCGCTGCCTACCAGAGCCAGTTCATCTGTATCGATCAGGTTTGTAACACCATAGACAACCGCCAGCGTGCCAACCACATTCTCCTTTGCGATAAAGCCTGTCACTGCTGCCGCTGCAAGCTGCCACACACCAAATCCAAGCGGGATGAACAGGATGGAAATCGGATGAACAATGCTCGCCAGAATAGAAGTACTCTCCGCGCCTTCTTCCACCAGCTGGAACTGCCAGTTAAAGCTCTGCATGATCTGAACGACCGTGTTACATACCAGGATAATCGTTCCTGCCTTAATGATATAAGCCTTTCCACGTTCAAGCATGGATACGCACGCTCTCTTCAGGCTTGGAATCTTATACTCCGGAAGTTCGATGATAAAGAAAGATTTCCGGTATTTCTGACCAGTGATCCTCTTTACCAGCAGCGCACCTAAAAGGACCAGTACAATTCCCACCAGATACATTGTAGCGGATACCCACCAGGCATCTGCAAAGAATGCTCCTGCAAATAAAGCGATAACCGGAATCTTTGCTCCACACGGCATGAAAGGCGTCAGCATAGCTGTCGTTCTTCTCTCTCTTTCATTGCGGATCGTACGGGAAGCCATTACTCCAGGGATCGCACATCCTGTACCGATAACCATCGGAATTACAGATTTACCAGAAAGACCTACTCTCTTAAAGATCGGGTCAAGCACAACTGTTGCACGCGCCATATAACCACAGTCTTCCAGAAGGGCAATCAGGAAATACATCACCATTACCAGCGGCAGGAAACCGACAACCGCGCCGACGCCGCCGATGATACCATCTACAAGGATTGCATAAAGCAGCGGATTTGCATTCTCCATCAGGCCTCCGACCCATCCCTGGAAAGTTTCAATCCATGCTACCAGCCAGTCAGCAATCCACGTTCCAAGTGTCGTCTGAGATATGTAGAATACCAGGAAAATTACGGCAACAAAAATCGGTATACCGATAATCTTGTGTGTAATCACACTGTCAATCTTATCCTGCGCATTTTTATCTTTTGTAAATACTTTTCTCTGCTCAACCTGCTTGACAATTCCATTGACAAAGTCAAAACGTTTTCTGTCCGCAGCTTCGACTGCATTTTTATCATGCAGGTCAATATCCGCCTGCACATATGGAGCCTTCTGTCCGGCTCCCTTCAGCGCAGCAGCCTGAGCAACGACCTCCTTTAACCCCTCGTGTCCTGAAGATGTAGAAATCGTTTTGATCACCGGGCACCCCAGCTTTTCAGACAATTTCTTTTCATCAATCCTGGTCTGCTTCTTATCTGTAATATCACTCTTATTCAAAGCCACAACCACCGGGACTCCCAGCTCCAGCAGCTGTGTCGTGAAAAACAGGCTGCGGCTTAAGTTTGTCGCATCCACGATATTTACGATCACATCCGGATGCTCGTTCTTCACATAACTGCTGGTAATACTTTCTTCCGAAGTAAAGGGAGACATCGAATACGCTCCCGGCAGGTCTACCGCCACCAGTTCCTCTTCCCCGTCATAATATGCCTTTTTGATCAGGCTTTCCTTTCGCTCTACCGTAACACCGGCCCAGTTTCCAACGCGTTCATTTCTTCCTGTCAATGCATTGTACATCGTCGTTTTTCCGCTGTTTGGATTCCCTGCAAAAGCAATTCTCATTTTACAAACCTCCTCCTTCATTCCGATTAGAACAAACTAACCTTTGTGTAAAAAAAATAGTAAAATACTATTTTTTTATTTATATTGAAATAGCTTTCGCTAAATCAGTATCGATGTTATATCTTCCATCTTTAATGGAAACCACACAGCCGCCCCGAACGCGCGAAACCACGGTAATCGGCTCCCCACTGTAACATCCCAGGGAAAACAAAAACGCTTCCATCTCCTCATCATCAGTTACAATGTCTTTAATCATATATTCCTCGCCTTCTCTGGCATCTAATAAATTCATATTCCAAGATCCTCTCAATTATTTTACGGTTTTTAAGCCGACGATGTTGTTATATCTAACAAATGGTAGTTTAAACTAACTTCCTTTTTTGTCAATGCTTTTTCGATACATTTTTTATTGTTTTGTATTTAAAAATCATTTGTGCTATACTAAATTATAAATTTTTATTTGTTTATTTACATTCCAGGAGGACAGCTGAAATGAGAACTTATACCAACGAATCTGCTGAAAATTATCTTGAAACCATTTTAATATTAAGTCAAAAGCACCCTGTCGTACGTTCTGTTGATATTGCCAATGAACTGGGATTCAAAAAATCCAGTGTGAGCGTTGCCATGAAAAATCTTCGCGAAAAGCAATATATTGTAATGGAAGACAGCGGCTTTATCCATCTGACCGATTCCGGAAGAGCCATTGCAGAGATGATCTATGAGAGACACCTGCTGTTGTCTGAATGGCTGATGAGACTGGGCGTATCGGAAAAAACAGCCACGGAGGACGCATGTAAGATCGAACATGTCATCAGCTCAGAAAGCTTTGAGGCTATTAAAAGACATATTAATTAATCATATCTTAATAGTTTTGAATAAATTATTAATTATTCTTAAAAAGTATGGTTTTCATTTGCGAATTATGTCGAAAAACGTTATACTGCACCCACAGAGAGTATAAACTATGATTTTTTGATAATAAGAGGTTTTACAAATGAAATCCATCAACAGACAAAAGAAAAAAAGAAAGCAGCGCCTGATCCTGATCGGTATCCTTTCTGCTCTTCTATGCCTTTTAACCGCTGCTTTTCTTATCCTTTCATATTTTCTTACCAGACATGCTTCCATTGTCATCCATGCAGAAAATGCCGAGATCGTACAAGGTGAAGCTCTCCCTGACTCCTTTCATGCCCGTGTGTCCTTAAAGGGAAGCGGTTATACCCTTTTAGATTTTAAAGATTTATATACAGCCGGAGACTTGAAAAAGGAACTGAAAGAAGGGAAGGACTATACACTTTCATGCAGTGCCGATCCCGCCACAGAAGGAGAATATCCCATCACAGTCACTTTGTCCAAAGACCTGACAGAGAAACTGAAGCGCAGACAGTGGTCCCGGCACTTGAAAGTTTCTGTAGAAGGCGGCGTCTTTAAAGTAAAAAATCCCACCGGCGAATGGGATGGCAGCCGTTTTCGAAAATATGACGGTACATATGTTACCAGCGATTTTGTCGTTTCCAAGGGCAACACCTACTATTTCGATGCAGACGGAAACATGGTCACCGGCTGGCAGACCATACAAAATGCCACCTATCATTTTACAGATAAAGGCATCATGGAACGCAGTACCTGGGCCGACAATGACGGCGCCCGCTATTATCTTGGCGAAAACGGGGCGGCTCTGACCGGATGGCAGGAACTGGACGGCAGCACCTATTACTTTGACGCCAATGGGAAAATGGCTACCGGAGACATTTATCTTGGTCTTACATTGTGCAGTTTCGATAAAGATGGGAAACTGACTTCAAAAAAAGAAAGCCAGGTAGATCCATCCCGGCCGATGATAGCCCTGACCTTTGACGATGGCCCTGGTCCACGGACTTCAGAACTTCTGGATCAGCTGGAAAAATATAATGCACATGCCACATTTTTTATGCTGGGGCAAAAGGTTTCTTCCTACCCGGATGCCATTAAAAAAATGAAGCAGATCGGATGCGAGCTTGGCAACCATTCCTTTGACCATGCCGATCTCTCCACTCTTGATTCCGCCGGAATTCAGTCTGAGATTTCAAAGACGAACGATGGGATCCGCAACATTGCCGGCTCTGGCGCCACATTGATGCGTCCTCCTTATGGCGCAGTCAACAGCACTGTATCCTCAAGTGTCGGTATGCCCATGATTCTGTGGAACATCGACACCCTGGACTGGAAAACCCATAATGCTCAAAGCACTATCGATGCTGTAATGACCAAAGTAAAGGATGGCGATATTATCCTGATGCATGATATTCATACGGAAACCGTCGACGCCGCCCTTCAGCTGATCCCCAAGCTGCAATCGGAAGGATATCAGCTGGTTACCGTTTCCGAACTTGCCGCTGCAAAAGGAAAACAACTCCTGAACGGAGAAACTTACACCGATTTCTGATCACACAGACAGGCTTTTTGTGCTACAATAATATATGTGGATATACAAAATCCGCAAATCCAGATTAACAGGAAGCGATCAGATTGTCAGCTGCAAATTCTCAGGACGAAAAATATATTATGATGACCGAAGCTCCGATCCCGGGGCTTATCGGGCGTCTGGCCGTCCCCACGATTATCAGCATGTTGATTTCTTCCTTCTATAATATGGCCGATACTTTCTTTGTTGGCAGAATCAGCACCAGCGCCACTGCTGCCGTAGGCGTCGTATTTCCAATTATGGCAGTTATACAGGCGCTGGGATTTTTCTGCGGACATGGTTCCGGCAACTCTATCTCACGAAAATTAGGGTCCAAAAATCCACAGGCAGCCAAAGAACTGGCAGCCACCGGATTTTTTCTGGCCTTTGCTCTTGGCCTTCTTCTCACCATCCTGGGTCTTCTTTTTTTGGATCCACTGTCACGGATTCTTGGCTCAACAGAGACGATTCTCCCCTACACGAAGGAATATCTCGGCATCATCCTTCTGGGCGCTCCCTATATGACAGCCCAGCTGGTCCTCAATAATCAGATTCGTTTTCAGGGGAATGCCTTTTATGCTATGATCGGTATTACCACCGGTGCTGTACTGAATATCGGTCTGGATCCCCTCTTTATCTTTGTCTTTGATATGGGCGTTTCCGGCGCTGCGCTTGCCACCATCATCAGCCAGTTTGTCAGCTTCTGTCTTCTTCTGGCCGGTATCCGCATCTCAAAGTGCATCCCGATCCACATCAAAAATATGCGTATTTCCAAAGAACGCCTATCTGAAATCATTGGCGGCGGTCTTCCATCTCTGTTCCGCCAGGGCCTGGGAAGTCTTGCTACCATGACCTTGAATATCGCTGCCAACCCTTATGGTGACGCAGCGATTGCCGCCATGTCTGTGGTCAGCCGTATCATGATGTTTGCAAATTCAGCGCTGATCGGCTTTGGCCAGGGATTTCAGCCAGTCTGCGGTTTCAACTACGGCGCCAGAAAATATGACCGTGTAAAAGAGGCCTTCTGGTTCTGTGTAAAAGTCTCTACTGTTGTTCTCCTGATACTGTCTGTCGCAGGCATGATACTGTCCGGACACCTTATCGGCATTTTCCGCAACGATGTCGATGTCATCCGGATCGGCACAACTGCCCTGCGCTTCCAATGTGTCACATTTACCTTAAATGGCTGGATCGTTATGAACAATATGATGATGCAGACCATGGGAAAGACACTGCCCGCTACTGTGCTTGCCGCTTCCAGGCAGGGACTCTTTTTCATCCCTGCGCTGTTGATTCTCCCACACTTCTTCGGACTTCTGGGCATTCAGTCTGCACAGGCTGTCTCAGACATTTTTACAGTTATAATCACTACGATCCTGAACCGCAAAGTAATGGTATCGCTCCGCTCTTGAAAGCGCATCTGAAATCCCTGAGATTTCAGCCACGATCTCTTCTTCGCCAAAGGATTCTGCATGAAGCCGATAGGTATAGAATCCTCCATATACTTCAAAGGTAAGGAGTGCCCGAAACTTTATATCCTTCTGCAGCTCCGGATATTTTGCAAATATATGTTTCTGCAGCTCTTTTTCCACATAATCCGGGATCATGGCGGCCCGGTTCCCGGAAAATAATACATTTCGAAGCGCATCATGTGCCCGGAATGCCCGAAACAGTTCCCTTGCAAATTCAGCCGAATCTGTAATCACCCACTCGGGATGTTCGATACTCTGACAGATTTTTGCAATACTTTCCTTTTGGAGACACTCTTCCAGATCATAAATATCCCGGTAATGCAGATAAAATGTAGCTTTGCTGATCTGTGCCAGTTCTGTCAGTTCTTTGATCGTAATTTTTTCTATCGGTTTTTTTGCATGAATTTCTAAAAAGGCTTCCCGGATAGCCTTCATTGTCTTTTTTTGTCTTAAATCCACAGTTAATAGTCCTTTCCGGCAAAATGTCTTTTATTTTACCCTGCCTGAATATTGTCAATTGTACCCATTCCTGAAATTCATTATAATATATCTTAGTAAAATAATTGACATGTGTCAATTAAATGTGAGGTATATGATGAATTTCTATGATTTTTATACGGGAAAAGAATTTGAAGCACATCAATGGCTCGGCGCCCATCTGACAGGTGATGGCGCGGTCTTCCGTACCTTTGCTCCTGCCGCATGCGGCATCACGGTATGCCTGCAGGGAAAAGAATATCCGATGCAGAAAGTTTACGACGGGAATTTTTACGAAGTCTTCATCCCCGGTGTCAGGGAAGGAGATACCTACGAGTACCGGATTTTCCAGAATGACGGCCAGGCCAGAATTCACTGTGATCCTTTCGGATATGGCATGGAACTCCGGCCTGCCCACAGGTCTGTAATTCGTGATTTGTCCTCTTATTCCTTCTCCGATCAGGACTGGATGCAAAGACGAGACGAAAAAGTAGATGATCCTGTCAATATCTATGAACTACATCTGGGTTCCTGGCGAAAAAAAGGCAGCGGGGAAACCGACTGGTACCGCTACGATGAGATTCCAGAACTTCTGATCCCTTATCTGAAAGAAGCCGGATATAACTATATTGAAATCATGCCAATCTGCGAGTACCCCTGTGATGAAAGCTGGGGATACCAGCCTGCAGGATTCTATGCTCCTACCAGCAGATATGGTTCTTCCACAGACTTGAAAAAAATGGTTGATCTGTTTCACCAGCATGACATCGGCGTAATCCTCGACTTTGTCCCGGTACATTTTGCTATCGACGACTACGCCCTGGTACACTATGACGGCACAGCACTCTTTGAATATCCTCATTCGGATGTGGGCGTCAGTGAATGGGGCAGCTATAATTTCATGCATTCCCGCGGTGAGGTCAGAAGCTTTCTTCAGTCCTGTGCCAACTATTGGCTGGCACAGTATCATTTTGACGGGCTCCGCATGGATGCCATCAGCCGCATCATCTACTGGCAGGGCGATGAACGACGTGGAGTCAACGGAAACGCCGTTGAGTTTATAAAAGTCATGAACGCCGGACTTAAGCAGAAAAACCCGGGCTGTCTCCTCATCGCTGAAGATTCCACCGACTATCCCGGCGTCACAAAAGCCATTCCCCAGGGCCTTGGCTTTGACTATAAGTGGGATATGGGATGGATGCACGATACTCTGAATTTTTTCCGGACCCCTCCCGAAGACAGGCCATCCTGCTATCATAAGCTGACCTTTTCTATGATGTACTTTGCAAATGAAAAATACCTGCTTCCTTTTTCTCACGATGAAGTAGTCCACGGAAAGGCCACAATCCTTCAAAAAATGTACGGAGACTATGAGATCAAGTTTCCTCAGGCCCGGGTCCTGTATCTGTATATGATGCTTCATCCGGGGAAAAAACTGAATTTTATGGGAAATGAATTCGGCCAGTTCCGGGAATGGGATGAAAAAAGGGAACAGGACTGGCTTTTACTAAAGTATCCGATCCATGATGCTTTCTATCATTACATGTCCGAACTGAATCACCTGTACCTTTCCCACCCGGCACTGTCTGCTGCAGATTATGAGCCAGACGGTTTTTGCTGGCTGGACTGTCATCAGGAAAGCCGATGTATCTACGCCATCCAGAGAACGGGCGGCGATGAGTGTCTGATCGGCATTCTGAATCTAAGCGGGCAGGTTCAGGAAGACTATCTCCTTCCTGTGCCGTTCTCCCATCCTCCAGTGCTTCTGCTTCATACGGACTGGGAGCGTTTCAATGGCAGAATCCCGGAAAAGGAGCTGCCATGGCTTATGGAAGAGAATTCCTGCCGTTTTTCTCTTCCGCCTTTTTCCGGGATCCTGTTTGCGGTCACAAAGTGACCTTTCATTGTTCTTTTCCTGCATCAGGTTCTGTCTCAAACAGGCTCATCTGATGCCAGGTTTCTACACTCTTCTTTTTCCCGGCGATTTCTTCTTCCAGAAGTCCGCCGGGAAGATTTCTTAAAAACACCGACATTTCTCCTGATGTAATCAGGATCAGTTCCTCTTTTGCCCTGGTCATTCCTACATAAAACAAACGTCTCTCTTCTTCCTGATCCAAAGGATGCTCCTCTCTTTCCAACGGAATTGATCCTTCTTCCACACCATAAAGAAAGACGACTGGAAATTCCAGGCCCTTTGAGCCATGCATCGTCATGATCGTAACTGCGCCAGACACGTATGTCCTTCCTCCGCACCTTTTAATGTCTCCTTCTTCTCCAAGTTCCAGTGCTTCTGTAAATTCCGGCATTGAAGGATAAAATACTGCTGCCTGACAAAGCTTCTTCATGTCCGGATCTTCAGAAAGATTCATTTCCTCCATCCAGATTTCCAGAAACTCCTCTGGTTTCTTTTTCTGATATAACGGACGCATATGTTCCGCCATCTTGCGGACTGCCTCTTTCGCAACAGGATTCCATTCCAGCTTCCAGAAATACTCCGCGCAGAGTTCCCACGCCGCCTCATCCCCCTCATATTCTATGGATCGGAAAAAGGCCAGACTGTTTTTCACGGTTTCAGCCTTAAGATAATCCTCCCGTCCCGCGGTAATATAAGGAATGCTCTCCGTTTTCAGGCACTTTTCCACCAGCTCAGCCTGGTGATGGGTACGGCACAGTACAGCGATCTCGTCAAAACTGCGTACTTTCTTTCCCTCTCTCTCCCATGCCGTCTGATGGGCTTCCAGCATGCCGATTCCGCCGGCCATCCGATTGATTTCCTTTGCGATAAAAATTCCTTCTGCCATAGGTCCGGATGTTCTGACGACTCTTACCGGCTCCTGATCTTTGCAGTTTGCATGAAGCCGCCTCTCTTCTATCTTCTCCTGTTTTTCCTCCCCTTCTGTGATCACGGCAAAGGCTGCGTTCAGAATCTGAGGAGAAGAACGATAATTTTCCCGCAGCCGGATGACCTTCAGTTCCGGTTCCTCCTCTTTTAAATGTTCAAAGCAGGCTCCGTCTGCTCCCCTGAATCCATAGATTGACTGATCCGGATCCCCGATCACAAACAGCTCTCTTCCTCCCTGGCTCCACAATCTCACCAGCTGATACTGCACCGGACTGATATCCTGAAATTCATCCACCAGAAGATAGCGGAAGGACTTTTCCCATCCTTCCCGCACACAGCCTTCCCGAATCCGTTCCACAGTCCGCAGCAAAAGATCATCAAAGTCCAGCATTCCCAGTTCCTGCTTCCTTTTTTC
Source organism: uncultured Lachnospiraceae bacterium (assembly GCA_900553355.1). Classification (GTDB taxonomy): domain Bacteria; phylum Bacillota; class Clostridia; order Lachnospirales; family Lachnospiraceae; genus Merdimonas. Next base: position 33,461 of record USDK01000020.1, read on the forward strand.
ATAGACAGGAAATACCCGCCGGCAGATTTCTGTCCTGCTGTCGTTCATCTGCACAGATTCAAGATCCACGCCCGACTTTTTATGCGAAACCCATTGTCTGAATTCACTGACACTAATGTCTGCTCCTGTCTGCCGAACCGCCTCCTGTGCAATTTTCTGCTGCTCAGCTTCACCTGCCAGTATAAACGTCTCTCCCTGATCTTTTAAAAATCTCAGACAAATTCCATGAAATGTTCCGATCTGTATCTGACGTACTGTCTGTTTCTTTCCAGTCTGCTGTCTGATCCTTTCCTTCATCTCTTCTGCTGCCTGGTTGGTAAAAGTTACTGCAGTAATCTCCCCCGGATGGACTCTCCGGTATTCCAGGAGGTAGCGGAGTCTGGAAACCAGGGTTTTCGTCTTTCCAGTCCCAGGCCCTGCCTTTACCGCAATCTTTGCTGCAGTGCTCAAGACAGCCTCTTCCTGCTCCTTGTTCAGCCCGTATACGCCATCTCTGCCGTTTTTATCTGGCTCTTGCTTTTGTACTTTCTCCTCTTTCCTCTCATCCGGTGTCTTTTGAGTAGTGCCTCCCTTCTTTTCCTGCGTCTTTCCATTTTCCTCTTCTGCAATGCCAAGTACGCCAAAAAAATCCATCTGTCCTTCTGTATTCTGAAGCTCATCGGCACTGAACAGGCGGATCACTCCGTACTCTCCGTCAAATCCCGGAATCCGTTCTACCTGTCCCTTTCTCAGCCGTTCAATCCCTTCTGCCACACGGGTTCCTGACACACGACGGATTTCCTCTGTCGGAACATTCCTTAAGATTTCAAACTCCGGTCCCAGCTTCTGCAGCATTTCAAAGTATTCCTGCTGCACTTTTTTACTTGTCGAAGAATGTCCCCTTGAAGCTCCGATCACTTCCGCAAGTGGCACCAGACTCTCAAAGGGCTTTGCTCCTTCCCGTACATACCCTTCCGGACGGTCAGAAAGTTCTTCCACCCGATGAGATACTCCAATGGTAATCTTTCGGCCGCACACCGGACAGATTCCCTGATATTCCACGGTCTCCTGAGGTTTCAGGCACAGTCCGCATTTGCGGTGTCCATCCATGTGATACTTCCCTTCCTCCGGAAAAAACTCGATGGTTCCTTCAAGACCTTTTCCGGTCTGGACTGCCTCGGAAAGCCCTTCATAAGAAAGCGGCATTTCAAACAGATTGGCTTCCCTGCCAAGCTTTGCCGGAGAATGGGCATCTGAATTGGATATAAGCTGAAACCGGTCCAGGGCTGATACTCTCCAGTTCATCGGAGGATCAGATGAAAGCCCGGTCTCTACGGCGTGAATATAAGGCGTCAGATCCTCAAAGCATTCTTCGATCGTATCAAATCCTGAAAATGCTCCAAATAAAGAGAAATGTGGAGTCCATATATGTGCCGGCACATAGACAGCCTGGGGACACAACTCCAGCACGATCTCCAGCAGATCATGGCAGTCCAGTCCCAGAATCGGCCTGCCGTCCGAATGGATATTTCCAATCTGCTCCAGTTTTGCAGAGATTCTCCCGGCATCCTCAAGCGACGGAAGCAGGATCAGGCTGTGAACCTTTCGTACTTTTCCGTTTTTCTTGTAAATCGAGCTGATTTCCCCGGTCACGACAAATCTGGGAGGAACTCCCCCGGCTACGGATCCATCCTTGATCAGATATTCCTCCTTTAACCGGTACAGGCCCTCTTCCGCAGGTTCCAGCTTCTCCTTAAGCTCTTCCCTCCATTTTGGGTGAGTAAAATCCCCTGTCCCGACAATATGGATTCCCTTTCTCCTCGCCCACAGCTCCAGATACTCCGGTGTACAGTCTTTACTCGTCGCCCTGGAATATCGTGAATGAATATGTAAATCACCGATGTACATTCTTCCACCTCTCTCCGAAACTTTTCTCAAAAATTATAACAAAAAAAGAAAAGCCTCTCAAGCGCGGCAATTTTCTCTACTTTTTTTCGATTAACAATTGACAATCCTACCGTATATGTGGTATAAATATCTAGTGCGACAAGCACATACAGGGGATTGGTCAAGTGGTATGATAGGGGTCTCCAAAACCTTTGGCGGGAGTTCGATTCTCTCATCCCCTGCTATTAAAGAGCCAGAATGCTTGAAAATAAGCGTTTCTGGCTCTTTTGTTTTATCCGGAAAATCAAAGGGTATCAACAATTGATTGTAAGATTATCTATTTTAAAGAACAATCTCCATCACCGCTACTGCGTGTTCTGCCAGCCACTGCGGCAGCTGAGGCGCAAAGTTTTCATCGTACAGCTTCTCCCACATTTCCTCCCATTCTGCATCCGAAACATCTGAAACATCAAGAGAATACACCGTAATCTTTGACAGATCATATCCTTCCGTGGGAAACATCCCCACTTTATCATCGATCAGTTTCCCTGAACCGTCCAGCATCACCGACTGTATCGAATCAAATCTTTCAAATCCAGGCTGCACCTTGCTCTCATCATATACATAATTGATGGTTACTTCATAGGGCGTCATAACAATCTCTGAGATTCCATTTCCATTTGGTTCATACTGATCCACCTTTACCGTCTTTGTCTCGGCATCTGATTTATGCACCTCATTAGAAAATGTCCACTCTCCGCCATCTGTCAACGCCTCCCTGGAAGTTCCTTCTTTGGCAAAATATGAAATTCCACTGACTTTCATATCCCAGTTAAAAGAATCCGGCACCTCATACTCAGCAAACGGATACACTACAAAGCTGATGCGGAACATACCAATAAAAGTATGATCATCTTCAAATTCTCCTTTTACCTCCAGATATCCATATTCGCTGTTATCTACTGTATGATCGATAAAGTCTACCCGATTATCTGCCGACAAAAACAGTCGGCTGCCATAATCTTCTCCAAACGTCTGCGACATCTGAAGTGCCTGTTCCGGGAATCCTTCCTCAGATTCGATCATAACAGAAACATTCATCGACTGATCTGTACACACAATTTCTGATAATGTCATCTTGATTCCTTCTGATTCACTTACTGTATTTCCCACAAGCGAATCAGCCTTGGCGCTATAATCTCCAGGATACTGCTGTTCGTCCTGTACTCTTTCAAAAATATGTCCGATCAGAGGCAGTTCTGCCGCCAATGTCGGATGTGAAATGCATACCATAACCACAACAGCCACCGCTGCTGCCGTCGCTCCACACCAGCGCACAATGCGATAGGCTCTCTTCCTTTTATACTCTTGTTTTACCGAGTCCATACTTTGGGAAATGACCTTCTGAAGCTCCTCTTCCGGAATTTCAATATGATCAAAATTAATCTGCATAAAAATAGTCCTCCTTCAGAATTTTTTTCAGCTCACTCCGCCCTCTGCTCAAGCAGGCTTTGACAGTCCCTTCCGGATTTCCTGTCACATACGAAATTTCCTTAACAGAAAGTCCGCTGAAATACTTCAGTATGACAGGAATCTGATATTTGTCCGGAATCCTGCGGATCGCTTCCTCCAGATCGCATTTCTCCTCGATTGAAATACCTCTCGGTTTTTCAGGCGCCTGGACGTCCGAAATGTCGACGCAGTACAATGTCTTCTTCTTTTCATCCCTGGCCAGATTGATGAGGATCTTTGTCAGCCAGGTCTTAAACCACTCCGGATGCCTCAGTCTGTGAATATTCTGATAGCCTTTCAGCACTACAGACCCAACCAGATCCAGTGCATCCTCCTGATTCCTCATATAGAGAAATGCCATTTTATACAGATATTCCTGATGCTCGGATATCAGCCTGCCATAAGCGTCTGGATTTCCGCGGACTGCCTTCTTTACAAGATGCAGACACTCCTTATTTTGCTGCTCACTCATTGTTTCTCCTTTCAGAAAAAAGGCCTTTTTCCTTTCTGCTACACTGGTTAGACGATATATAGGTGCATCAGGTTGCAAAAATATGAAATTTTTATAATTCAATTCGCTCCAGATCTTCTGGGACAATCAAATTTCCATGATAATACCGGCGTCCTTCTTCTGTATACAGCTTTTTGCGGTCTTTCAGATTCCGGTCTTCCGTATGATAAAGAATCAGATTCTTTGCGCCCAGCTTCTCTCCATCTTCACACGCCTCCTTTACAGTTGCATGATGTTTCTCATAAGGCCTGTAGATCTCTCGGTCCCGGTAAAGACAGAAGGCCTCATGGAGGAGCCAGTCTGTTTCCTTGGCATAAGGTTCTTCATAGTCACAGTAAGGCTCGTCCCCAAGGAAAGTAAGTTTCCTGCCGTTTTTCAGCCGCAGGGTAAATCCGAACTGCTTCGCCTTCGTGGACTGAATATCAAAAAAGCAAACGTCATATCCCAGAATCCGATATACTTCTCCATCTTCTACTGTCCTAAAAAAGATCTGTTCGCCGATCATTTTATAAAACTTCTTCTGGACTGTCAGCTTCGTAATCGTAAGGATGGTATCCACCAGCTCTTCATGGCAGTAGATATTCAGATTCCCTTCATATTGTCCCTTCTTCATCTTCGTGGCGATCATCCGGATCAGCCAGATCAGTCCCAGTAGATGATCGGTGTGCTCATGGCTGATAAAAATATCATGGATCGTCTCCATGGGGATGCCTGCCTTTTCAAGCTGAGTCATGATCCCATTTCCTCCTCCGGTATCTACCAGAAAATATTCCTCCCCTGTCTGAATTGCAAAACAGGTATTAAAACACCTGGTAACCGTGGCATTGCCGGTTCCGAGCAGGATTAAAGTTTCCTTCTCCATCCCTTTGTCCTCCTTTTTATGAAAAAAGTCACTATCTTACCTCTGTAATATAGTGACTTTATCATTTTCTATTTCATAACACTATTTCTAGCGCGCCTTCGCTGCACTGCCTTCTGCCCCGATATTCATCTTCCGGAATACTCCCACCAGCACCTTTCCAAGTGCAAGTACCAGAATCGCCGCTGCTGCCGCTTCCGGGATGCCGGATGCAGTGATGGTTCCCATGATCAGCCCCCAGACTGCCGTAACGCCTACATTCTGTGCCTCGGCATACTGCTGGGCAAACAGAAAGTATATACTTCCCATGACGGTGACTGTATTCACCATGGATCCTACAAATCCAACAACCGGAAGTGCAATTACCTGACTTACTCTTAACTTCTTAAGAAGTATCCAGAGCCATCCGGCTGCCACCCCGATCAGGATCCTGCATCCTACGGAGATCCAGACTGCCTTCAATGCCCCGGGAATCCCTGTCGTACTCATAAACGGTGAAAATGCAAAGGATAAGAGGGTTGGTGCCATCGTGTTGCTGATCAGCGAACAGATTCCGAATACTCCGCCCAGGATTGCCCCGGCAGATGGTCCTAAGAGAATCGCGCCAATGATGACTGGAATATGTACAGTTGTCGCCTTAATCACCGGCAGCTGAATCATGCCAAGCGGTGTATTCGCCAGCACGATGACGATTGCTGCCATAAGTGCAACACTGACCATCCAGCGTGTGTCGTGTTTCTTCGTCTTCATTATTCAATTCCTCCTTGTTATCATTCCTGCTCATGCAGGATACAATACAATTACGGTGACATTATAGCACCCTGACATTGCATAGGCAAGCTTTATTTTACTTCCTGATTCTTGCAAGTTTCCAGCAAACACGGTATAGTGAAAAAAAGATATTATTTCATGTTGAGAAAGGCTGAATGCATATGTTAAAAGGAAAAACTATTCTTCTTGGAGTCACTGGCGGCATCGCCGCTTATAAAAGCGCTTCTCTTGCCAGCAGACTGGTCAAGTCCGGCGCAGAGGTCCGTGTCATCATGACAGAACATGCAACTAATTTTATCAATCCTATCACTTTTGAAACCTTGACCGGTCATAAATGCATCACAGATACTTTTGACCGTAACTTTGAGTTTCAGGTAGAACATGTGTCTCTGGCAAAAAAGGCTGACGTCATCATGGTCGCTCCGGCTACCGCAAATGTGATTGCCAAGCTGGCACACGGCCTGGCTGATGATATGCTCACCACCACGATCCTGGCAAGCCATGCGCCAAAGCTGATCGTTCCGGCCATGAATACCGGCATGTATGAAAACCCGGTAACCCAGGACAATCTGAATCTTTGCAGGAAATACGGCATGAAGGTCATAGAGCCTGCCACCGGACATCTTGCCTGCGGAGATGATGGAAAAGGAAAAATGCCGGAACCGGAGATTTTGTTTGAACATATTCTTAGCTGCTGTGCCTGTGAAAAGGATATGGACGGCCTGAAAGTACTGGTCACCGCTGGGCCGACCCAGGAAGCTGTAGATCCAGTAAGATTCCTCACCAACCATTCCTCTGGCCGCATGGGGTACAGCATCGCGAAGGCTTGTATGCTCCGCGGCGCCGAAGTCACACTTGTCACAGGGCCCACAGCTCTTACTCCTCCGCTTTTTGTCAACGTAGTTCCTGTCATTTCCGCAAAAGACATGTTCAACGCTGTCACATCCCGCAGCAATGATATGGACATCATCATCAAGGCCGCAGCTGTAGCAGACTACCGGCCTGCTGAAGTTTCTGATCAAAAGGTTAAAAAGTCCGACGATGCGTTGTCTCTGGCACTGGAGCGCACCGACGACATCCTTAAATATCTGGGCGAACATAAAAAGCCCGGGCAGTTTCTATGTGGCTTCTCCATGGAGACAGAAAACATGCTGGAAAATTCCCGGAAAAAGCTGGAGAAAAAATATCTGGATATGATCGCAGCCAACAATTTAAAAGTGCCGGGCGCGGGATTTGAAACCACGACAAATGTGATCACGATCATCACTCCTGATTCCGTCAAAGAGCTGGAATTAATGAGTAAAGAAGACGCTGCATTCCGTCTGCTGGATGAAATCCTTGCCAGACGTGCATAATTTTGATAAAAAACACACCTTCATCTTATCCATTTTTTCGCTTTTTGAATTAGTAAAATAAAAATATTTCAATTTTTTGAATTTTCTTACTTAAAATCATCATTTTTAATTGTTTTTTTGCAAGAAACTATTGACGAAATGTCAGATTGCCATTACAATGTTAAAATTGAGGGATAGAAAAAATGGAGGATGGAAATGTGACAGCATACGAAGAATTATCAAAAGAAGAATTATTGGAATTAAAAAGCAGTTTAGAGGCTCAGTTTGAAGAGGTGAAGGCTCAGAATCTGAATCTGGATATGTCCAGAGGAAAACCTTCTACTGAACAGCTGAACCTTTCTATGGGCATGATGGACGTCCTGACCAGCCAGTCTGATCTGAAATGTACGGAAGGCGTTGACTGCCGTAACTATGGCGTTCTGGATGGTATTGCAGAAGCCAAGCAGCTTCTGGCAGATATGATGGAGGTTCCAAAAGACAATATTGTTATTTTTGGAAATTCCAGTCTGAATGTTATGTTCGACACGGTTGCTCGCAGCATGACACATGGTGTAATGGGAAGCACCCCCTGGTGCAAGCTGGATAAAGTAAAATTTTTATGTCCTGTCCCAGGCTATGACAGGCATTTTGCTATTACTGAATATTTTGGTATCGAGATGATCAATGTGCCTATGACTCCAGAGGGCCCGGATATGGATATGGTAGAAGAACTGGTAAGCTCTGATCCTGCCATCAAGGGTATCTGGTGTGTTCCAAAATATTCCAATCCGCAGGGAATCACTTATTCTGACGTAACGGTACACCGCTTCGCCAAATTAAAACCTGCAGCTGAAGATTTCCGTATTTACTGGGATAATGCTTATGGCATCCACCATTTATATGAAGATAAACAGGATTATCTGATCGAGATTCTGATGGAATGTAAAAAAGAAGGGAACCCGGATATGGTCTACAAGTTCTCTTCCACATCCAAGATCAGCTTCCCAGGTTCCGGCATCGCAGCTATCGCAGCCTCCGACGCTAACCTGGCTGATATCAGAAAGCAGATGAAGATTCAGACTATCGGACATGACAAGCTGAATCAGTTAAGACATGCAAGATATTTTAAAAATATTCACGGCATGGTAGAACACATGAAAAAGCATGCAGATATCATGCGTCCGAAATTTGATATTGTGCTGAACACTCTGGAAAAAGAAATCGGCGGTCTGGGAATCGGCTCCTGGATGGCTCCACGTGGAGGATACTTCATTTCCTTTGATTCTATGGACGGCTGTGCAAAAGCTATCGTAGCAAAGGCAAAAGAAGCAGGACTGATCATGACACCTGCCGGCGCCACCTTCCCATATGGAAAGGATCCGCACGACAGCAACATCCGTATCGCTCCGTCTTATCCGACAGTAGAAGAGCTGAAGCTGGCAACCGAAATTTTCGTACTCAGCGTAAAACTGGTCAGCATCGACAAACTACTGGCCGCGAAATAATAATGTGACAGGGGACGTAGACTTTTGCAAAAGTCTACGTCCCCTGTCACATTTCCGTTTCTCAGCAAAGCTTGCTTCCATTGGCATTCAGTTTAAACTTACAGTTCAGTCTCTCTGCGGCTCTCTTGCACATCAGCATCCGTTCCAGAAAGATTTCAAAGTAGTCCATCACTGTGCAAATTGAATCGTCCAGCTCCAGTTCCATCTGAATCACTCCCTTATCCTTCTGAATCTTTAAACTGGATGACAATGCAGCATAGTTGACCCGGTCGTGAATATCGAAAGAAGAGGGTACTGGGTTTTGTACCCGGTTACGGCGCACATCCGTCTTATCTGCCAGGATCAATGCCGCTGATACTTCGTCTACAGCGGTGCCTGTTCCTTCGTCGTGATGACCGATAGCCGTCGTCACTACCAGGATATCCCGATAAGAAAAATCCAGATCCTTCAGGATCTGATAGGCAAGGATTGCTCCACTCTGCGCATGATCGTGACGGTTAATGCTGTTCCCGATATCATGCATATATCCTGCGATTTTTGCCAGCTCGATCTTCCGTTTCCCGTATCCTAACTCTTTTAAAATCTTCCCAGCTGTCTCCGCCACCTTCATGGCGTGTTTGCGAGAATGCTCTGTATAGCCCAGTTCCTGTAGGATTTCATTACCTTTTTCAATCAGAAGGCAGATTTCCTCGTTCTTACAAATCTGATGATAGTCCATTTTCATATTTGATACTCCTGTCTCTTTTATCATTTCCGTACCTTATATTTTTTCATACATCTGACAGTTTCTCTATCGGACTCTTGTAAAAAGATTGTAAAATTCTGTTACTATCCTCTAGGCAGATAATGTTTAAACTGTTCTGTTCCACGAATCGCTTTTCTTGCCGTCTCTACATCTGTGATTTCTCCAAGCGCATGCAACTGTATTACCAGATTGCCTAATGCCGTCGCTTCTACAGGTCCTGCAATTACTTCTCTCCCACAGCGGTCGGCCGTCATCTGGCAAAGCATTTCCGACCTTGCTCCTCCGCCCAATACCTGGATTTTTTCAATCTTCTTTTCGATTCCCTTCTCTAGCTTCTTCAATTCTGTACTATATTTCCATGCAAGACTCTCATAAATACATCGTACGACCTCGCCGATTGTTTCTGGCTCTTCTTGTCCGGTTCTCCTGCAGTATGCTTTAATCTTCTCCGGCATATTGCCGGCCAGGGAAAAATCTTCTGCATTTGGATCAAATAATCCTTTCGTGGAACCTGCTTCTTCTGCCAGACCTTCCAGCTCATTATAGGAATACTCCTCTCCATTCTCTTCCCAGAATCTCCGGCATTCCTGTAAAAGCCAGGTTCCTGTTATATTCATAATACAGTGAATGCCGCCACATGGTCCCTGTTCATTTGATATTCCTAATTCATAGCCTTCCTCTGAAAGAATCGGCTTCTCTCTTTCAATCCCCAGAAGACTCCATGTACCAATATTTAAAAATGTTGTATCCTTTGGATTTTCTGTCATCGCTGCACCCGCGCTTTGTGTATCATGTCCTGCCACAGCAATTACTTTGATTCCCTGATACTCTCCGATAACTGTACCAGTATCTGTAAGCGGAGCAAACATCTCTTCCGGCATCTGAAAGCGCTCAAAAATCTTATGACACCATCTTCTGCTCTCTGGCTCCAGCATCTGAGTCGTCGATGCAATCGTCCTTTCACACACAGCATGACCACACAGAAAGTAAGAGATCAGATCAGGAATATGCAATATCATTGCCGTTTGTTTCCAAAGTTCAGGTTCCTTTTCCTTTAGTGCAAGAATCTGATACAAAGAGTTTGTAGCGTAGGTCTGATTCCCACACATCTGAAATAATTCTTTTGCTGAAAATTCCTCCTGCACCTTCTCAATCATTCCTTCTGTACGTCGATCCCGGTAATGAACCGGCAATGCTAAAAGTTTTCCCTTCTCATCCAGGACTCCAAAATCAGCTCCCCAGGCATCAACACCAATACTGTCAATCTCTCCGGCTTTCTCAATCCCGGTCTTCACCTCTTTCATGAGCATCTCAAAGTCCCAGCACAGGTGTCCCCCTCTCCATATTGGTATATTATCAAATCGATGAACTTCTTCACATTGTAAATATCCGTTTTCGTATTCACCTTTTATAGCCCGGCCGCTGGAAGATCCAAGATCAAATGCCAATACTTTCTTCACCGTCTGCCTCCTTATTTAAAATATAAAAAAAGCAGTATCTAACGAAATACTGCCTTCTCTTCTTTGTCACTATTCTTTTCATGTACCTTCAAAACTGCATATAAGAAACTCTCTCCAAGCCTTCAGCCTTCCTTGGTCATGCCCTCGACCGATTAGTAACAGTCAGCTCCATACATTACTGTACTTCCACCTCTGCCCTATCTACCTCGTCGTCTTCAAGGGGTCTTACTAACTTCCGTTAGGGATATCTCATCTTGAGGGGGGCTTCACGCTTAGATGCCTTCAGCGTTTATCCC